>NZ_JAANNX010000031.1:0-68672 GCF_013363615.1 Streptomyces sp. CAI-85 | reverse complement strand
AGCCGTCCAGACCTACCGCACCCTCACCCAGACCAACCCCACAGCCTTCCTCCCCAACCTCGCCGGAGCCCTCAACAACCTCTCCAACCACCAGAGCAACACCGGGGACCACGACGCAGCAATGCGCACCTACGACCAAGCGATCTCGGAACTCCCCTCCGGCCCTCAAGCCGAACTACTCGTCTCACGTGCCCGGTGGCGCCACCTCCACGACGATCACCCCGGCGCGGTGGCAGATCTCCTCTCCGCTGCGCAACGCGCGGACACAGTCACCGAAGCCACCGAGGCCGGGCGTTCCCGCCGTGCCGTTCGTGATCTCACCGAAGAACTGAGCAGACACGAACTGGCACGCCAATCGCTGGAGTCAGCCCTCCCCACCCTGCCCGCCTGGGCGAAGGACGAACTCCCGCCCGAGACCATCGACCGTTTCAACGGCTGGCTTTCCACCCGAAGCTGGCCCGAGCAGGAGACCTACATCCAGCAGACCTATCCGGTCCTCACGACGTCTGAAGGCCGAGCCGCTCTCGACCTCACGCGTGCGCTGTACCCGGAAGCCACCGGTCTCAGCGACCTCGCAGCCGTACTCGACGCCGCACACGAGCGAGGCATTGACCAGGTACTTGAAGAACTTCGCGAAGACAACACCAGGTCCGATCTGGTCGAAGAGTGGCTCGCCACCTCCACCTGGCCGGAAGACTTGGAATTCCTCAGCCGCCATCCTCGACTGCGCGACGACCCTCGCGTACGCGAGCTGCTCACCGCTCACGGGGACGACCCGGCGTCCCGCCAGCACCTGGCCATCCTCCAACTCACCGACATCCTTCCCGCACCCGAGGTCTACGACGCGATCACTGATCCCGCAACGGCAGTCGACACAGCCATGGAGTTCGTCGAGCAGGGCCAACCGGACGCACTCCGCCCGCTCTTTCTCGCGTCCCCAGCCCTGACGAAGCTGCCGTTCGTCACTCCTTACCTGTTCGCCGTACACACGGTCTTCTCCGCCCCGCCACCAGCCGAGTCACCGCGATCCGAGGCGGCTCCCGACGCCGACGCCCCCTCCGCCGCCGACCTCATCGAGCAAGCCGCGGCGGGGGGCTCCGAAGTCCAGCGAGGGGCCGGCGCGGCCCGCCTCCGCCGACTTGCCCAGCGCCATCCGGACCATGCGGCCACGCTGCTCCAGCTGGCCACCGACCTCACGGCTGCCGCTTCGGCTCCGCAAAGCGAAACCGCCTCCGATGCGGGATGAGGGAGGTCACCCGCGCTCCATACCACCGCGAAAACTCACGGTGGAAGAGATCACGTACCTCGGGACCCTGGGTCGGCTGTACCGCTCAGCACCCGGCTACCGAGCCCTGCAAGATGCTCTCGACGCGGCCATCAAAGCCGTACAGCGACATCGCACCGACGGCGTGACCTGGCCGGACGTCACCCGTGCCCTCGGTATCCCGCAGGAAGAACTCCTGCACCGCATGCGAGAGACGACCGCGAAGCCGCGCCCAGAGCCTCCACCACCCACCGCGTCGACCGGAACCGTCGGCCAACTGCCCCGGGGCCCCCTGGCCCCTGCGACCAATCGCCCCCGACCACCCACATCGGAGTTGATGAATCAGGCATGGTCACCCTCGATCTCCGCCCATTCGTCGCAGCACTCCCTCTTCTCGGGCACCATGCCGTCGCCGGCCCACGATGTGGGAGCCCTCGCCCCAACAGGCATCGCCTCGAAAGTTCTGTTCGTCTCCGGTGATCCAAGCCCTGGACGCAACGCATTCGGCGCCGAGGCGGCGTGCATCCGGCAGGCCGTCGCCGCGAGCCATATGCAGCTGACCGAAATGGCCTCGGTCGGACTCGCCGAAATCTGCCCCGCCCTGGACGCGTACGGGCCGATGGTCCTGCACATCGCGGCGCACAGCTCGTTCGGTGGGATCCACCTCACCCAGGAGAACGGAGACCTCTGCATCCCGTACGAGACGTTGTGCGCGCAGATCTGTCGTGTCCGCCGCCCGCCCCACCTCGCTGTGCTGAACTTCTGCGGCTCCACCGCGCTGGCCGCCGAGATGGCGTCGGCCGTGACAACGGTGATCAGCTGGCCGCATGCCATGGACGACGGGCAAGCCCGGACATTCACGAGGCGGCTGTACCGATCGCTGGCCGCCCGGCGCTCCGTAGCGGACAGTTGCAAGGACGCGGAAGCCGAACTGACCGGCCCGCATCCGGATCTCCTGCTGCCTGTACTACACGGCAACGCGACCGCTGACGTCTTCTGAACCGCAGCACGAAGGCGACAGAGTGGGACAGGCGACTCGGCCGACGGCCGACAGGCTATGAGTCTCCGGTGGCGGCACTACGCCCTGTTCCGGAGTGTGCCGCCCTGTGCCAGACAGGGCCGGAAAGCGCTGGTCACCGATGCGTACTTACGATCTGCGTACCCCTCGTCATGCCGTCACGTGCCGCCGAAACACAGGCCGTTCCGGGCGTCGGGCCAACAGCGAGCCAGCAAAAAGGCCCCGCCACCTGCGATGACGAGGGCCTGCTGTCCAACCTCTGGGTACCGCCGGCTACCCCTCGACGGCATCCCATGATCCAACCGCGACCGGCGACCCGGTCCGATTCTGCTTGGTCGCGAACCAAGCCGCGCTCGCATGGAGGGTGTGGCGCACCGGCTTGCCGGCGAGGTGGAATCCGTAGTTCTCCGCCTGCCCTCCACCCGGCGGCCGGTCCGGCTGCGGCAGCTCGGCAATCGGCAGCCACACGATCTCCCGCTTCGCACCGAGCGTGCCTGCCAACTTAGCGGCCGCAGCATCGATGTCCAAGCACACATTGAACGTCGCCATGACGGGCCCCACACCGACATCCACCAGCCGGCCCACAAGGTGAACAACACCCCGGCCTGCGTCCCGCAAACCCCCCTGGAGGGCTTCGACGTCGAGGTGGACCGCGTCTTCCACCAGAACGGCAAGGAAGTAAAGCGGGAACCGTTCCACACGCACTACACACCGCGGGACGAAATCATCTGCACGAACGCCGCGTGACCGCCTGACGATCGAACAGGCGGCTGAGAATCGAGCCGCCTCCTCATACCACCACCCGTCACCCAGCGCACCGTCTTTCTCCAGGCGTTCGGCCACGCGCTGCTCCCCATGACAGCCTGAGGCACAGGGTGAGGATGACGAACGGAGTAAGTGCCAGTGAATGAGGAGCCCCGCACCGTCGTCCTGGCCACGTTGGACCACGGCGACGTCATCTTGCCGGAACCGGCGTGGTGCGTCGGCCACGCCGACCACCGCCCCGACAGCTACCGCGTCGACCTCTGCCACACAGGGTCGGAGCATCAGCTCACCCATGACGGTGAACTGCTGTGGACCGCGTCTCTCGGCCAGGCACCCTGCGCCAGCAGGCCGCAGGGACGCACCCTGGGCGTGTACGTCGCGCAGGACGGCTACGCCCGCACGCTCGACCCCGTCGGCCTGTACGACCTCGCCTCGACCCTCGATGCGCACGCAGACCACCTCCGCGAACTCGCCGACCAGCTAGCCGCGCTCCTGAACGAGGAGGCACCCGGCGAAGCGTGACCCACTTCGGTGGGCAAGCAACAGCCGACGGACTACTCCGGCGGCCCTCACCGCCGGTACCCCGCCCAGGCCACCGCGGCAGCATGCACCTGGCGCGTCCACTCGTGGGGCCTGTCGGCACGCGCGATCGACTCCCACAACCGCTCCTGGGCGCGAGCGAAGGCGTCGATGTGGTGCGCCGGTGTGCTGTTCCAGTCGGGGTGAAGCGTGGCCAGGCACTCGGCCTCCCCTGCGCTGTGCCCGGAGACGATGAGCCAGATCACCCACAGCGCGGGGTCGATCCAGGACGCCCCACTGGAGGCCCACGCCCAGTCCACAAGCCGGGCACGCCCGTCGGTGACGAGGACGTTGTCCGGTTTCCAGTCCGTGTGCAGCAGGGCCCGCCCCTCGAAGAACCGCACGTCGCCAGGCTCCGTGACATAGCCGCTCATGCGCTGCGGCATGCTCTTGATCTCGACATCCGGAGGCTCCACGGCGCAGGCAAGACTCCCCATGGCCCGCAGCACGAGCGCGGTGTCCGGGGATCCCGGCGAGTAGTCGGCGTGCCGTCCCCCGAGGTCCTCGAAGACCAGAAGGTCCCACCCACCTCGCCGGATATGCCGTAGCAGAGCGGCGGCAAGTCCGCAGGTCGCGCGATTGACGTCGGCCTCACGCCGCTGAGTCCAGACGCGCGGATGGTCCTGACTCAGTCCCTTGACGAAGACGGAGCCTCCGCTGCCCAGACGCAGCCGGGCAGCGATCTCACTGTTGTGCCCGGCCCCCACCATCTCGACGGCGACCACGGGACCCACGGCTTCCTCGATCAACTTCAGCACGTCGGCCGGCAGTTCGGTCAGGCGGTGGGTTGCCAAGGGGGTTCTCCCGGAGAAGTGGGTTCTGGTGAGGTACGCAGGGGGTCTCGGCTTCGAAGCGTGAATGGCACCCTGGGGCTTCGACCAGAACGGGATCAAGCGAAGGAAGCACCCGGGTGAACACTTCGGCACCTCCGTCCACTCGTCCTGCCCGGGCCTGGTCCGGGTTCGGCTCCCTTGTGTGCGGGCTCGTCCTGACCGCCGGTCATCTCGCCACGGGGTACCTGGTCGTCGTCGCGTATCTGGCCGATCCCGTCGGCCCCTGGGACCACGAAACCGTCGCGCACTCGGACTTCGCGGCCGGGTTCGGCCTGGCGCTCTCCGCTCTCACCGCGCTCCTGACCTGGGTGTTCGTCAAAGCGGAGTGGCTGCGCCGCTGGTGGTACGGCGTGCCCGCGCTCCTGGCCGCCGTCGCGCTGCTGCGGCTGACACTGCTCGCCCCGGAACTCTGAGCCCCTCAGAGGGTCACAAGCCCGCCGCATCCAGGATCCGGTACATACGGGGCGGTGGCAGCGTGGCGTTGGCCGCGGCCTCGTCCGTGACCTGGGGGTCCGGGTCCGAGAGGAGGTCTTCCAGCAGCGTGGCCGTGATGTTGGGGTGGCGTGCGACTCCTCTGCGGAGGAAGGGTTCCGCGGCGGTGGCCAGTCGGTGGAGGTCCGGGACGGGGAGTTCCGGGTCCTGGAGGGCCAGGTAGCGGGCGTTCGGGGTCGGTTCGTCGGTGAAGGTGCGCAGGAGGTGGCGGGGGAAGTTGGGGTGGTCGACGTGCAGGGGGCGGATGTGGAAGACGTCGCCGTGGGCGCGTACCAGACGTTCCAGGACGTCAGGTGGGGTGTCCGGACGGCGGGCGGCGGCGCGGCGGACCGCGAGTTCGGGGTCGTCGTCCAAGCGGCGCCACGCCTCTTCGGGCAGGTCACGGCAGAAGGCCAGGGCGCGCCGGAATTCCGTGTGCGGGCAGTCCAGGTAGGTCAGCCGCTCGTGGAGGGGCGCTTCGCGCAGCCAGGTCGGGCCGGGGGAGTTCCAGGTCAGGGCGATCTCGGCCTCGATGTCCCCGGCCGCGCGTTCGGCTTCGACCAGGGCGTACAGGCGGTCCCGGGTCTCTCCGTCCACATGGCGGCTGCGCGCCACTCCGACCCGTACGTGCGGGTCGTCGATGTGCAGGAGACGGGCGACCGTCTCCGCCGGCAGGTGCGGGTTCTCGGCGACGGCCCGGTGAACCTCCAGGTCCCCGCCCTGGACGAGCCGCCCGAACTGCTCCGCCGTGAACGGCACATGGCGCGCCACGTTGACGCGCACGGCGGGGTCCGCCAGGCAGCGGTCCCTCCACTCGGGCGGGACACCCGGTCGTTCGGGCTCCGTGGCGGTCGCGCGGACCTTCGGGTCCGGGTCGGCGAGCAGTGCCGCCTGCACCGCGAGAGGGCGGTCGTACCAGGCGCGGGCGACCGCGGCCCGCAGGCTCGGACTCGGTGCGCCGACGAGTGCGGTTCGGGGTCGGCCGTATGCCTCCTCCAGGGCGTCGATGCCGATCGACACCTCGCGCTCCACCATGCCGCGGACGAAGGCCGGGAACGCGTCCCGGATCGCCGGATCGGGATGCGCGGCGATGCTGCGGCGCATCGCCGGGGAGATCCGGTCCCCGTGCAGGCCAACCGCGCTGTCGCCGCCGCCGTGCGTCAACAGCGCCTCGACCACGGCGTCCTCCAGCCGCCCGCGCCGCAACGCCACCCCGTGCCGCCCGGCGCCGTGCGCGGCCAGGCGTATCAGGACGTCCCGAGGGGCCGCCGGATTCCGCCCCAGCCCGGAGAGCCGAGGGTGATCGAGGCTTGCCATGCCCGCACCCTAGCCAGGGCGAGCTCTGGATCGTCTCCCCGCGCAGGGTCCTCCGCCCGCTGCATGACGAACGGTGCGACCGGCTACGCCCTTCCCACGAGAGCCGCGACCAGCGCTGCCACGCCGCAGTGGACCGCCGTCAGCAGGGCCTGTCCGCCGCCGTCGGCGACTGCCCGGCCGCCGACCGGAGTCACCACTGTCATTCGGCGGTGGCGACAAGGTCCGTGCGGCGCAGGGGAAGTTGGGCGGTGACGCGGGTCTCGCCGTGCTCGGTGCGGGAGGCGAGCACCCCGTCGAGTGTGGTGATGCGATCGGCCAGGTCGGCGAGGTCCGGCAGCTCGCCTGTCACCGTGACATGGGCGATCAGCCGTCCGTCGCGGCCGGCGACGGACACCCTCGCCGGCCTGTCCCTGCTCAGCCGGGCCACCGTCAGGTACACCGTGGACTCCAGGACGTCGGAGTAGCGCACGCTCGGGGCATCCTCGATGTGAAGGTCCCGGGTCTGACCCAGTGCTTCGAGGGCGACGGCGAGACCGGCCTCCTTCAGCAGGACGGGGTGGAGTCCGCGGGCCAGCCGCCTCAGCTCGGAGATGGCCCCTTCGAGCTCCGCCTCGGCCAGATCCAACCGGGGTGCAGGAGGAGCCGTCATGCGCATTCTGAGCAGCCGCAGCCCCAGGGCCAGGCCCACGAGGCGCTGCTGGGCGCCGTCGTGGAGGTCGCGCTCCAGACGCCGCCGCTCCTCGTCGCCGGCCATGACGATGCGGGCGCCCGAGGCGCGCAGGGCTGCCAGTTGGGCGAGGCTCTCCGCATGCAGGCGCTCGTGCTCAAGGGCCATATGAGCGCCGGACAGGAGGTCGTCGATCGCATTCGGGCTGTCCAGCAGGCCCGGCGAGTGGATCAGGGTGGCGATGTGGGAGTCACCCCGGCGCAGCGTGGTGGCCGTTCTGCCGTTCGGCGGAGGCAGGACGACCGGGTCGGCCGCCGCGTCGACGAGCCGGTTGTCGGCACCGACGGGATAGGCGATCTCCAGGTCCGGGTCGCCGAGCCGTCCGGCGATCGCGTCGCGCAATCCGTTCGGGGAGGCCGTACCACCCAGGTCGATCACCAGACGGGTCAGCTCGCGCTGCCTGAGCCGGGCCCGGACGACTTCCCCGATCGACGCGGCCGCCAGCAGGCACAGCGTCCCGGCCTGCACCAGCCACAGTCGGCCGTCGCGGGCGTCGGAGCCGAGGAAGCCGCGGTCCAGGCTGCGGAGGTAGAAGGCGGACACGGCCGTGAAGTAGCCGAGGGCGCACAGCGTCGGCAGGCCGGTGGACCGTCGTACGGCAGGACTCGCGGTGAGCAGGCGGCAGGCGAGGAAGCCGACGAGTGCCAGGAGCCAGACCGTGCCCGCCTGTACGCCCAGCGACGCGATCCTGTGTGCGAGAGCCGGGTCGTCGGCGATCGACCACCAGTTTCGCGGGCACTCCGAGCAGCCTTGCGTCTGAGGCCGGAAGTACAGGGCCGCGCCGACGCCCTGTACGCCGACGGTGATCCCGTAGCCTGCCACCGCGAGCACGCGGGCGGGCCACGATCCGAGGCGGCCGCCGGCGTGGGCGAGCGCCAGGTGGCCCACCACCGCCGGGCAGGCCGCGTCGAGGGCGAGACCGAGGGAGAACACGACCGACGAGGTCGTCCCCGGATTGTCCCACTCCGGCAGGAACCAGGCGTAGGCGGCGAGGAACAGCAGCGGTCCCGTTCGTCCGGCGGAGGTTCTCCGGCCGACGACGAGAGCGCCGATCAGCAGGGCCCAGCCGGTACCCAGCAGGGCGGCCGGGCCGTACGACGTCGTGAGCGCCGTCGAGAAGCCCCGCTCCGCCCGGGCGATCACCACGGTGACCCCGCTGAGAGCGACTCCCAGACCGAACAGCAGCAGGCGTATCGGCATCGGCACTTCTCCGGCAGGCGCATCGCTCTTCTGTCGGGACGATGGTCCCGGAACGGGCATGGTTCCGACAGAGGGCTGTCCCTGATCCCGGCCGTCACGCTTCGCCGGGACACCCCCGATGCCCCGCTCGGGGAACGTCCCTAACCTCATGGGCATCGAACAGGAGGTGCCCGTGAAACGGCGGATACGAGGAACATGGGCCGCTGCGACGGCGGTTGTGGGAGCGCTGCTGGTCTCACAGGGGTGCTCGGCTCCGCCGGCCGACCGGGCCGGAGGACACGCCGGCGCCGAGGCCACCGTGCTCACCCTCGCCAACCCGGGTGGAGCCGTCGAGCCACCCCAGCTGGTGGCCTGGGCCGAGCGCGTCGACCGGCTGTCCGAGGGGACGATCAGGATCGAGTTCCGCAACGAGTGGCGAGAGGGAGAGGCCCGGCCGGACGTGGCGACACTCGACGACATCGGCAAGGGCAAGGCCGACATGGCCTGGGTGGGAGCCCGCTCGTTCGACCGGGTCGGCGTCACGGACTTCCAGGCACTGCTGGCGCCCCTGCTGGTGGACAGTTACGAGCTGGAGGCGAAGGTGTTCGAGGCCGGCATTCCGGCGAAGATGCTCGCCGGCGTGCGAAAGGCCGGTGTGGTCGGCATCGGCGTGCTGCCGGGACCGCTCATGCGGCTGGTGGGCATCCGCGAGCCCCTGGTGAACCCGGACGCTCTCAAAGGCAAGAAGATCGTCAGCCAGGACTCGGCGCTGATCGACGAAAGCCTGCGAGCCCTCGGGGCGATTCCCGTCACGGCACCGGCGAGCACCGATCTCACGTCCTACGGCGGCGCCCAGATGCCGCTCGGCGCGGTCGTCGGCCGGCATCACGACCGCGATGCCAAGTACGTGACCGGCAACGTCGATCTGTGGCCGCGCCCCCTCGTGGTCGTCATGGGCAAGGCGGCCCACAGCAGGCTCTCCCCACAGCAACGGGCCCTCCTCACCAGGGCGTTCAAGGAGACGGTCACCCAGGCGGTGGACGTCTCCCGGGCCGAGGACCGGCAGTCCGCACCCACCCTGTGCAGGCTGGGCATGAAGTTCCCGTCGGCGTCCTCGGCCGACCTCAAGGCCATGAGATCGGCCCTGGAGCCGGTCTACGCCGGACTGCGCGAGAACCCCCGCACGGCGGACTGGCTGGAGCAGATCCAGTACCTCAAGGACACGACGGGCGTGGGACCCGACACCGCCTCGTGCCCCGCCACGTCCACCACGGCCGGCCCGCTCGAGGGAACGTGGACGCGCACGATGGCCGACGGGGACTGGCGGCACCGGACGGGGGACGAGACCTGGACCGAGCGTCCGCCGAACGGCATGTGGACCCTCGCCTTCGAGAACGGGATCCTCACCAAGACCGACCCCGACGGCGAGACCGAGCGGTGGCCCTACCAGACGTTCCGCGACCGGATCCATCTCGCCGGGTCGTTCACGGTCGACGCCACCTTCCGCCTCGACGGCGACCGGCTCACCTTCGACCGTTTCGACTTCGGCGACTGCACGGACTGCGGAGGCTATGCCGTGACCTTCGGTGGCTCCGAGCAGCCCTGGGTCAAGGAGGCGGTGGCCCGTTGAGCGGGCGCCGAGGTGGCGCCGAGACGCCTCGGGGGCAGCCCTGATGTGCCGCCGCCCGCCATGCTGTCACCATCGGACCGTGGCGCCGACGCTTCTGATCGTGGACGATCACACAGGTTTCCGTACCTTCGCCAGGGCACTGCTGAAGGCGGAGGGCTTCGACGTGGTCGGGGAGGCCGCAGACGGCGCATCGGCCCTCGTCGCGGCCGAGCTGCTGGACCCCCAGATCGTGCTGCTGGACATCGTGCTGCCCGACCTCGACGGTTTCGAGGTCTGCGCGCGCCTGACCGAGGGCGGGCGGGAGCGGCCCGCGGTCATCCTCACCTCCAGCCGCGACGCCACGGCGTACTCGGGCCGGCTCGACCACAGTGCCGCTCGCGGATTCATCCCCAAGGACGATCTGTCGCGCACCGCGCTCCTGGCGCTGGTGGGGTGAGTTGACCATGCCGGACCGGGTGTTGTCCCTGGCCGATACGGCGGTCGGTGCGGCGCTTCTCGGATCGGGCGCGGCGGCCTGGGCGGGCAGGCGGCGCAGCCGCGTCGGCCCCCTCATGGCGCTGGCCGGGGTGTGCTGGTTCCTGGGCAGCGCACTGCCCGGCCTGGTGTTCCTCCACCGGGCGCCGCTGGTCCATCTGCACCTGTCCTATCCGACCGGTCGGCTCCACCGGCGGCCGACCGCTGTCGTGGTGCTCGCCGCCTGTGCGGCCACGGTCTACGAGGGTTTCGCGCGGGCCCCGGGGCTGACCGTGGGGCTGTCGGCTCTCGTCGTCACAGCGGCCCTGGACGTCTTCGCCCGGACATCGGGACCCGCCAGAAGGGCTGGGCGGTCGGCGCTGGCCGCCGCGCTCGTCTTCGCCGGCGTGCTGGCCCTGGGCAGCGCCAACGTGCTGCTGGGGTGGGGCGCCGACCGCGCTGTCCTGCTGGTCTACGACGCGGCTGTCTGCCTGGTGGCGATCTGGCTGACGGTGGATCTGCTGTACGGGCGCTGGACCGAGGCCACCGTCTCCGACCTCGTCACTCAGCTCGGCCATCGCACGGACACGGACGGGTTGCAGGTCCAACTCGCAAGGGCGTTGGGCGATCCTGGCCTGACGCTGGGCTACTGGGTGCCGTGGCAGCAGACATACCTCGACGAGCAGGGCCGGCCGCTCGACGTGGCGCGGCGAACCGCGGGGCGAGTGACCACGACCGTCGAGGACGACGGGGAGCCCGTCGCCGTCCTCATCCACGACCCCGCCGTACGCGACGATCCGCAGCTGGTTCGCGGGGCCGTCGCGGCGCTGCGCCTGACCGTCGCCAACGCGCGGATGAGGGCGGAGGCCCGCGCTCGGATGGCTGAGCTCGCCGCGTCACGCCGTCGCATCGTCGAGGCGGCGGACGCCCAGCGGCGGGCGCTGGAAGCGGAGCTGGCCGCAGGAGCGCAACGCCATCTCGTCCAGGCGCGGCTCCACCTCGCCGCCCTCGAGGCCGAGTCGGGCGACGAACTGCACGCCGTACTGGAGGAAGTACGGGCCGAGGTGGCCACCGCCCTGTGCGAGCTCGCCCAGTTCGCCCAGGGGGTCAGGCCGCGGAGCCTCACCACCGGCGGGCTCGGCACCGCACTGCCGCTGCTCGCCGAGCGGGCGGGGCTGCCGGTCTCGGTGACGGTCGGCGTCGAACGGCTGCCGCCCCCGATCGAGGCGGCCGCCTACTTCGTGTGCGCCGAGGCACTGACGAACGTCGCCAAGCACGCGGCCGCGACCGGGGCGAGCGTGGAGGTCGTCGGTGAGGCGGGCCATGTCGTGGTGCGCGTGACGGACGACGGCCGCGGCGGTGCCGACGCCGAGGGCTCGGGGCTGCGCGGGATCGCCGACCGGGTCGAGGCTCTGGGTGGCAGCATCACTGTCGGCGGTGGTGTCGCGGGCGGGACACTGCTCGTGGCCAGGATCCCGACCGAGGGAGCGGAGTGGGATGAAGATCGTGAACGCGCGTCCGATGAGGATCGTGATCGCGGACGACTCGATGCTGATCCGTGACGGCTTGGCTCGGCTGCTCACAGAGGCCGGCTGCGAGGTGGTGGCCACCGCCGACAACACGGCCACGCTGATGCACAAGCTCGACACCGCTGTGCCCGACGCGGTGATCGTGGACATCAAAATGCCGCCGACCTACACGGACGAGGGCATCGTCGCGGCCCACAAGCTGCGGTCCATGAACCCGTCCATCGGCGTGCTCGTCCTGTCGCAGTACCTCGAGGCGCACTACGCGATGCGTCTGATCAGCGACGCGCCCGAAAACCTCGGGTACCTCCTCAAGGAGCGTGTGTCGGACGTCGCCCTGCTCGTCGACGCGTTGCGCCGCGTCGTCGAGGGCGAGTGCGTCATCGACCCCACGATCGTGACCACGCTGATGCGACGGCCGCGCGGCCCCGGCCCTCTCGCGGGCGTCACCGCGAGAGAGCTCGAAGTGTTGGCGCTCATGGCCGAGGGGCGTTCCAACGCGGCCATCGCCGAGAAGCTGTCGATGAGTCCCAAGACGCTGGAAGCCCATGTCCGGCAGATCCTCCAGAAACTGAACCTGCCTCAGTCACCGGACGACCACCGACGCGTACTCGCCGTCCTGAAGTACCTCCAGGCCACACGCTGAGCGGCGTGCCCGACAGACACACACATGCGGCAGGATGATCAGATTCGCGCGTCTCGCTGCTGAACTTCCTTGAGGACTCCGGCGACTGTCGCGAAGTCATTGTCCACGTGGAGAACGGTGTGCCCGTGGTGCACGGCAGTCGCGCACACCAACAGGTCGATCGCGCCGGCCGCCCGGTGCTGGCCCCGCTGTGTCAGCTTGTACTGGGCGGTGTCGACCCAGCGCCAGGCGTTCTTCGGAACCGGGGAGAGCAGGCAGAGCGCGTCCAGTTCTTCTGCCAGCTCGTCTCGGTGAGAGGAGCTGGTTGCCGAGTAGAGGAATTCGGTCCGCGTCGGCTCGCAGAGGTGGAACACCCCGGCGGCGATGTGTCCCTCCCAGGGGCGCAGTGCGCCCGGGGTGCGGAACAAGTGCCACAGAGCCGAGGTATCCACCAGGTACGTGATCACTCGAAGGCCCCGCGTCGCGCACGCTTCTCGGCGTCACGCGCCGCTGCGGCCTTCTCGAACTCGCCACGCGCACCTCGCGCGGCCAACTTCTCTGCTGCCTCGAGCCGCTTGATCCGCGCCACATAGTCCCGAAGAGCCGCGTTGACGGTCTCCTTCTTCGTCGTGGCACCCATGAGCCGCATGGCCTCGGCCAGCGCCTCGTCGTCGAGATCGATCTGAGTGACGGACACCAGACACCTCCAACATCCGCAATGTATGCACTCAAGATACATCGCCAACATTGCGTGCGGACGCTGAGCGCAAGACCGTTCAAGGGAGATGCGTGAGGATGCCCAGACGTCACTCGACTCGCTGTTTCGCTCGCGGAGTTGCCAGGCAGATCGATTCTTCCCGCGTAGCTGGTGGTGGGGCGGGTGGGACTCGAACCCACGGCCGACGGATTATGAGTCCGCTGCTCTAACCGGCTGAGCTACCGCCCCATAGCGGCGTGTCGCGTACATGTGTGCGCGCCGTCTGCCGCAGCATAGCCGCTCATACGATCTCACGCTCCGGCTGGTCGACCTTGCATGACCATGGAGACAGCGCTGCGGCCTGCGCGGTTCCCGGTCGGGGCGGCACCCGGCCGAGCGGCGTGACACCACATGAAAAAGGACCCTCTAGGGGTCCTCGTTCACGATGCTCCCCCGACTGGACTCGAACCAGTAACCTGCCGGTTAACAGCCGGCTGCTCTGCCAATTGAGCTACGGAGGACCGAGCTCCCCCGACTGGACTCGAACCAGTAACCTGCCGGTTAACAGCCGGCTGCTCTGCCAATTGAGCTACGGAGGAATGCCTCGTTGCATCGAACGTACCTACCTGGGTATTCGCCAGGGGGCGCTCGCTCGCTGCGACACATACATTAGCGCAAGCAGGGGGGTGCTCCGCCAATCGGTTCCCCCCGGCGCCGCTGACCGTGCCAGGGACCTACACAAGGGAGAGGGTGGCTGTCATGCGCTACCGGCTCACGTTCGTCGTCGGACTCGCCGTGGGTTATGTACTGGGCACGCGGGCCGGGCGGGAGCGTTACGAGCAGTTGAAGAAGTCCGCGCGCCAGGTCGCGCAGAACCCCGCCGTGCGCAACACCGCCGAGACGGCCGCCCAGCAGGGCCGGCACTACGCCGGAGTGGCGTACCACACGGTGAGTGTCAAGGTCGGCGAGCGGATGCCGGAGGCGGTCGCGGGCCGGGTGCGGTCGCTGCGGGAGCGCAGCTCCCACGACGGCGGCGGGGACGACTGGGGTACGAGTAACACCTGACTCCACCCGGCCGGCTCACCGCCCGGCGCGTTCACCCCGTGCCGTGCGGCAGAATTTTGGCCATGGGGATAGTCGCCGGGTTGGACAGTTCGCCCGATTTCACTCGTATCGTCGTCTGCGACGCCGACTCCGGCGCCGTGCTCAGGCAGGGCTACGCACCGCATCCGATCGACGGTCCGGCGGGTGGGGCACGGCCGAGCGACGTCGATCCGCAGGCCTGGCTGTTGTCCCTCGGCGAGGCCGCCGGCGGGGGGCTGCTCGAAGGCGTCCAGGCCATCGGGGTCTCCTCGCAGCAGAACGCGCTCGTGCCGCTGGACGCGCAGGGCACCACCGTGCGGCCCGCGATGGTCGGCGGGGACAAGCGGGCGCAGGTCGCGGCCGCCGATCTGATCGACGCGCTCGGCGGCCGCGAGGCATGGGCACAGGCCGTCGGCTGTGTGCCGCAGGCCGCGCAGCCGGTCACCAAGCTGCGCTGGCTCGCGAAGAACGAACCCGAGGCCGCGCTGCGCACCGCCGTCCTGCTCCAGGCGCACGACTGGCTGGTCTGGCAGCTCCTCGGGCGGCCGGTGCGCAGAACCACCGACCGGGGCGGGGCTTCCGGCACCGGTTACTGGTCCGCGGCCACCGGCGGCTACCGGCCCGACCTGGTCGAGCTGGCGCTCGGTCATCAGGCCCTGCTGCCCGAGGTGATCGGCCCCTCCGACGCGGCCGGTACGACCCCGGAGGGGCTGCTGATCTCGGCGGGCACCGGCGAGACCATGGCCGCCGCGTTCGGTCTCGGCATCGGTCTCGGGGACGCGGTGGTGTCCCTGGGCGCCTCCGGCTCGGTGATGGCCGTGCACCGCGAGGCGCTCGTCGACCAGAGCGGCATGATCACCTCGCTGGCGGACGCGACGGGCATGCATCTGCCGGTCGTCACCACCCTCAACGCGGTACGGACCCTGCGCGGCGCCGCCGAGCTGCTCGGCGCGCCCGATCTGGAGACCCTCTCCGAGCTGGCGATGAAGTCGACGCCGGGCTCGCACGGGCTGGTCCTGCTCCCCTATCTGGAGGGCGAGCGCACGCCGAACCTGCCGCACACCGCCGGCACCCTGATGGGCCTGCGGCGCGAGTCGATGAAGCCCGAGCACTTCGCGCGGGCCGCGTTCGAGGGCATGCTGTGCGGCCTCGCGGACGCGCTGGACGTGCTGCGCGGGCGCGGTGTGGACGTACGGCGGGTGTTCCTGCTGGGCGCGGCGGCCGAGCTGCCGGCCGTGCAGGCGGCGGCGCCTCCGCTGTTCGGCGCGCAGATCGTCGTACCGCAGCCCGCGGACTACGCGGCGATCGGGGCGGCGCGGCAGGCCGCGTGGGCGCTCGGGGCGAAGCAGGGCACGCTGGACCCGCGGACCCCGCCGCTCTGGCAGGGACCGGCCGCGCAGGTGTTCGATCCGGGCGACGAGCTGGCCGTGGGGCAGGCGGTGCGCCAGCAGTACGTGTCGGTGCGCGAGCAGACCCACCCCGGCGCGTTCCGGCAGTAGACCGGCGCGTTCCGGCAGTAAAAACCGACGGTCGGCGCACCAAGAGCCGACTGTCGGCGCACCGCTCTCGGATTAATCGGTTGAGGTAACGCGGGGGGAGTGTTCCACGATAGGGGCCAGGGGCAACCAATGCCTCTGGCTCTGTCCTGCCCCGCCCCTCCCCGCCGACTTCGAGAGACGTTGCGTGCTCATACGACTACTGCGGACCTATCTCAGGCCCTACCAGAAACCCATCGCTCTGCTGGTGCTGCTCCAGTTCCTTCAGACCTGCGCCTCCCTGTACCTGCCCACGCTGAACGCGGACATCATCGACGAGGGTGTCGTCGAGGGGGACACCGGTTACATCCTGTCCTTCGGCGGTCTGATGATCGCCATCTCGCTGGCGCAGGTGGTGTGCAACATCGGCGCCGTGTACTACGGGGCGAGAACCGCCTCCGCGCTCGGCCGGGACATCCGCGCGGCCGTCTTCGACCGGGTGCAGTCCTTCTCGGCCCGGGAGGTCGGCCACTTCGGCGCGCCCTCGCTGATCACGCGGACCACCAACGACGTGCAGCAGGTCCAGATGCTGGCCCTGATGACGTTCACCCTGATGGTGTCGGCGCCCATCATGTGCGTCGGCGGCATCGTCATGGCGCTCGGCCTGGACGTGCCGCTGTCCGCGGTGCTGGTCGCCGTCGTGCCGGTGCTCGGCATCTGCGTGACGCTGATCGTGCGCCGGCTGCGGCCGCTGTTCCGGTCGATGCAGGTGCGGCTGGACACCGTGAACCGGGTGCTGCGCGAGCAGATCACCGGCAACCGGGTGATCCGCGCCTTCGTCCGCGACGGCTACGAGGAGGAACGGTTCCGCGAGGCCAACAGGGATCTGACCGACATCTCCCTGAAGACCGGCAACCTGCTGGCCTTCATGTTCCCGGTGGTCATGACCACGGTGAACGTGTCGTCGATCGCGGTGGTCTGGTTCGGCGCCCACCGCATCGACAGCGGCGGGATGCAGATCGGCGATCTGACCGCGTTCCTCGCCTATCTGATGCAGATCGTGATGTCCGTGATGATGGCCACCTTCATGTTCATGATGGTGCCGCGCGCGGAGGTGTGCGCCGAGCGCGTCCAGGAGGTGCTGGACACCGAGTCCTCGGTGGTCCCGCCGGTGGCCGCGGTGCGCGAGCTGCGCCGGCACGGGCATCTGGAGATCCGGGGCGCCGGGTTCCGCTACCCGGGTGCCGAGGAGCCGGTGCTCAGGGCCGTCGACCTGGTGGCGCGGCCCGGTGAGACGACCGCCGTCATCGGCTCCACCGGCAGCGGCAAGTCCACCCTGCTCGGCCTGGTCCCGCGGCTCTTCGACGCCACCGACGGCGAGGTCCTCGTCGACGGGGTCGCCGTCGCCGACATCGACCCCGTGGTCCTGGCCAGGACCGTCGGGCTCGTCCCGCAGAAGCCGTACCTGTTCGCCGGCACCGTCGCCACCAACCTGCGCTACGGCAACCCGGACGCCACCGACGAGGAGCTGTGGCAGGCGCTGGAGGTGGCGCAGGCCAGGGAGTTCGTGAGCGGCCTGGAGAACGGCCTCGACTCCCCCATCGCCCAGGGCGGCACCAATGTCTCCGGCGGTCAGCGGCAGCGGCTCGCGATCGCCCGCACCCTGGTGCAGCGGCCGGAGATCTACCTCTTCGACGACTCCTTCTCCGCCCTCGACTACGCCACCGACGCGGCCCTGCGCGCGGCGCTCGGGCGGGAGACCGCCGAGGCCACCGTGGTGATCGTCGCCCAGCGGGTGGCGACCATCCGCGACGCCGACCGGATCGTCGTCCTCGACGAGGGCCGGGTCGTCGGCACCGGCACCCATCACGAACTGATGGCCGGCAACGAGACCTACCGGGAGATCGTGCTCTCCCAGCTCACGGAAGCGGAGGCCGCCTGATGGCCGGGCCCATGGGGCGCATGATGGCCGGCACCGGCCCCGACAGCCGCTCGCTGGACTTCAAGGTGTCCGGCAGGAGGCTGCTCGCCCAGTTCAAGCCGGAACGGCTCACCCTCTACGCGATGCTGGTCTGCGTCGTGCTCAGCGTCGGCCTGAACGTGATCGGGCCGAAGATCCTCGGCAAGGCCACCGACCTGGTCTTCGCGGGGATCGTCGGCCGCGAGATGCCGGCCGGCGCGAGCAAGGAGCAGGTCCTCGACTCGATGCGCGAGAGCGGCGACGGCAAGGTCGCCGACATGCTCAGGAGCACCGACTTCACCCCCGGCCGGGGCATCGACTTCGGCCAGGTCGGCGAGGTGCTGCTGTTCGCGCTCGGGGTGTTCCTCGTCGCCGGTCTGCTGATGGCCGTCGCGACCCGGCTGGTCAACCGGGCCGTCAACCGCACCATGTTCCGGATGCGCGAGGACGTGCAGACGAAACTGTCGCGGCTGCCGCTGTCGTACTTCGACAAGCGCCAGCGCGGCGAGGTGCTGTCCCGGGCGACCAACGACATCGACAACATCGGGCAGACCCTCCAGCAGTCGCTGGGCCAGCTCATCAACTCGCTGCTCACCGTGATCGGTGTGCTGGCGATGATGTTCTGGGTGTCCTGGCTGCTCGCGCTGGTCGCGCTGGTGACCGTGCCGCTGTCGGCGGTCGTCGCCACCCGGGTCGGCAAGCGGTCGCAGCCGCACTTCGTGCAGCAGTGGCGCTCCACCGGCAAGCTCAACGCCCATATCGAGGAGATGTACACCGGGCACACCCTGGTGAAGGTGTTCGGCCGCCAGGACGAGTCGGCGCGGCAGTTCGCCGAGCAGAACGACGCGCTGTACGAGGCCGGGTTCCGGGCGCAGTTCAACAGCGGCGTGATGCAGCCGCTGATGATGTTCGTGTCGAACATCAACTACGTGCTGGTGGCGGTCGTCGGCGGCCTGCGGGTCGCCTCCGGCTCGCTGTCCATCGGTGACGTGCAGGCGTTCATCCAGTACTCCCGCCAGTTCTCCATGCCGCTGACGCAGGTCGCGTCGATGGCGAACCTGGTGCAGTCGGGCGTCGCCTCGGCGGAGCGGATCTTCGAACTGCTGGACGCGGAGGAGCAGCAGGCCGATCCGGTCCCGGCGCAGCGTCCGGCCGAACTGCGCGGGCGGGTGGCGCTGGAGGACGTGTCCTTCCGCTACGACCCCGACAAGCCGCTGATCGAGGGCCTGTCGCTGACCGTGGAACCGGGCCACACGGTGGCGATCGTCGGCCCCACGGGCGCCGGCAAGACCACCCTGGTCAACCTGCTGATGCGGTTCTACGACGTGTCCGGCGGCCGGATCACCCTCGACGGCGTGGACATCGCGTCGATGACCCGGGACGACCTGCGGGCCGGGATCGGCATGGTGCTCCAGGACACCTGGCTGTTCGGCGGCACCATCGCGGAGAACATCGCGTACGGCGCGGCCCGCGAGGTGAGCCGGGACGAGATCGAGGAGGCGGCGCGGGCGGCCCACGCCGACCGGTTCATCCGCACCCTGCCCGACGGCTACGACACCGTGATCGACGACGAGGGCAGCGGGGTCAGCGCCGGTGAGAAGCAGCTCGTCACCATCGCGCGGGCGTTCCTGTCCGACCCGGTGATCCTGGTCCTGGACGAGGCGACCAGCTCGGTCGACACCCGTACCGAGGTGCTGATCCAGAAGGCGATGGCGAAACTCGCGCACGGGCGCACGTCGTTCGTCATCGCCCACCGGCTCTCCACGATCCGGGACGCGGACACGATCCTGGTGATGGAGAACGGCGCGATCGTGGAACAGGGCGCGCACGGGGAGCTGCTCGCGGCGGGCGGGGCGTACGCGCGCCTGTACCAGGCCCAGTTCGCGCAGGCGGTGGCCGAGGTGGACTGAGGTCGTGGGGCGGCTGCGGGCCGGTGGGGGCCGGTCACGCAGTTCCCCGCGCCCCTTAGGTGCGTGCAGCTCAACGCCCTTGAGGGGCGCGGGGAACTGCGCGATCAGCCCCCACTGCCCGCAGACGGCGTCAATCCAGATAGCCCCGAAGCTGATCCGCAAACGCATGATCGCGAAGCTTGTTCAGCGTCTTGGACTCGATCTGCCGGATCCGCTCCCGCGTCACACCGAAGATGCGCCCGATCTCCTCCAGCGTGCGCGCCCGCCCGTCGACCAGCCCGTACCTGAGCTGGACGACCTTGCGTTCGCGCTCGCCGAGGGTGGAGAGCACGGCCTCCAGGTGCTCCCTCAGGAGGAGGAACGCGGCGGACTCCACGGGGCTCGCCGCGTCGCCGTCCTCGATGAGGTCGCCGAGGGCGACGTCGTCCTCCTCGCCCACCGGGGCGTGCAGGGACACCGGTTCCTGGGCGAGCCGCAGCACCTCGCCGACCCGCTCCGGCGCCAGGTCGAGCTGGTCGGCGACCTCCTCGGCGGTGGGTTCGTAGCCGCGTTCCTGGAGCATGCGGCGCTGGACGCGCACGACGCGGTTGATCAGCTCGACGACATGGACCGGGACGCGGATGGTGCGGGCCTGGTCGGCCAGCGCCCGGGACATGGCCTGGCGGATCCACCAGGTGGCGTAGGTGGAGAACTTGTAGCCGCGCGCGTAGTCGAACTTCTCGACGGCGCGGATCAGCCCGAGGTTGCCCTCCTGGACCAGGTCGAGCATGGTCAGGCCGCGGCCGACGTACCGCTTGGCGACGGAGACGACGAGCCGCAGGTTGGCCTCGATCAGACGGCGTTTGGCCATCCGGCCCCGTACCACGAGCCGGTCGAGGTCGACGGCGAGCTGGCTGTCCAGGTCGGGGGTGCTGCCGAGCTTCTCCTCGGCGAACAGGCCGGCCTCGACCCGGCGGGCCAGTTCGACCTCCTCGGCCGCGGTGAGCAGCGGGATGCGGCCGATCTCCCGCAGGTACTGGCGGAACAGGTCGGAGGACGGGCTGCCGGTCTCGGTGGCGCGGGCGGGCCGCACCTCGACGGGCTCCGGCTCCTCGGCGGCCTCCGCCGCCAGGTGGACGGGCGGCTCCAACTCGGTGTCGGGGCCGCTCGTGCCGGGGCCGCTCGTGTCGGGGCCGGTCTCCGGGTCCCCTTCCGGGTGGTGCGGGGCGCGGCCCTGCGGGGGCACCGCCGCCACCCGGACGCCGGGCTCGGCGTCGGGCTCCGCGCCGTCCGCCGGGCCGGCACCGCTCGTGCGCTCGGCGGTGCCGGCGGTTTGGGTCAGGGTCTGGGTCTGCACCGGGGCGACCTCCAGGATGATCGCTGCTGAGGTGAGCAGCAGCGGTACTCGGGCGGAGTCGGCGACCACGCCGCGTCCGTCAGGGATCGGCCGCGCTCCGAGGACTCAGGCACCGGAACCCAGTGTGGGGTACGACACATCGCCGCCACGAGGGGCGTGCGGTGACTTTTTGCATCCGCCTCGTGACGGGCCGCTCAGAGGGCGGACGGGCCCTCGTGCTGCAACGCCCTGTCGTACCTGGTCAGGATCATCATCTCGTTCTGGATGGCAGCCGACTGGGCCGGGTCCGTGTGGCCGAGCCGGGTCAGCGCGCTCTGGAGATCGGTGAGCCTGCGGGTCACCGCCCTGCGGCGGACCGTCACCAACTGCTCCCCCGCGTAGTTCTCGTCGACCGTGCGGCGCATGATCGCCTCCACAGCCAGCTCCGTCACCATCGCGCGGACCGTGTCGTCGGGGGCGGCCTCACGGACCCGGACCAGATACTCCTGGCCGTCCTGGACGCCCCACTCCGCGCCGCCCGCGTCCTGGATCGCCTGGCGTACGGCGGCGTAAGGGGCGGCGGTGAACTCGTCCACGCCGTATGCGTCGAAGGCCGGGGAGACCAGTTCGGGGCGTTGGAGGGCGAGCTTGAGCAGCTCGCGTTCGGTGGCGTAGACGGCGTTGCGGAGGTTGAGGGCCGGTCCGCCCGCGCTGGGCCGGGAGACGGACTCGTACGGCTGGGCACCGCGGGCCGGCGCCGGGCCCTTGCCGCCGCGGTCGCGGGCCCAGCGGGCGAGCTGGGAGACCCGCTTGACGACGAACTGGGTGTCGAGGATGCCGAGCATGCCGGCGAGCTGCACGGCGACCTCGTGCTGGGCGCCGCTGTTCTTGATGCGGGCCACGATGGGCGCCGCCTCGTCCAGGGCGGCGGCGCGGCCGGCGGGGGTGTCGAGGTCGTAGCGGACGACGATCTGGCGCAGCGCGAACTCGAAGAGCGGGGTGCGGGGTTCGACCAGGTCGGCGACCGCCTCGTCGCCCTTGGCGAGGCGCAGGTCGCAGGGGTCCATGCCGTCGGGGGCGATGGCGATGTAGGTCTCGGCGGCGAACTTCTGGTCGTCCTCGAAGGCGCGCAGGGCGGCCTTCTGGCCGGCGGCGTCGCCGTCGAAGGTGAAGATCACGCGGGCGCTGCCGTTGTCCATCAGCAGCCGGCGGAGGATCTTGATGTGGTCGCCGCCGAACGCGGTGCCGCAGGTGGCGATCGCGGTGGTGACCCCGGCGAGATGGCAGGCCATGACGTCGGTGTAGCCCTCGACGACGACGGCGCGGCTGGCCTTGGCGATGTCCTTCTTCGCCAGGTCGATGCCGTACAGCACCTGGGACTTCTTGTAGATCGCCGTGTCGGGCGTGTTGAGGTACTTCGGGCCGTTGTCCGCCTCGTAGAGCTTGCGGGCGCCGAAGCCGACGACCTCGCCGCCGATGTCGCGGATGGGCCACATCAGCCGGCCGCGGAAGCGGTCGATGGGGCCGCGGCGGCCCTCCTGGGCGAGCCCGGAGAGCAGGATCTCCTTGTCGGTGAAGCCCTTGCCGCGCAGGAAGCGGGTGAGGTGGTCCCACCCTTGCGGGCTGTAGCCGACGCCGAAGTGGACGGCGGCGGCCTGGTCGAAGCCGCGCTCGGCGAGGAAGATCCGGCCGGTGTCGGCCTCGGGGCTGACGGCGAGCTGTTCCGCGTACCACTCGGCGGCGATCTTGTGGGCCTCGACCAGGCGGATGCGTTCGCCACGCTGGTGGGCGGGGTTGTAGCCGCCCTCCTCGTAGCGCAGGGTGATGCCGGCCTGGGCGGCGAGGCGTTCGACGGCCTCGGAGAAGGTGAGGTGGTCGACCTTCATCACGAAGGTGAGGGTGTCGCCGCCCTCCTGGCAGCCGAAGCAGTGGAAGAGTCCCTTGCTCGGGCTGACCTGGAAGGACGGCGACTTCTCGTCGTGGAAGGGGCACAGGCCCTTGAGGTTGCCGCCGCCCGCGTTGCGTAGCTGGAGGTACTCGGACACCACGGCGTCGATCGGGACCGCGTCCCGTACCGCCTTCACGTCCTCGTCGTTGATCCGTCCTGCCACGAGCCGATTCTACGGGGACGGACCGACACTCAAGATGCGAGGCTTTCGAGCGGAACGTGCGGATCCGCCAGTTCCTCCGTGTTCACGGGGGTGCGCGAGGCGATGAGCTTCTGGACGGTCTCTGTGACGTCCCACACGTTGACGTTCATCCCGGCCAGGACGCGGCCCTCCTTCACCCAGAACGCGATGAACTCCCGCTTGCCCGCGTCACCGCGGATCACGACCTCGTCGTACGACCCCGGCGGCGCCCAGCCGCTGTACTCCATGCCCAGGTCGTACTGGTCGGTGAAGAAGTAGGGCACGCGGTCGTAGGTGACGTCCTTGCCGAGCATGGCGCGGGCGGCGGCCGGGCCGCCGTTGAGGGCGTTCGCCCAGTGCTCCACGCGCAGCCGGGTGTCGAAGAGGCCGTGCGGGAAGGAGGCGACGTCACCGGCGGCGTGGATGTCGGGGTCGGAGGTGCGCAGCCGTTCGTCGACGGCGATGCCGCCGCCGTGGGCCCGCTCGGCCAGGGTGAGCCCGGCGGCCTCGGCGAGGGCGGTGCGCGGGGCGGCGCCGATCGCCGCGAGGACGTCGTGCGCCGGGTGCTCCACGCCGTCGTCGGTGCGGGCGGCCAGGACCATGCCGTCCTGGCCGACGATCTCGGTGAGCTGCGCCCCGAAGTGGAAGCGGACGCCGTGCTCGCGGTGGAGTTCCGCGAAGACGTTGCCCAGCTCGGGGCCGAGGACGCCGTGCAGCGGGGTCGCGGCGGGCTCGATGACGGTGACCTCGGCGCCGTACTCGCGGGCCGCGGCGGCGACCTCCAGGCCGATCCAGCCGGCGCCGGCGATCACCAGATGGCCGTTGTCCCGGCCCAGGGCGGCCAGGACGCCCTTGAGGCGCTCGGCGTGCGCGAGCCGGCGCAGATGGTGGACGCCCGCGAGGTCGGTGCCGGGGATGTCGAGCCGGCGCGGTTCGGCGCCGGTGGCCAGGAGCAGCTTGTCGTAGTGGACGAGGGTGCCGTCGTCGCCGAACCGGACGGTCCGCGCCGTACGGTCGATCGCGTCGACGCTCTGGCCGAGGTGGAGTTCGATGTCGTTGCGCGCGTACCAGGCGGGCTCGTGCACGAAGACGCTGTCGCGGGACTCCTTGCCGAGCAGGAAGCCCTTGGAGAGCGCGGGGCGCTCGTAGGGCTGGTCGCGTTCGTCGCAGATCAGTATCACGCGGCCGGTGAAGCCCTCCGCCCGCAGCGTCTCGGCCGCCTTCGCGCCGGCCAAACCTCCTCCGACGATGACGAACGTCTGATCCGCGTCGACCACGTGATGCCTCCAAACGGGAGTCCGGGGGGTGTCCCCCGGATGACACTGTGCGAACCGCCAGATGCGAGCGTCCCGCACGGAGCGTGATGGGGGAAGGGGGACGGGTCCGATCAGGCCACGGAAGGTTGTGGTTCGGGCCCGTTTGGGCGCACTCGGTCGGGTTCGTTCATAAACGCCCCTCCCTCTGGCCCTCCCTCACAAATGGCCCGTCAGACGCGTGTGCAGCGAACGCGCCGACGCGTCGGTGAGCGAGGAGATCTGGTCGACGATCACCCGCTTGCGCGCCCGGTCGTCGGGCGCCGCGTCGAACAGCGCCCGGAACTGCGGGTCCAGACCGTCGGGCGCGCGGGCGGTGAGGGCCTCGGCCAGCTCGGAGATGACCACCCGCTGGTCGGCGCGGAGCAGCTCCTGCTCGGCGCGCTGCATCACGTACCGGTCGGCGACCGCCTTGAGGACCGCGCACTCCAGGCGCGTCCCGTGCGGGACAACCAGTTCGGCGTCGTAGCGGGTGAGGGGGCCGCTGCCGAACCGCGCGCGGGTGGCGCCCTCCGCGGCCAGACAGAAGCGGCCGATGAGCTGGCTGGTCGCGTCCTTCAGCCGGGCCTGGGCGACCGCCGTGCCGTCGTAGCCGTGCGGCCACCAGGGCTCGTCCTGGAGACGGTCCAGGGCGGCGGCCAGCTCGGCCGGGTCGGTGTCCGCCGGGACATACCGGCCGACGGCGACCCGGAAGACCTCCTGCCGCTCCGGCTCGGCGTGCAGCACGATCGGGTCGATGTGACCGGCGTGCAGGCCGTCCTCCACGTCGTGCACCGAGTACGCCACGTCGTCCGCCCAGTCCATGACCTGCGCCTCGAAGCAGATACGGGTGCCCGGGGCGCCCTCGCGGACCCAGTCGAAGACCGGCCGGTCGTCGTCGTAGGCACCGAACTTGGGGGACGCCGGGTCCTTGGGGTGGGCGCCGCGCGGCCAGGGGTACTTGGTGGCCGCGTCCAGGGTGGCGCGGGTGAGGTTCAGGCCGACGGAGCCCTCGTCGGTGAAGCGTTTGGGCTCGATGCGGGTGAGCAGCCGCAGCGACTGGGCGTTGCCCTCGAAACCGCCGCAGTCGCGCGCGAAGTCGTTCAGCGCCTGTTCGCCGTTGTGGCCGAAGGGCGGATGGCCGAGGTCGTGCGAGAGGCAGGCGGCCTCCACCAGGTCCGGGTCGCAGCCGAGGGCCGCGCCCAGCTCACGGCCGACCTGCGCGCACTCCAGGGAGTGGGTGAGCCGGGTGCGCGGGGTCGCGTCCCACACCTGGCTGCGCTCCCCCGGGGTGACCACCTGGGTCTTGCCCGCGAGCCGTCTGAGCGCCGAGGAGTGCAGGACACGCGCGCGGTCCCGTTGGAAGGCGGTCCGGCCCGGGCGCTTGTCGGGCTCCGGCGCCCAGCGTTCTGTCGACTGCGGGTCGTAGGGCATGACTCGACAGTAAGCGGCACCGCTGACAATCGGTGCACTCCCGGCTCTCCCGGCCCTGACGCCCCGCCGGGTGCCGGGTCACGCGGCGTTGCTGTGGACCTGGAGGGCCTCGTCGTAGCGGTGCAGGAGCAGGTGGGCCATCGCCGGGTGGGTGCCCAGCGGGGCCGAGACGATGCCGGGGGCCGCCTGCGCGCACTCCGTCGCGAACCGGCCGGGGGCCGTGAAGCAGGAGGCCACCGCCACCCGGTCGCGCCCGCGCGCGGCCAGGGCGCGCAGCGCGTCGGGGACCGTGGGGGCCGCCGTGGAGGCGAACGCGGGCACCACGGGCACGCCCAGCCGCTCCGCCAGGAGCGCGGCCGTGCGGCGCGCGTCGACCGCCGAGTCCGGGTCGCGGGAGCCCGCCGCCGCGAGGACCACCGCGCTCGCGCGGCGCTCCGCGGCGGTCGCGGGGGTACGCCAGCCCGCCTCCGTCAGACGCGCGTGCAGGGCGTCCGCCAGGAGCGGGTGCGGGCCCAGCGGGGCCGCCACACGCGTGCGTACCCGCGCTCGCGCGGCCGCCTCCGGGATGTCCCGTCTGACGTGGTAGCCGCGGGCCAGCAGCAGCGGCACCAGGACGGAGTCCGGGGTGCGGCGGGCGTCGAGCGCGGCCAGGGTGTCCGTCAGCAGCGGTTCGTTCAGCTCGATGTGACCGAGGTGCACCGGCAGGCCGGGGCGCTCCGCCCGCACCCGGTCGAGCAGGGCGCGGACGGTCTCCAGGGCGCGCGGGTCGCGGCTGCCGTGGGCGACGACGACCAGCGCGGGCGGGCCCGGGCGGCGCCGTCCGTCGGGCCGGACGAGGCCGAGCTGGCGGGTGAGCTGGGTGTTGATCAGGTTCATGAGGTGCGCCGTACTGTCGAGGTGGGGTGCGGGCTCGTGGGGTGCGGACCCGTGCTCGGGCTCGCGGTGCTCGGGCTCGTCGTGCGGGGAGGGCGACGCCGTCATGGAACGATCGTGACCGCGTGAGGTTGCGTCGCCGTTGCCTGACCGTCACGGCTGTTTTCCCCGGGTTCACGGCGTCCTGGCGGGCGTTGTGAGGTACGCCCCGCGGCCGGGGGCGAACCGGATCGGCGCGTGGCACGTCTTGTCGGGCCGGAGGGGTTGTCGGCCCGGAGAGCAGGAGCACACCGTATGAACATCCGTCGACCGCGGCTGCCACGCACGCGTGCCGGACGGCGGCGGCTGGTCCAGGCCGCGATGGGCGTCTGCGTGCTCGCGCTGCTTCCGGCCACCTGGCTGTTCGTGTCCACGGCGGACCGCCTCGGCACCACCGCCGACGCGCCGCGCACCGAGGTCGCCGTGGTCTTCGGCGCGGGCCTGTGGGACGGCGAGCCGTCGCCGTACCTCGCCCACCGGCTGGACGCGGCGGCGAAGCTGTACGGCGAGGGGCGGGTGAAGGTCGTGCTCGTCACCGGCGACAACAGCCGCGAGGACTACGACGAGCCCGACGCGATGCGCGCCTACCTCACCCGGCACGGCGTGCCGGACGCGCGGATCGTCAGCGACTACGCGGGCTTCGACACCTGGGACTCCTGTGTGCGCGCCAAGAAGATCTTCGGCGTCGACGAGGCGGTGCTGATCAGCCAGGGCTTCCACATCCGGCGGGCGGTGGCGCTGTGCGAGGCGGCCGGCGTCCGCTCGTACGGCGTCGGGGTGGACGCCAAGCACGACGCGACCTGGTACTACGGCGGCGCCCGGGAGATCCTCGCGGCCGGGAAGGCGGCGCTGGACGCGGTGTTCGAGCCGGACCCGACATTCCTGGGGCCCCGGGAGCCGGGGGTGCGCCGGGCGCTGGCCTCCGAGTAGTCCCGTCTCCGCCCCGGCGGGCCCTCACGCGGGCCCGGGGTCCGGAGGGAGGGCACCACCACATCGCCGTAACAGGAGACCGCACGGCGTGTAACACGGCCGACGCACGCTGAACGGCATGCGGACCACCTCGACGCCCACCCACTGCCCGTACTGCGCCTTGCAGTGCGGGATGGCCCTGTCGCCCCTGCCCACGGGGGGCGTCGAGGTGGTCGAGCGCGCGGACTTCCCGGTGAACCGGGGCGCGCTGTGCGGCAAGGGCCGGACCGCGCCCGCGGTGCTCTCCTCCCGGGTGCGGCTGACCTCGCCGTTGATACGGTCCGGCGGCGCGCTGGTGCCGGCCGACTGGGACGAGGCGCTCGATCTGATCGCCGGACGCCTGGCCGGGATCCGGGACGCGCACGGCCCGGACGCGCTGGGGGTGTTCGGCGGCGGCGGGCTCACCAACGAGAAGGCGTACGCGCTGGGCAAGTTCGCCCGGGTCGTGCTCGGCACCTCGCAGATCGACTACAACGGCCGCTTCTGCATGTCGTCCGCTGCGGCGGGCGGCATCAAGGCGTTCGGGCTCGACCGGGGGCTGCCGTTCCCGCTGGAGGACGTCCCGAGGACGGGCTGTGTGATCCTCGTCGGCTCCAACCTCGCCGAGACCATGCCGCCGTCCCTGCGCTTCTTCAGCGAACTGCGGGAGAACGGCGGCACGTTGATCGTCGTCGACCCGCGCCGCACGAAGACCGCCGAGCAGGCGGACCTGCATCTGGCGCCCCGGCCCGGCACCGATCTGGCGCTGGCGCTCGGGCTGTTGCACCTCGTCGTCGCCGAGGGGCGGGTCGACGAGGAGTTCGTGCGGGAGCGCACCACGGGCTGGGAGGAGGCACGGGCGGCCGCGATGGCGCACTGGCCGGAGCAGGTGGAACGGATCACGGGGGTGTCCGTTCCACAACTCCGGCAGGCCGTACGGATGTTCTGCGAGCCGGAGGCCGCGATGGTGCTCACCGCGCGCGGGCCCGAGCAGCAGTCCAAGGGGACGGACACGGTCGGCGCGTGGATCGACCTGTGCCTGGCCACCGGCCGGGCGGGCCGCCCGCTGAGCGGCTACGGCTGTCTCACCGGGCAGGGCAACGGGCAGGGCGGCCGCGAACACGGCCAGAAGGCCGACCAGTTGCCCGGCTACCGCAAGCTGGACGATCCGGCGGCGCGGCGGCATGTGGCGGAGGTCTGGGGCGTGGACCCGGACAGCCTGCCCGGACCGGGGCGCAGCGCCTACGAGTTGCTGGACGCGCTCGGCGGGGACGTCCGCTCGCTGCTGCTGATGGGGTCCAACCCGGTGGTGTCCGCGCCGCGCGCCGCGCATGTGGAGGAGCGGCTGCGGTCGCTGGACTTCCTCGCCGTCTGTGACGTCGTGCTGTCGGAGACGGCGGCCCTCGCGGACGTCGTCCTGCCGGTGACCCAGTGGGCGGAGGAGACCGGCACCACGACCAGCCTGGAGGGGCGGGTCCTGCTACGGCGGCAGGCGCTCACCCCGCCGGACGGCATCCGCAGCGACCTGGAGGTGCTGCACGAACTCGCGGCCCGGCTGGGCGTGGAGAAGGGCTTCCCGGCCGATCCCGAGGAGGTCTTCGAGGAGCTGCGCCGCGCCAGCGCGGGCGGCGTCGCGGACTACTCCGGCATCACGTACGCCCGGCTGGCGGCGGAGAACGGCGTGTTCTGGCCGTGCCCGGCACGGAGTGACGGCGACGACGGCCCCGCACGGGACACCGGCCACCCCGGAACCCCCCGTCTCTTCCTCGACCGGTTCGCCACACCCGACGGCCGGGCCCGGTTCGCGGCGGTGACGCACCGGCCCGCGGCGGAGGAAACCGACGCCGACTACCCCGTGCTGCTCACCACCGGGCGGGTCGTCGCGCAGTACCAGTCCGGCGCGCAGACCCGGCGGGTGGACGAGCTGAACGCCGCCGCGCCGGGTCCCTTCGTCGAACTCCACCCCCGTCTCGCGGCCCGTCTCGGCGCGGCCGAGGGCGACCCGCTGGCGGTGGTGTCCCGCCGCGGCCGGGCCGTCGCCCCGGCCCGTATCACCACCGGCATCCGCCCCGACACGGTCTTCATGCCCTTCCACTGGCCGGGCGAGGGCCGCGCCAACACCCTGACCAACCCGGCCCTCGACCCGACGTCCCGCATGCCGGAGTTCAAGGTGTGCGCGGTGCGGGTGGAGAGGGTGGAGAGGCCGGAGGGGGTCGGCGCGGCCGGTTCGAAGGCGGGTGCGGGAGGCGTCAGTTGACGTTGACCGCGCTCCAGGCCGCCGCGACCGTGTTGTACTCCGTGCTGCCCGCGCCGTAGAGGTCGCGGGCCGCGTTGAGGGTGGCGGTGCGGGCGCCGGCGTACTTGGTGGAGGACGTCATGTAGACGGTCAGGGCGCGGTACCAGATGGCGCCGAGCTTGTCCCGTCCGATGCCGGTGATCGTGGAGCCGTTGGAGGTCGGGGAGTCGTAGGTGACGCCGTTGATGGTCTTGGTGCCACTGCCTTCCGCGAGGAGGTAGGCGAAGTGGTTGGCAACGCCCGAGGAGTAGTGGACGTCGAGGTTGCCGACCGAACTGCTCCAGTAGTCGGCGGAGTTGCCGTCCTTGCTGGGCTTGTCCATGTACCGCAGGGCGTCCCGGCCGAAGCCCGGGCGGACGATCTTCTCGCCGATGAGGTAGTCACCGGTGTCGGAGGAGTTGCCGGCGTAGAACTCCACGAGGCTGCCGAAGATGTCGGAGGTGGCCTCGTTCAGGCCGCCGGACTCGCCCGAGTAGGTCAGCTTGGCGGTCTTCGAGGTGACGCCGTGGGACATCTCGTGGCCGGCCACGTCGAGGGAGACCAGCGGTCCGAAGACCGAGCCGTCGCCGTCGCCGTAGGTCATGCAGAAGCAACTGTCGTCCCAGAAGGCGTTGTTGTAGTTGCTGCCGTAGTGGACGCGGTTGTAGGAGCCCTTGCCGTCGTTGCCGATGCCGTTGCGGCCGTGGACGTTCTTGTAGTAGTCCCAGGTCTTGTCGGTGCCGTACTGGGCGTCGACGGCGGCCGTGGAGCGGTCCGCACCGGTGCCCGTGCCCCAGTGATTGTCGGTGTCGGTGAACAGCGTCGCCGGGGCGCGGCTGATGCAGATGCCGAAAATGCACAGGTCGGTCTTGTTGGCCGCGTCGCCGGTGTAGGTGTTGCCGCGGGTCGGGTCCTTGAGCTGGTAGGTGGAGCCGGAGAGCGTGGTCTCCAGCGGGACCGTGCCGCCGTAGAGCGACGAACCGTCGCCGCTCGCCGTCTCGATGGCGTCCCAGGCGTCGATCTGGGCGCCGGTGCGCGCGTCCGTGACGACGGTGCGGGCGACCGGGTTGCCCAACGAGTCCAGGGCCACCGCGTTGGTCCGCCAGGCCAGCTTCGGGGTGCCGTGCAGCGCGTCGACGACCAGCTCCGGCTTGGCCTTGACCTGCTTCAGGGGCTCGCCCAGGTGGGACGCGCGCAGGGCGTTCACCGCGGTGTCGGCGGCCTGGGGCGCGGACACCTTCGGGGTGATGCCGGGCAGCGAGATCGCGGCCCGGGTCGCCCGGTCCGCGCTGCGGTAGCTGCCGTCGGCGGCCAGGTGCACCACGAAGTCGCCGCCAAGCACGGGCAGTTGGCGGAAGGTGCGGTCGTAGCGGACGTGCTGGGTGCCGTCCTTGTCGATGATCACGTCCCGTACCGCGGTGTCCTGGGCGCCGGTGAGGCCCAGGCTCGTGGCGTGGTCGGCGAGGGCCGCGGCCGCGTGGTCCAGCGCGGCGGCGCGGGTGGGTCTGTCGGCCGCACCGGCGGCCGGGGAGAGTGCGGCGGCCAGCAGGGTCGCCGTGGTGGCGGCGATGCCGGCGGTGGCGAGACGGGAACCTCGGACGTGCTGCCGTATCCGACTCATCAGACTGCTCGGTCTCCTCGGGAAGGCGCCGTGGGGGCGCGCGTGTGGGGGTGGCACTGAGGTCGTACTGAGGCCGTACTGACGTCGTGCTGAGCGCGTGCTGGACTCGCCCTGCGATTTAAGAGGGCATGACAAGTCGTGTCCATACCGCCTACGTGCCGGTGACGTGAGGGGAGAGAATCGTTTCCGTGCGCATCCCGACCACACCGCCCGCCCCCGGCCTGCCGTTCTTCGTCTACGGCACGCTCCGCCCCGGCGAGGTCAACCACGGCCTCTTCCTGCGCGGCCGCACCCTCCGCGAGGAGCCCGCCCGGCTGACCGGCGCGGTCCTGTACGACGGCCCGGGCTACCCGTACGCCGTGGCGGAGCCCGGCGGGACGGTCGCCGGGGCGCTGATCACGGCCCGCCCGGAGGCGTACGCGCGGCTGCTCGCCGAGCTGGACCGGCTGGAGGAATACCGGCCGGGCGACCCGTACAGCCTGTACGAGCGGGTGGTGTGCGAGGTGACCGTGACCGTCGGCAGTGCCACGACCGGCACCGGCACCGGCACCGGCACCGGCACCGAGGGCGCCGTACCCGCCTGGGTCTACCTCGCCGCCCCCGCCGTGGCCGCCGGACTGCGCGCCGACGGGAACCGCATCGGCGGCGGCGACTGGCTGGCCCACCGCTGACACGCGTCCCGGAGCACGATCCGGCCCCTCCCCCGGTCACCCGTTCACACGCTCCCCGCGGGCTTTTCCACCCGTCTCTCCGCCGCCCCGTGCGCACGGCGATGACCTGCTGAAACAGGGGGCCGGGCGGGGCGTTCGCCGGGACGGGCGGCACCCGTTCGCCCCATTCCTGACGTGGCCTCAGGAAGCGCGCTCGCCGCCCGCGGACTTACCTCGAAGAAGCAGGGACGCGACCCGAGACGCCCGAAGGAGCAGAGATGCGACGTACCGCACGGCTGCTGACCGGTGGCGCGCTCGCCGTCGTCGCCGTCGCCGCGGGCGGGCTCGCGGCACCCTCGCACGCCACGGACACCGGCGTCGCGGAGCTGGAGGTGCGCCCCGTCGGCGTGGTGCCCGGCGAGCGGGTCTCGGTGCGCACCACGGCGTGCGGCCCCGACGGCACGGCCACCGGGGACGCGGGCGCGGTGGGCGCCGGACGGTTCACCCTCACACCCGAGACGCCCGAGACGCCCGCCGCATCCGAGTCGCCCGCCGCGTCCGGTGCCCCCGGGGGCAGGGCCGCCGGAGGGTTCCGGGTGCCGCCGAGCGCGTATCCCGGGACGTACGAGATCGTCGCGCGGTGCTCCGACGGGGGCCGTCGGCTCAGCGGGGACCTGGTGGTGACGCTGGCCTCGGCCCGCGGGGCGGCGCATCCGCACGGAAGTGTGAAGACGGGGGTCGGTGGCGCAGTCGGCCGCGACCCCGTGCAGACCGCGGCAGGCGTGGCGGCTCTCGCCGTCGCCGCCGCGGGCGGTACCTGGCTCCTGCATCGCCGGGCGAGAGGCGACGGGATCTGACGGACACCCTCCGCTGTCCGTCCGCCGGTACCGCATGTCCCCTCCCCCTCCGGGTCCGACGCCCCTCGCGACCCGGAGGGGGCACGGGGGCCGTTCACCGCCGTTCACGCCGTTCACGCCGTTCACGGAGAGGGGGGTGCGCATGCGCAGGGTCGGCGACACCGCGATAGCGGCCCTGACCGCGCTCGCCCTCGGCGCGAGTGTGTGGCTGCTGCACGGCGGCGCGCGGGCGACCGCCCCGCCGCAGCCGACCGCCGCGCAGTCCCGCTCGGCCGCGTGGGACGGCCCCGACATACCGTCCGCGCCCGCCCTGCCGCCCGCCGCGCCCGACCGGGTCCGCATCCCCTCACTGGGTGTCGACGCCCCGCTCACGGGCCTGGGCCTCACCCCCACCGGCGCTCTCGCCGCGCCGCCCGCCGACCGCGGGGACCTGGCCGGCTGGTACGAGGCGGGGACCACGCCGGGCGAGCGGGGCACCGCGATCGTCGCGGGCCATGTCGACACCGCCGAGGGACCCGCCGTCTTCTACGGCCTGGGCGCGCTGCGCAGGGGCGGCACGGTCGAGGTGGACCGGCGGGACGGCACCGTCGCCGTCTTCACGGTGGACGCCGTCGAGGTCTACGACGCCCGGCGCTTCCCCGACGAGAAGGTCTACGGCCCGGCGGCCCGCCCCGAACTCCGGGTGATCACCTGCGGCGGCCGCTACTCGAAGGCGACCGGCTACCAGGGCAACGTGGTCGTCTTCGCCCACCTCACCGGCAGCCGTGCGAAGCAGAGCGCCTAGGCGAGCCACTGCTCGTAGGCCAGGTTCCCCACCAGCGCGAAGACCACCGTCAGCAGGACGACCCGGACGAAGCCGCTGCCCTTCTTCAGTGCCGTGCGGGCGCCGAGCGTGCCGCCCGCGAGGTTGAACACCGCCATCAGCGCGGCCAGTTGCCACAGCACGGTGCCCTGCCAGGCGAAGGTGGCGAGCGCGCCGGCGTTGGTGCAGCAGTTGACGATCTTGGCGGTGGCCGAGGCGTTCACCAGGTCGAGGTGGAGGACGGCGGTGAGCGCGAGGACCAGGAACGTGCCGGTGCCGGGGCCGACGAGACCGTCGTAGAAGCCGATGCCGAGGCCCGCGAGGGCGATCGCCGCGAGGATGCGGCGCGGGCCCGCCGGGCCGGTCGCGGGGGCGGTGCCGAAGGCGGGCCGCAGGATGACGAACGCGGCCACCGCCAGCAGGACGACCATGATCACCGGCTTGAGGACCTCGGTGCTCATCCCGGCCGCGAAGAAGGCCCCCGCCGAGGAGCCGGCCAGTGCCGCGAGACCGATCCGGACCGCGGTGCGCACATCGACCGGCGACCGGCGCGCGTAGGTCACGGCGGCGCCCGAGGTGCCGACGATCGCCACCGCCTTGTTGGTGCCGAGCGCGAACGCGGCCGGGGTGCCGGCGGGCAGGCCGAGGAGCAGCGCCGGCAGGAGCAGCAGCCCGCCGCCGCCCACCACCGCGTCGATCCAGCCGGCCGCCAGCGCGGCGAGGCAGAGGGCGATGACGGTGGTCAGGGCTATGTCGGGCATGAGCGGACCCTACGGCCCCGGTGCATGCATATGCCACGCACCTGAGGATCTTCTGAGGTCGCCGCCTCCCGGCGCGGCGGCCTCTCCGGCTCCTCACACCCCCCGCCCGCCCCCGCTGAGGGCAGCGTTCCTCGCGGGAAACAACCGTGATGCCACCGGGTAACGTCCACCCCGCACGCTCCTGGACATGACCTCGAATCCGCGTGTGGTGGTGCTCGGCGCCGGCCTCGCGGGCGTACGACTCGCCCGCCGGCTCGGCGAGCTGGGCGTGCCCGCGCTGCTCGTCGGCGACGAGGAGCACCGCCCGTACAACCGGGTCCTGCTCGCCGAGGTGCTGGCCGGCCGGTACGCCCCCGAGGTGATCGCGCTGCCCCTGCCGGCCGCCGGACCGCTGCGCGCCCGGGTCACCGGGATCGACCGCGAGCGGCGGGCCCTGTTCTGCGCCGACGGCTCGGAGATCGCATACGACACGCTGGTCCTGGCCACCGGCTCCAACCCGGTGCTGCCGCCGCTGCGCGGTCTGTTCACCCCCGACCACGTGCTGCCCGAGGGCGTGCACGCCTTCCGCACCATGGACGACTGCCTGGGCCTGTCGAAGGCCGTACGGGCCGGGGTGCGGGCCGTGGTCATCGGCGGGGGGCTGCTCGGCGTCTCCGCGGCCCGCGCGCTCGCCCTGCGCGGGGCCCAGGTCGTCCTCGCGCAGCAGGCCGAGCGGCTCATGGAGCGCCAGCTCGACCCGGCGGCCTCACGGCTGGTGCGCCGGCACCTCACCGGCCTCGGCGTCGAGATCCACACCGAGTGCCGGGTGCGGGACGTGCGCTGCGTCGGCGGCGCGGTCCGCTCGGTCGAGATGGCCGACGGCTACGCCCTCGACGCCGACCTGGTGGTCCTCGCCTGCGGGGTCTCGCCGCGCGCCGGACTCGCCAAGGCCGCCGGACTCGCCGTGCACAAGGGCGTCCTGGTCGACGACGAACTGCGCACCTCCGACCCGCACATCCGGGCGATCGGCGACTGCGCCCAGCACGCCGGGACCGTGTACGGACTGGCCACGCCGGCCCTCGAACAGGCCGACGTGCTCGCCGAGTCGCTCGCGGGAGACACGAACGCCCGCTACACCGGCACCCGTTCACTCACCCGGCTCACCCTCACCGGGCACGGGCCCTACGACAACCCCTTCGACCTCGCCGCGTTCGGCGAGACGGAACCCCGCCCGGGTGACGACGTCGTCCAGCTCGCCGACGCCACCCGCGGCACCTACCGCAAGGTCGTCGTCCGCGACGACCGCCTGGTCGGCGGGGTCCTCGTCGGCGAACTCGGCACCGTCGGCGCGCTCGCCCGCGCCTGGGAGGGAGCAGAGCCGCTCCCCTCCGACGGCGGCCCCCTGCTCCACCTGCTCACCAACGACGGAGGCTCCTGATGACCGCCACCCCGGGGCCCACCCCCACGATCGTGCTCGTCGGCCACGGCATGGTCGGCCAGCGCTTCCTCGAAGCGCTCGCCGAGCGCGGTCTGACCGCCACCCACCGTGTGGTCGTGCTGTGCGAGGAGCCGCGCCCCGCCTACGACCGGGTCGCGCTGACCTCGTACTTCTCGGGCCGGACCGCCGAGGACCTCTCCCTGACCGACATGGGGTTCATCCGCGAGCACGGCATCGAACTCCGGGTCGGGGACCCGGCGTCGGCCGTGGACCGCGCGGCGCGCACGGTGACCGCCCGCTCCGGGCTCGTCGTCGGCTACGACGTCCTCGTGCTGGCCACCGGCTCGTACCCGTTCGTGCCGCCGGTGCCGAACAAGGACGCCGAGGGCTGCTTCGTCTACCGCACGATCGACGACCTCCTCGCCATCGAGGAGTACGCGCGGACCCGGGCCACCACCGGTGCCGTGGTCGGCGGCGGACTGCTCGGCCTGGAGGCGGCGGGCGCCCTCAAGGGGCTCGGACTGAACGCCCACATCGTGGAGTTCGCGCCCCGGCTGATGCCCGTCCAGGTCGACGACGGCGGCGGCGCCGCGCTGCTGCGGACCATCGAGGAGATGGGCCTGAGCGTCCACACCGGGGTCGGCACCCAGGAGATCGTCACCGACGAGGCCGGCGCGGTCACCGGCATGAAGCTGTCCGACGGCTCCGAACTCGCCACGGACATGGTGGTGTTCAGCGCGGGTGTCCGTCCCCGCGACCAGCTCGCCCGCGAGGCGGGGCTCACCGTCGGCGAACGCGGCGGCATCGCCGTGGACGAGCGCTGCCGCACGCTGGACGACCCGCACGTCTTCGCGATCGGCGAGTGCGCGCTGGCCGCCGACGGCCGGGTGTACGGCCTGGTGGCCCCCGGCTACGAGCAGGCCGAGACGGCGGCCGCCACCATCGCCGCCGACGAGGCGTCCTTCACGGGCGCCGACCTCTCCACCAAGCTGAAGCTGCTCGGCGTGGACGTGGCCTCCTTCGGCGACGCGCACGGCACCACCGAGGACTGCCTCGACGTCGTCTACTCCGACTCCCGCTCCGGCCTGTACAAGAAGCTGGTCATCGGCCGCGACGGCACCCTGCTCGGCGGCATCCTGGTCGGCGACGCCGACGCGTACGGCACCCTGCGCGCCCTGACCGGCTCGGTCCCGCCGATCGCGCCCGAGTCGCTGGTGCTGCCGGCCGGCGCGAGCGGCGGGGCGCAGCTCGGCCCGTCCGCGCTGCCCGACGACGCGATCATCTGCTCCTGCCACAACGTGTCCAAGGGCGCGATCCGCGGCGCGGTGACCGAGCACTCCTGCACCACCGTGCCCGAGGTCAAGAAGTGCACCAAGGCCGGTACCGGCTGCGGCAGTTGCGTCAAGGTGCTGGGCCAGCTCGTCACCGCCGAGCTGGAGGCGAGCGGCGTCGAGGTCGACAAGGGCCTGTGCGGCTGCTTCGGCCGGACCCGCGAGGAGCTGTACGAGATCGTCCTCGCCCTGCGCGTCAACACCTACCAGGACCTCCTGGACCGCTACGGCCGCGAGGACGCCCGGGGCGGCGACGGCTGCGACGTGTGCAAGCCGGCCGTCGCCTCGATCATCGCCTCCCTGGCCCCGACGATCGGCGCCAGCGGCTACGTCCTGGACGGCGAGCAGGCGGCCCTCCAGGAGACCAACGACCACTTCCTCGCCAACCTCCAGAAGAACGGCTCCTATTCGGTCGTCCCGCGGATCCCCGGCGGTGAGATCACCCCCGAGGGCCTCATCGTGATCGGTGAGATCGCCCGCGACTTCGGGCTCTACACGAAGATCACCGGCGGTCAGCGGATCGACATGTTCGGCGCCCGCGTCGAACAACTCCCGCTGATCTGGACCCGGTTGGTGGACGCCGGCTTCGAGTCCGGCCACGCCTACGGCAAGTCGCTGCGCACGGTGAAGTCCTGCGTCGGCCAGACCTGGTGCCGCTACGGCGTCCAGGACTCGGTCCGCATGGCGATCGACCTGGAGCTGCGCTACCGGGGACTGCGCTCGCCGCACAAGCTCAAGTCCGCGGTGTCCGGCTGCGCCCGCGAGTGCGCCGAGGCCCAGTCGAAGGACTTCGGCGTGATCGCCACCTCCAACGGCTGGAACCTCTACGTCGGCGGCAACGGCGGCGCCACCCCGCGCCACGCGGACCTGCTGGCGCAGGACCTGTCCGACGCCGAACTCGTACGCCTGATCGACCGGTTCCTGATGTTCTACATCCGCACCGCCGACCGCCTGGAGCGCACCTCGACCTGGCTGGACCGGATCCCCGGCGGCCTCGACCACGTCCGCGACGTGGTGGTGGAGGACTCCCTCGGCATCTGCGAGGAGCTGGAGTCTCTGATGAAGGACCACGTGGCGCACTACGCCGACGAATGGGCGACCACCATCAACGACCCCGAGAAGCTCGCCCGGTTCGTGTCCTTCGTGAACGCGCCGGACACCCCCGACCCGGTCGTCGGCTTCGTCCCGGAGCGCGACCAGATCAAGCCCGACCTGCCGCTGCTCACCATCGGCCACCGTCCCCTGGAAGGGAGCGCCCAGCGATGACCCTGGCACCCGAGACCACCGACCTGAAGATCCAGCTCCGGCTGGACGAGGACTGGTTGACCATCTGCGACCTGACCTCGCTCACCCCGGGCCGCGGGGTGGCCGCCCTGCTGCCGGACGGCCGCCAGGCCGCCCTGTTCCGCGACCGCGCCGGCGACCTCTACGCCGTCGACAACCGCGACCCGTTCGGCGGCGCGGCGGTCCTCTCCCGGGGCCTCACCGGCACCCACCGGGGCCGCCCCTTCGTCGCCTCCCCGCTCCTCAAGCAGCGCTTCGATCTCGAGAGCGGGGTCTGCCTGGACGACGAGTCGGTACGCATCGCCACGTATGAGGTGCGGGTGGCCTGACGGGCGGGGCGGGGTGCCGGGGGCCGGCCGTCGGGAGGCTGACCACCGCGTCCAGACCGCCGGTCGGCGCCCCTCGCAGCAGGGCCTCCCCGCCGCTCGCGTGGGCCAGCCGCTGGACCAGGGCCAGGCCCAGTCCGGTACCGCCCTTGGGGGCGTCCGGGGCACGCCAGAAGCGGTCGAAGGCGCGGCGGCGCTGCTCCTCGCTCATCCCGGGGCCCTCGTCGACGACATGCAGCTCGACCCGGCCGGGCCCGGACGCGCGGTGCGGGAAACGGCGTTCGTGCGCGGGGTGGGGGCGCGGCGCGATGGTCACCGTGGATCCGGGGGGCGACACCCGCAGGGCGTTGGAGAGCAGGTTGTCGAGGATCTGCTCGACGGCGCCCGGCAGCGCCAGCACCTCGCCCCCGGCGTCACCGGCCAGGACGAGCCACACCCCGTGCCGCTCGAACAACGGGCTCCAGGCGTGGTGGCGTTCGGCGCACACCTGCCCCAGGTCGACCCGCTCGCGTTCGGCGGCGCTCTCGTCCAGCCGTGCCATCGCCAGCAGCGCCTCGACCATCCGGGCCAGCCGGTCGGTCTCGGTGAGCGCGGCGGCGAGCGAACCCCGCCGGTGCTCGGCGATGTCGTTCTCCAGGTTCTCCAGCCGCAGCCGCAGCGCCGCGAGCGGTGTCTTCAACTGGTGCGACGCCTCACCGGCGAAGGCCCGCTGGGAGGAGAGGAGATGCTCCAGCCGGGCGGCGGTGCGGTTGAACGTCGCGGCCAGACTGCGCACTTCGGGCGGACCCTTGGTGATCGCCACCGGTACGGCGGTGCCGCCCACCGCCAACTCCTTCGTCGCGTGCTCCAGTTCACGGATCGGGCGACCGGTCCAGCGGGCGATCACGAAGCCGAGCGCGGCGACCGCGGCCAGCGCCACGAGACCGCCGAGCGCCAGCAACAGCCAGACGTGGTGCACCCGTTCGGACACCATCCGGGTCGGCACCGTGATCCGGACCGCCCCCTGCCCCTCGGCGCCGTGCCCCACCGGGGTCGCCACCGCGAGGTACTCCACCCCGCCGATGGTGGAGGTGCGGACGTCCTCCGTGGCGGTGCCGCGCAGGGCGGCGGCGATGCCCGGCCAGGAGGCGAGGCTGTCCTCCTCCCGCTCGGTGAGCGGATGCGAGGTCGCCAGCAGCGCCCCGGAGCTGTCCACGATCAGCACCTTGCCGCCGATGCGGGCGGCGCAGTGCGCGGCCCGTTCCGGCAGGTCCTGCGCGGCCCGGCCCGCCGCGATCGACAGCGCGGCGTACGCCGACACCGACTCCGCCTCGTCCTGCGCCGCGTTGATCACCCGCTCGCGCTCGCCGCGCGAGTAGAGGAACCCGAGCGGGAACTCCAGACAGACCAGCAGCAGCGCGGCGAGGGTGAGATAGCTGAGCAGCAGCCGACGGGTCACCGGTGGGCCGCCGGCTCGTAGGGGTACGGGGGCGGGGGTTCGTCGTACGCGAAGGAGTGGTGGGGCGGGGGGTACGGCGGGGGTGGTGGGGGTGGGGGTGAGGACAAGGGCGGGGGCGGCGCGGGCGGTGTGGGTGCGCCCGGCGACGCGGTGTGCACCGCCAGCCGGAAGCCGACGCCGCGCAGGGTCTGGATCCAGGCCGGGTTGCCCAACTTCCGTCGCAGGGTGGCCACATGGACGTCCAGGGTCTTGGTCGGGCCCTGGAAGTGCGGGTCCCACACCCGGTCGAGGATCTGCTGCCGCGAGTAGACCGCCCCCGGGTCCTCGGCGAGCAGCGCGAGCAGTTCGAACTCCTTGGGGGTCAGGGTGACGGCCGCGTCGCCGACCCATACCTGGCGGGTGCGGCGGTCGACGGCGAGGGGGCCGGCGGCGGGGGTAGGAGTAGGGGTGGGGGCAGGAGTAGGGGCAGGGGTGGGTGTCGGCTCCTGCTCGCCTCCGAACTCCCGCTCGCCGAACCCGCGTCGGGTCCGGCGGGTGACCGCGCGCACCCGGGCCACCAGTTCACGCATGCTGAACGGCTTCGCCAGATAGTCGTCGGCGCCCAGTTCGAGGCCGAGCACACGGTCGGCCTCCTCCCCCCGCGCGCTGAGGATGATGATGGGGACGTCGGAGGTCCGCCTGATCCCCCGGCAGACGTCGATGCCGTCCAGATCGGGCAACCCCAGGTCGAGCAGTACGACATCGCCGTACGGCCCCCTCAGCCCCTCGTGGCCGGTGCGGACGTGGTGCACCGTGAGCCCGAAGTGGCCGAGGCCCTCGACGAGCGGTTCGGCGATCGTCTGATCGTCCTCGATGAGCAGGACTCGTACGCCCATGCTTTTCCGTCTCTCCCGTGAACCGAATTCGCGTGCTCCATGGACTCGTCACGCTACAAGAACGGTCATCAGAACACCGTACGGAAGCCATACGATGTGAGCAGAAGCTCAGCACCGATCAAAAGATGTCCCTTTCTTGTCGGCCGTTTAGTGTTCCTCTAACCTTCGCCTGGCAAAGGCTCCTCTACGGTGATGAAGGACTGGTCGAATCCCCTGACGCACCAGCCCTGACCTGGGAGGACTGCATGAAAGCCCTGCTGGATCGCGCCCGCTCGTTCAAACGACGGGTCGACTTCGAAAGCGGCGAATATCAGCGGCTGGCCGAAGGCCAATATCCCGAGGCATTGTTCATCACCTGCTCGGACTCCCGGGTGATTCCAGCCCTGATAACGGGCGCGCGGCCCGGCGAGATATTCGAGCTGCGCAACGCGGGAAACATCGTTCCACCGCACGGCGGCCAGGGCGCCTCGGGCGAGGCCGCCACCATCGAGTACGCGCTGGAGGTGCTCGGCGTTCAGGACATCGTGGTGTGCGGGCACTCGCACTGCGGCGCGATGGGCGCCCTCAAGTCCGGCGACGACCTGTCCGCCCTGCCCGGGGTGGACGCCTGGCTGCAACTGGCCCGCCCCCGGCTGGCATCCGTACTGGACGGGGACCTGGCGGATCCGCGCCTCCCGGACGTCTCCCAGCTCAATGTCGTCAACCAGTTGGCCGCGCTGCGGAGTTACCCGTCCGCGCGGCGCCGACTGGACACGGGACGGCTGCGGCTGCACGGCTGGTACTACGAGGTGGACACCGGCCGGGTGCAGGAGCTGGACGAGGACGGCCTGTTCCGGGTGCACGCGGCATGAGCGGGACGCATGCGCGGCACGCGCGGGGGCGGAGTGGAGCGGGTGGTCCCGGTGGTCCGGGACCGGGGCCGGGCTCAAGTCCGAGTACAGGGCGTACGTTCCGGGAGGCGGGTGGGCTGTCGTTCCCGCCGCGGCCGGCGGACGCGCCGACGGTGAGCGGCCCGCCGAGGGGGTCGGAGGGGTACGCGACGCGCGGCTGGGACGACATGGAGGTCATGGACGTCGGCTTCGCGGAGCCGGCCGGCGCCATGAAGTCCTCACCGTCGTCGTCACCGTCGTCCCGCCCGTCGAAGGCCGTCCCCAAGGGCGACCTGGCCACCGAGATCACCGCGTCCCTCGTCGTCTTCCTGGTCGCCCTCCCCCTGTGCATCGGCGTGGCCGTCGCCTCCGGTGTGCCCGCCGAACTGGGCATCATCTCGGGTGTCATCGGCGGTCTGGTGGTGGGCGCGGCCCGGGGCAGCACGCTCCAGGTGAGCGGCCCGGCCGCCGGTCTCGCCGCACTGGTCGCGGAGACCGTGCTGGAGTACGGCGTGGCCATGCTCGGGGTGATCGTGCTCTTCTCGGGTCTGCTCCAGATCGTCCTGGGCCTGGTGCGCCTGGGCCGGTTCTTCCAGGCGATCTCCCTGGCCGTCGTCCAGGGGATGCTGGCCGGGATCGGGCTGCCGCTGATGTTCAGCCAGGCGTACCCGGCGATGGACGCGAAGGCGCCCGGCACCCCGCTGGAGAACATGGCCGGTGTCCCCGGACTGCTCGCGGACACGTTCGCCGACCCGCAGGCGCTGATCGCGGCCGGCCTCGGCACGGTCACGGTCGTCCTGAGCTTCCTGTGGAAGAAGGTGCCGGGCCCGGTCCGCAAGGTCCCGGCGGCGCTGGTCGCCGTCGGCATCGGCATCGCGGTCGCCGCGCTCCCGGGCGTCGAGGTGAAGACGCTCCAGGTGGGCAATCTGCTGGCCAGCGTCGACATGCCGGGCCCGGCGCAGTTCGCGGGGCTCGCGGACGTCGGCATCATCACGGCGATCCTCACCTTCACGGTGATCGCCTCCGCGGAGTCGCTGTTCACGGCGGCCGCGGTGGACCGTATGCACGACGGGCCGCGCACCCGCTACAACCCCGAGCTGATCGCCCAGGGCGCCGGCAACACGATCGCGGGTCTGCTCGGCGCGCTGCCCATCACCGCGGTGGTGGCGCGCAGTTCGGCGAACGTCCAGGCCGGCGCGAAGACCCGGCTCTCCCGCACCCTGCACGGTCTGTGGCTGCTGGCCTTCGCGCTGCTGCTGCCCCAGGTCCTCGCCCTCATCCCGATCTCGGTCCTCGCGGGCGTGCTCGTGCACAGCGGGTGGAAGCTGTTCGCGCCGGAGGAGTTCCCCAAGATGTGGCGGCAGGACCGGGGCGAGTTCGCGGTGATGACGCTGACGACGCTGGTCATCGTGGCGACCGCCCTGCTGGAGGGTGTGCTGTTCGGACTGGCGGCGGGCATCGTGCTGGCCGCGGTGCGGATGTCGCAGACCGTGATCCGGCAGCACGTCGAGGACGACACCGCGAAGGTCGTCATGGCGGGCAACGCGACGTTCCTGCGGCTGCCGCAGGTCATCGAGTCCCTGGAGGCGGCCGCCGAGGCGGGCAGGCCGCGCATCCGGCTCGACCTCACGGGGGTGACCCACCTCGACCACGCCTGCCGCAGCCAGGTGGAGGAGTTCACCGCCCAGCAGCGCGGCAAGGGCCTACGGGTGGAGCTTCTGATGCCGGGGCCGGCGAAACGGCTGCCGACGGAGGCGGACCGGGAACCGGAGGGTGTCCCGGACGAGGCTCCCGCCCGAGCCGGAGCACGGCTCGGCCCGCTGCCCCGCCGGCCCGTGACCGTACCCGCGTCAACGGGTGCCCCGGGTCCTACGGCGGAGTGGTTCTACCTGGACACCACCCCGATGCCGGAGGACTTCGCGCAGCGGTACGCGGAGGAGTACGCGCAGGACTACGGGCCGGTGTACGGGTCCGTCTCCGGGCCCGGCTACGGGTCGGACCAGGGGCGGTCGTACGGGGAGGGCGAGGGCACCCCCGGCCCGGGCTACGACTACTTCCGCTGATCCTCCTCTCCTCCTCGGGGGGGGGCTGCGCCACCGCCGGTCACACACCGCGCATCTCCCGGTCACGGCCCGTCCATGGCTCCGCCACCCGGCACTTCTAGCGTTCGGCAGCGCACGACCCCGGCGCCGACCGTCGCCGGGCCGTTCACACACCCTCGGGAGTGAGCGTGGAACGTCGTACCTTCCTGCGCACGGCCGCGATCGGCGGCTCCGCGGCCGTCCTCGGCGGCACCCTCTGGCGCGGCGCCGCGTACGCCGCCCCGGCCCAGCCGGGCACCGGCCCGTACGGGGCACTCGGTTCACCGAACGCCAACGGCATCCGGCTGCCCGCCGGCTTCAGCAGCCGGGTCGTCGCCCGTTCCGGCCAGACGGTGCCGGGGACGTCGTACACCTGGCACAACGCCCCGGACGGCGGCGCCTGTTACGCGGACGGCACAGGCTGGATCTACGTCTCCAACTCGGAGATCAACCCGTCGGGCGGGGCGAGCGCGGTGCGGTTCTCGGCGGCGGGCGCGATCACGGGGGCGTACCGCATCCTCTCCTCCACCCGGCAGAACTGCGCGGGCGGCAGGACCCCTTGGAACACCTGGCTGTCGTGCGAGGAGGTGGACCGCGGCTATGTCTACGAGACGGATCCCTGGGGTGTGCAGGCCGCCGTCCGCCGGGACGCGCTGGGCCGTTTCAAGCACGAGGCGGCGGCCGCCGACCCGGTCCGCAAGGTGATCTACCTGACGGAGGACGAGACGAACGGCTGCTTCTACCGCTTCCGCCCGACGACTTGGGGCAATCTGTCGTCCGGCACGCTGGAGGTGCTGGTCGCCGGCGGCGGCACGAGCGGCCCGGTCACCTGGGCGACGGTCCCCGACCCGACCGGCGCCACCGCGACCCGCAACCAGGTCTCCGGCGCGAAGCACTTCAACGGCGGCGAGGGCTGCCACTACGCCGACGACACGTGCTGGTTCACGACGAAGGGCGACAACCGCGTCTGGCAGTACAACGCGGCCGCCCAGACCATCGAACTCGCCTACGACGACTCGCTGGTGACCGGCGGAGCGGCCCCGCTCACCGGCGTCGACAACGTCACGGGCTCCTCCTCCGGCGACCTGTTCGTGGCGGAGGACGGCGGCAACATGGAGATCTGCGTCATCACGCCGGACGACGTGGTCGCCCCCTTCCTGCGCGTCGACGGCCAGTCGTCCTCGGAGATCACGGGCCCGGCCTTCTCCCCCGACGGCACACGGCTGTACTTCTCCAGCCAGCGGGGGACGAGCGGGAGTTCGTCGGGCGGGATCACGTACGAGGTGACGGGCCCGTTCCGCGCGTAGTGCTTGTGATGGAGGCGGTCACAGAATGAACACATCCCCTCCACACCTGCGAAAGCCCCCATAACGTCGTCCTCCTCGCACCGACACCTCAGGGGACGACATGAGCAACCCGTACGCCACCACTCCTCCCCCCGCTCCGGGCCCGGCCGCTCCCCGCTGGGCCCGGAAGCGGTACGTCCTGCCCGCCCTGGCGCTGGCCCTGTTCATCGGCGTCGGCATAGGCGGCGACGGCGAGGACACCCCCGAACCGGCCGCGGCGAAGCCCCGCCCGACGGTGACGGTCACGGCGACGGAGACCGCCGAGCCGCCCGCCCCGGAACCTGCGACGACGGTGACGGCGACGGAAACGGTCCGCGTGACGAAGACGGTGACGGCGAAGCCGGCGGCTCGCTCGGACACGAGCGGCTCGGGCACCTCGGGAGGCTCGGGAGGCTCAGGCAGCTCGGGAGGCGCTGGTAGTTCTGCCTATTACGCGAACTGCTCGGCGGCGAGGGCGGCAGGCGCGGCCCCGCTGCACGCGGGCGACCCCGGCTACGGCCGCCACCTCGACCGCGACGGAGACGGCACGGCCTGCGAGTAACTCTCGCATCAACTCTCAGGCCAGCCGGTCGAGTTCCTCCCCGATGGCCGCGCGCAGCACGTCGTGCCGCGGCCCGAGGGCGAACTCCGGATCACCCCACCGCTCGGGCGGATACAGCCACACCGGCCGCCCCACAAGGTCCTCCGGCTCCCAGTCGAACCGCGGCCACACGTGCGCGTGCAGAAACGGATCGGTGTTCCCGAGGATCTCCAGATTGACCCGCCGAAACCCCGACTCCACCCGCCCACAGGCCCGCTCGACGGCCTCCCCCAGCCGATCCATGTCCCCCAGAAACCCCAACCGCTTCCCCCGCGACAACTCGGACAGCCGCCCCACCCCAGGCTCATCCACCAACAACACGCAGTACCCCGGCAAGAACTGCGTATCCCCCATCACAACAAACCCACTCCCCAACCGCCGCACCACAGCGGGATTCTCCCCGCGCAGAGCACTCCCGATCCGGTCTCTCTTCCATGCATCACTCATGCTCAGGACCCTACCGACGCGATCCGGCTACGCTGCGACCATGATTCGTGCAGTGGTTTTCGACGTCGGCGAGTGCCTCGTGGACGAGACGCGCGAATACGGCGCCTGGGCCGACTGGCTCGGGGTGCCGCGCCACACGTTCGCGGCGATGTTCGGCGCGGTCATCGCCCAGGGGCGCGACTACCGCGAGACGTTCCAGGAGTTCCGACCGGGCTTCGATCTGTACCCGGAGCGCGAGCGGCGGGCCGCGGCCGGGAAGCCGGAGACCTTCGGGGAGTCCGACCTGTACCCCGACGTGCGCGACACCCTCGCGACGCTGCGGGCGGACGGCCTGTGGCTCGGCATCGCCGGCAACCAGACCGTCCGCGCCGGGTCGATCCTCCGCGAACTGTTCACGGCGGACGTGGACTTGATCGCCACCTCCGACGACTGGGGAGCCAGCAAACCCGACCCGCTCTTCTTCGAACGCGTCACCGAGGCCAGCCCGTTCACCCACGACGAGATCCTCTACGTCGGCGACCGCATCGACAACGACCTCCGCCCGGCCGTCACCACCGGCATGCACACCGCCCTGATCCGCCGCGGCCCCTGGGCAACAATCCAATGGCAAAACGAGGAAGCCAAGAAACTCCCCACGTTCCGAGTGGAGAGCCTCCTCGAACTTCCCTCTCTGATAAGGGACTTCAACGAGCAATCACGCTGAAGTCCGGTCCCTTACCGACGCACCTGCCTTACACAGCGGCCATCAGTCCCGACGGATCAACTCCGGGTCGATACGCCTCCCGACCAGCGGCAGGGATCCGAGGGCGGCGATCACCACCACGCCCAGGGCGCACGCGAGCAGCAGTGGAATCCCGGCGCTGTCCCAGAAGATCGCGCCTCCGCCGGTCACCAGGTAGCTGGACTCGGCCAGTTTCCCGGTCGTCACGGCGAGCACGAGACCGAGGGCCAGAGGCAGGACGACCTGGGCGACCTGGACGGCCCGCAGTGTCCTGGGCCTGGCACCGAGGAGCGCCAACGCGGTGATCTGCGGCCGGCGTTCCACGGCCCGGTCCGTGGCTGCGACGAGGTAGGCGGCGACCCCGATGACTAGGCCCAGGACCATGCCCACGGCGAGGAGGGTCTTGATGACGGTGATCTGCTGGAGAGCCGCGGCGTCGACACCGTTCGTGTCGACCTCGATCGTGGGGTCGACATCCGCGATGCCGGCGAGCACGGAGACCACGGTCTTGGGGTCGGAGCGGCTCATGAGGGCCAAAGTCGCTTCGTCCTGGGGGCGATAGCCGACGGGGAGGGACGACGGCGGGATCAGGACCGCGCCGCTGCCGGCCAACTGCGTCAGCGAGTCATCCTGGTAGTGAACGATCCGACGCGGCGTCCGAACCGCGACGACCTTGGGCTCCCCCGCGGAGTTCCGCAGGTGCAGGGGGAATCGGCTGCCGGGTTCACCGATCTCCGCGCCTGCGCGGTCCGGAACGATCAGCCGCGCAGGCTGCCTATCGACGCAGTTCTCGACGGACGACGCCATCCTCCGCAACTCGCCGCACGTGGCGACGACGACCTCCGTGCTCGGCCGGAAGACATCGCTCTCGGGATCGCTCCACGATCGCGTCAGCACAGCGTGCCCCAGCACCCCCGGCACCTCGGTCATGGCCCGCTCGTCCTCCTGGGGAACGGCACGCAGGGACATCGTGTAGAGCTGGACCGGCGCGTTGTTCTTGGACACCTGGTCCAGTTCGATGAGTACGCCCTGGGTGAGGGAGGCGGCGAAGACCAGCAGCACCAGCCCGGTCGCCACGCGCACAGCCCCGCCCGGTTCCACCTCGTTGCGGCGCATGGCCAGGCGCAGCGGCAGCGATCCGGTGGTGCGGGCCACGTTCCGGGCCAGGAACCGGGAGAGCAACGGAAGGGACAGCACCAGCCCCGTGCCGACCAGTACGACCGCCAGTGGCATCAGGATCGAGGAAAGCGCCGTGTCCGTCGGGATGTTGCCGGTGGCGCCCGCCACGCAGTACCCGATGACGATGGCCAGCCCCGGCACCAGCGGCAGCAGACCCCACAGCCGGGGCGGCTGCTCCACGGCACTACGTCGTACGGCCAAGGGGTTGGCGGCGGCCTTCCTCGCCCCGATCCGGCCGACGAACCAGGCCAGCGCGGGACAGCCCACCAGGCAGACGAGAAGCGGGTACCCGGACAACGAGCCGTCGGCCGGGTACCACTTGAACCCGGGCAGTCCCGTCCGCGAGACCAACTGGTTGACGACCCAGTAGGCGCCCAGGCCCAGTACCGAGCCCAGGACGGCGGCGGCCACGGTCTCGGCCGCGTTGACCCGCTGGGTGCCCTTCCGGCTCAGCCCGAGCAGGCGCAGCGCGGCCAACCGCCTCATCCGGGAAGCGGCGGAGAGCCGGGCGCAGACGGAGAGGAAGACGGCCAGGGGAAGCAGCACGACGCCGGCCAGGGTGAAGCGCAGGATGCCGAGGGTGGAGGGCTCCACCGTGGGGTAGCGCGCGGATCTCCCGCCGAAGGCGGACAGATGGCCCCCGTCCCTCAACTCGTCCCGGCTTCCGCCGATGTAGGCGTACAGCTCGTCGGGGTGCGCCAGCCCCTGGGCCGAGATGAGCCCCTTCTCCTTGCCCGGCAGGAGACGAGCCAGGTCCCGGTCGCGGGCGACGAGCGTGTGCAGTCGAGGGGACACGTAGACCTCGCCTGGGCCGGGCAACCGGTCCAGGCCGGGGGGCGGGTCGATCGGCGTGTTTCCCTCGGCGACGAAGATCCGGGTCAGGGCCTCGGAGCCGTAGGGATCCACTCGTAGGAGCGCACGCCCCTCGCCGGAGGTCGAGAGACAGGCGCCGCGGCCGTTCGAGCAGTCGGGCTCACGAGCGGCTTTGCGGGCATCCTGGGCGGCCAGAATGCCGGGAATCGCCAGGACGACGGCCAGACAGCACACCCCGATCGCGCTGCCCGCCGTCATGAGCAGGAAACGCACCCGGTTACCTCGCCCGCTGCCCAGCAACAGCCGCAGGCCGAGCAGGAGTTCCCTCATGACGCCTCCCGCACCTGAGCGGTGAGGGCCCCGTCGCGCATGGTGTAGCGATGGTCCGCCCGGGCTGCCACCTGTGCGTCATGGGTGACGAGAACCACCGCGGTTCCTTGCGATCGCGCCAGGTGGAGAAACTCTTCGAGCACCGCAGTGGCATTTGCGCTGTCGAGCGAACCGGTCGGCTCGTCGGCGAACACCACGGCGGGCTTGTGCACCAACGCCCTTGCGACCGCCACACGTTGACTCTGGCCTCCCGACACCTGTGAGGGGCGCCGCTCACGCAGATCCGCCAGGCCGAGCCGACCGAGAATGTCACCGGCCACCGCCAGCGCCTCGGGCTTGCGCCGGCCGGCCAGCCAGAGCGGCAGTGCCGTGTTCTCCTCGACGGTCAACTCGGGCAGCAACTCGCCGTACTGGAACACGAAGCCGAACCGCTCACGACGGAGAGTGCTGAGTTCGTCGTCGCCGAGTGCGCCAAGTGCGCGGCCCTCGAAGCGGATCTCGCCGCGCGCCACGGGCAGCACGCCTGCCAGACAGTAGAGCAACGAGGACTTGCCGGACCCGCTCTGGCCGGTGATCGCCGCGACCTCTCCTCGCCGCAGGGAGATCTCCGCGTCCCGGACGGCCGGGGTGTCGCCGTAGAAGAGATCGACTCCCCTGGCGGACAAGACTTCTGACGTACTGATCTTGTTCCCCTATCAAGAGCACGAGCCCAGGCGCACGCGCCTGGGCTCGGATCACGGACGATCTCAGGCGTGGTCCCAGTCGTACGACAGGATCTGGAGCGGCGCGCAGTTGTCGGGGCGCAGGCTGCCCCGGTCACGGCACACCCGGAGCCGCGCGTCCCCTGTGTAGCGTTGCGCACCGTCCCAGTTGGACTTGTGCAGCAGGACGGAACGCCCCTGCTTGCCGTAGTAGCGAACCCAGTCGTGCCCCTCGATCTTGACGTCGACATAGACGTTGTGCCGGTCGTCGGGCAACGCGTCCGTGAGGAGCCCTCGCCACTCGAACGCCCCGTGGTTGACCCCAGGACGGTTGAACCGGTAGCTGGCGTCCGTGAACTCGACTCCACGGGAGAGGAGATCGGGAATCTTCGCCTTCTGCGGCGAAGCAAACGCCGCCACCGCCGCCCCGAACACCAGACTGAGCGCAGTCACGCCGAGCACTACCTTCTTCACGCCAAACCTCCGCGATGCATCAGCGGCTCCCATGGCCACCGAGTCATCACGGAATGTAACGGCACCAAAACACAGAGAAACGATCTGTCTGCCCCATCACCACCACATCAGGCGATCGACTTCCAGCCACCCCCGCCGAAAAGCACAGGGAAAAAGCACAGAGGGCGACACCCCCGCACAGGGTGTCGCCCTCGTCTTGCGTGCCGGAGCCGTCGGCGATCGGTGAGGGTCGGGGACCGGCGGCGGCTCCGGGTCAAGGGGGCGGAAGCCAACAGGGTTCCGCCCGTTCTCCGGGGTCAAGGGGGCGGGAGCCGGCAGGGTCCCGCCCGTTCAGCGCAGGGTCAGCGGTGGTCGCTGCCCTGGGACTGCGTCGCCGCTCGGCCCGCTTCGAGGCGGGCGACCGGGATGCGGAACGGGGAGCAGGAGACGTAGTCGAGGCCGACCTCGTGGAAGAAGTGGACCGACTCCGGGTCGCCGCCGTGCTCGCCGCAGACGCCGAGCTTGAGGTCGGGGCGGGTCTCGCGGCCCGCCTTGGCCGCCGCGGCGACGAGGGAGCCGACGCCGTCCTTGTCGATGGTCTCGAAGGGGGAGACTCCGAAGATGCCCTTCTCCAGGTAGGCGGTGAAGAAGGACGCCTCCACGTCGTCGCGGCTGAAGCCCCACACCGTCTGGGTGAGGTCGTTCGTGCCGAAGGAGAAGAACTCCGCCGCCTCCGCGATCTGGGCGGCGGTCAGCGCGGCGCGCGGGAGTTCGATCATCGTGCCGATCGACAGCTTGAGGGCCACGCCCGTCGCCGCCTCGACTTCGGCGATGACCTCGTCGGCCTCGTCGCGCACGATCTCCAGTTCCTGGACCGTACCGACGAGCGGGATCATGATCTCCGCGCGCGGGTCGCCCTTGGCGTTCTTGCGCTCGGCGGCCGCCTCGGCGATCGCACGGACCTGCATGGTGAACAGACCGGGGATGACCAGGCCGAGGCGTACGCCGCGCAGGCCGAGCATCGGGTTCTGCTCGTGGAGGCGGTGCACCGCCTGGAGGAGGCGCAGGTCGTTCTCGTTGGAGTCCTTGCGGGCCTCGGCGAGGGCCACCCGGACCGAGAGTTCGGTGATGTCCGGGAGGAACTCGTGCAGCGGCGGGTCGAGGAGACGGATGGTGACCGGGAGGCCGTCCATCGCCTCGAACAGCTCGACGAAGTCCTTCTTCTGGAGCGGCAGGAGCTGCTTGAGGGACTCCTCGCGCTCGGTCTCCGTGTCCGCCAGGATCAGGCGTTCCACCAGCTCGCGCCGGTCGCCGAGGAACATGTGCTCCGTGCGGCACAGGCCGATGCCCTGGGCGCCGAAGCGGCGGGCGCGCAGCGCGTCCTCGGCGTTGTCGGCGTTGGCGCGCACCCGCAGGCGGCGCTTGCGGTCGGCGAACGCCATGATGCGGTGGACGGCCTCGACCAGCTCGTCGGCGTCGTCGGCGCCGGCGTGCATGCGGCCCTCGAAGTACTCCACGACGGGGGACGGGACGACCGGGACCTCGCCCAGGTAGACCTTGCCGGAGGAGCCGTCGATCGAGATGACGTCGCCCTCCTCCACCACATGGCCGCCCGGCACCGTCATCCGGCGGCGCTTGGTGTCGACCTCCAGCTCCTCGGCGCCGCACACACAGGTCTTGCCCATGCCGCGCGCCACGACGGCCGCGTGGGAGGTCTTGCCGCCGCGGGAGGTCAGGATGCCCTCGGCCGCGATCATGCCGTCGAGGTCGTCGGGGTTGGTCTCCCGGCGGACCAGGATGACCTTCTCGCCCGAGCGGGACCACTTGACGGCGGTGTAGGAGTCGAAGACCGCCTTGCCGACGGCCGCGCCCGGCGACGCCGCGATGCCCCGGCCGACCTTCTCGACCTTCGCGTCCTCGTCGAAGCGGGGGAACATGAGCTGCGCGAGCTGGGCGCCGGTGACGCGCTGGAGCGCCTCGGTCTCGTCGATCAGGCCCTGGTCGACGAGCTGCGTGGCGATCCGGAAGGCCGCGCCCGCGGTGCGCTTGCCGACGCGAGTCTGGAGCATCCAGAGCTGGCCGCGCTCGATGGTGAACTCGATGTCGCAGAGGTCCTTGTAGTGGTTCTCCAGCGTCTCCATGATCTGGAGGAGCTGGTCGTAGGACTTCTTGTCGATCTTCTCCAGCTCGGCGAGCGGGACGGTGTTGCGGATGCCGGCGACGACGTCCTCGCCCTGGGCGTTCTGGAGGTAGTCGCCGTAGACGCCCTGGTGGCCGGAGGCGGGGTCGCGGGTGAAGGCGACGCCGGTGCCGGAGTCGGGGCCGAGGTTGCCGAAGACCATCGAGCAGATGTTGACGGCGGTGCCGAGGTCGTGCGGGATGCGCTCCTGGCGGCGGTAGAGCTTGGCGCGGTCGCCGTTCCAGGAGTCGAAGACGGCCTTGACGGCGAGGTCCATCTGCTCGCGCGGGTCCTGCGGGAAGTCCCGGCCGGCCTCGGTCTTGACGATCCGCTTGAAGCGGGTGACCAGCTTCTTGAGGTCGGCCGCCTCCAGCTCGGTGTCGACGGTGACCTTCTTGGCGGTCTTCGCGGCTTCGAGGGCGTCCTCGAAGAGTTCGCCGTCGACGCCGAGGACGGTCTTGCCGAACATCTGGATGAGACGGCGGTAGGAGTCCCAGGCGAAGCGGTCGTCGCCGGCCTGGGCGGCCAGGCCCTGGACCGACTTGTCGGAGAGGCCGATGTTGAGGACGGTGTCCATCATGCCGGGCATGGAGAACTTGGCGCCCGAGCGGACGGAGACCAGCAGCGGGTCGTCGGCCTGGCCGAGCTTCTTGCCCATGCGGCGCTCCAGCGCGTCGAGGTGCGCACTCACCTCGTCACGCAGTGCCGCCGGCTCCTCGCCGCTGTCGAGGTAGACCTTGCAGGCCTCGGTGGTGATCGTGAACCCCGGAGGGACGGGAAGGCCCAGGTTGGTCATCTCGGCGAGGTTGGCGCCCTTGCCACCGAGCAGGTCCTTGAGGTCCTTGTTGCCCTCGGTGAAGTCGTAAACGAACTTCACGCCCTCAACGCTCGTGGCCGGCTCGGCTACCTGGAGATCTTTGTTTTCCGACACGGGTCTCGACTCCTCGAGGACGCGGTGGCTGCCCTGACGGCGAGGAACATACCCAGATCGAAGGCACCTGGGTACGTCCACTTACGCGTCATGCGCCTGTAACCCGTCGTCCGCCACCGGATCGAAAGTCAAAGCTTGGCAAGCGCAGGGCCGCTGATGTTTTCACTTCTTGAAGACACAGACCGTCAAACCGCCCCTGAGCTGCTCACATGAGCAGACCAAGGGTACATCTGAGTTCGATCGATGAACGATCAAGGGGTGGCACTCAGTGCCACCCCTTGATGTTGTGCAGTCGCCCATGATCCGCTCATCTGAGCACTGCACCCCTCAGGGGTGGCGAGAATCACGCTTCTGCGAGGGCCGCGATGTCACCATGCGGACGGGTCCCGAGACAGGTCACAGCACGTCTCTCCGGAGGAAACGCGCCTGCCACACAGGGTCCCTCAGACCCCCAGGGCCAGCAACCGCTCCTCCACCCGCTCCGGCGCGTACAGGTGCTCCACCACCAGCGCGCCCGCGCCCACCAGCCCGGCCCGCTCCCCCAGCGTGGACGTCACCACGTCCAGCCGGGCCGTGGAGCGCGGCAGCGCCCGCTGGTAGAGCAGCTCGCGCACCCCGGTGAGGAACGGGGTCCCGGCCAGGTCCCCGGCGATCATCAGCACCCCGGGGTTGAGCAGCGTGACGACGGTCGCCAGCACGTCCCCGACCAGCCGGCCGGCCTCGCGGGCCAGCGCGGCCGCCTCCGGGTGCCCCGAGGCGAGCAGGTCCCGTACGTCCGAGCCGGAGGCCGCCCGCACCCCGGCCTCGGCGAGCCTGCGGGCCACCGCGCCACCGCTGGCGACGGCGGCGAGACAGCCGTACGACCCGCAGCGGCAGAGCGCCTCCGCGCCCTCGGGGATCCGGATGTGGCCGATGTCCCCGGCGCCGCCGTCGACGCCCCGGAAGATCGAGCCGTCGACCACGACCCCGGCGCCGATACCGGTGGAGACCTTGACCAGCACGAACGCCGAGCAGTCGCGGTGTCCGGTGCGCTGTTCGCCGTACGCCATGAGGTTGGCGTCGTTGTCGACCAGGACCGGGACCGTGCCCGGGCGGCCGGTGCGTTCGGCGAAGGCGCGCGCGAGCCGGCCGCGGATGTCGTAGCCGTCCCAGCCGGGCATGATCGGCGGCTGGACGACCAGGCCGGTCTCGCTGTCGACCGGGCCGGGGACGGCGAGGCCGATGCCGCAGACCTCCTCGGGGCCGTGCCCCGCCTTGACCAGCAGTTCGGCGAACCAGCCGCCCAGCTCGCCGAGCACGGTGTCCGGGCCGTCCTCGACGACCAGCGTGCCCGAGTGCTCGGCGAGTATCTCGCCGGTGAGCGTCAGGACGGCCGCGCGGGCGTGCCGGGTGTCGAGGTCGGCGGCGAGCACCACGGCGTGCGCGTCGTCGAACTCCAGCGTGATGGAGGGACGGCCGCCGAGCGGGGAGTCGACCGGGCCGCCGGCGCCCTCGCGCAGCCAGCCGGCGCGGAAGAGCCGCTCCAGGCGCTGTCCGACGGTCGCTCTGGACATGCCGGTCACCTGCTGGAGGGCGCCTCGGGTCGTCGCGCGTCCCGTGCGGACCAGTTCGAGCAGATCTCCGGCGCTGGCCTGACCGCGTCCCGTCATGCGCACCCCCTTGTGTTTCTCAAGCTTGCATTACATATTGAGTTTTGCGTGTTAAATAGACGTAACCCTACGGTAGCCGCTGCCGAACCCAGCGGCTCTGTCGTCTTCGGGGAGCCCCGAGTGGATCGGACCACCCAGCTCATCGCCCGCCCGGCGGAGTGCACCGTCGTATACGATCCGGCGGCTCCGCCGGGGTCGCCGCACGTCAGGGCCCCGGGCGGCGACACGCGGACCACCGGCCGGAGCGTGCTGCGCCGCCGGGCGGAGGAGGTGCTGGAGCGCAACTGGACCGGCACCTCCACGGTGCCCTCCCTGGGTCTGTACCCGCACCAGTGGTCCTGGGACTCCGCGTTCATCGCGATCGGGCTGCGGCACGTCTCGCCGCGCCGGGCGCAGACGGAGCTGGAGACGCTGCTGGCCGCCCAGTGGGGCGACGGACGCGTCCCGCACATCGTGTTCAACCCCTCCGTACCGCTCGACGCGTACTTCCCGAGCCCCGATTTCTGGCGCTCCTCGACCGCGGGGCGCGCTGCGGGCGCCCCGCGCACCGTACAGACCTCCGGCATCGTGCAGCCACCGGTGCACGCGCTGGCGGCCTGGCTGGTGCACCGCGCCGACCCGGAGCTGTCCCGCGCGCGCGGCTTCCTCGCCCGGGTCTACCCGCGGCTGGCCGCCTGGCACCGCTATCTGCTGCACCGGCGCGACCTGGGCGGCGGCGGGCTGGTGTCGGTCGTCCACCCCTGGGAGCAGGGGATGGACAACGCGCCCGCGTGGGACGCGCCGCTCGCCCGGGTCACCCCGGCCCCGGCCCGCTCCTTCCGCCGTGCCGACCTCGACCACGGGGCGGCCGAGGACCGGCCGACGGACCTGGACTACGGGCGGTACGTGCGGCTCGCGGCCGACTACCGGGACGGTGGGTACGCGGACGGCGGCGGGGAGTTCGCCGTCGAGGACCCCTCCTTCAACGCGCTGCTGATCGCCTCCGAGCACGCCCTCGCGCGGATCGCGCACGAGCTGGGGGCGCAGGCCACGGCCCGGCACGCGCGCGCGGAGCGGCTGACGGCCGCGCTGGTGGACCGGCTGTGGGACCCGGAGCGGGGGCTGTTCCTCTGCCGGGACGTGCGCGGCGGCACGCTCGTCGGGGAGCGGGGGGTCTCCGGGCTGGTCCCGCTGATCCTGCCCGGCCTGGCACGCGAGGTGGTCTCCGCCGTCGTACGGACGCTGCGCGGCCCGCACTTCGGGCTCGGGACGACGACCCGGCTCGTGCCCAGTTACGACCTGCTCGGCGAGGCCTTCGACCCGCACCGCTACTGGCGCGGCCCGGCCTGGTTCAACACCGGCTGGCTGATCGAGCGCGGGCTGCGGCTGCACGGCCGGCCGGCCGAGGCGGACGCGCTGCGCGAGGCGGTGCTGGACACCGCGCTCACCTCGGACTTCGCCGAGTACGTCGATCCGTACACCGGCGAGGGCTGTGGCACCACGGGCTTCGGCTGGACGGCGGCGCTCACGCTCGACCTGCTGCACCAGGACAGCACAACCACCACCAGCACGGTTTTCAAGGGAGGGGACCGGGGATGACGGACCGGCATCATCTGCTCGTGTACGGCGGGACGTTCGCCGCCGTGGACGACCGCGGGGACATCAGCGGCGTACGGGGTACGGGCTCCTTCCCCGAGGGGCTGTTCGTGCGGGACGCCCGCCACCTCAGCCGCTGGCAGCTCACGGTCGACGGCGCCGTACCGGAGACGCTCGCACCGGTCGGGGACGGGGACACCGCGCGGTGCGTGCTCGTGCCGCGCGGCGGGCGCAACGAGCCGTCGGCCTGCACGGTCTTCCGTGAGCAGGCGGTCGGCGACAGTTCGTTCGTGGAGTCGCTGCGGGTGGTCGGCAACCGTCCGGTGGCGACGACGGTCCGGCTCGCGGTCACGGTCGACGCCGACTTCGCCGACCAGTTCGAGCTGCGCTCCGACCACCGTACGTACGCCAAGACGGGCGCGGTGCGCGGGCGCCAGGTGCTCGACGACGGCGTGGAGTTCTCCTACCGGCGCGGTGAGTGGACGTCCTGTACGACGGTGACGGCCGAGCCCGCCCCGGACGCCGTCGAGGAGACCGGGACCGGCGCCCGGCGGCTGGTCTGGAAGCTGGAGATCGAACCTCACGGCAGCGCCGAACTCGTCCTGCGCGTGATGGCCAGGCCGCACGGGGAGAAGCGGGCGCTGCGGGTGCCGCGCTCCCCCGCGACAGTGGCTGAAAAGCTACTTGCGCAGGAGAACGAGTTTGTGGAAGGAGTGGCTTTTCCTACGGTGTGGCCCGAACTCGCGTCCGCATGTGTTCGAGGGCTCGCGGATCTGGCCGCGCTCCAGGTCCACGCGACCGGTCCGGACGGTGAGGAACTCCGGGTGCCGGCGGCCGGGGCACCCTGGTTCCTGACCCTGCTCGGCCGGGACGCCCTCCTCACCTCCCTCTTCGCCCTCCCCTACCGGCCCGGCCTCGCCGCCGCCACGCTCCCGGCGCTCGCCGCGACCCAGGCCACCGAGACCGGGCCGCGGGCGGTGTCCCAGCCCGGCAAGATCGTCCACGAGGTGCGGCACGGCGAGCTGGCCCACTTCGGGCAGGTGCCGTACGGGCGCTACTACGGCTCGGTGGACGCGACACCGCTGTTCCTGGTGCTGCTCGGGGCGTACGTCGAGCGGACCGGGGACTCGGGGACGGCCCGCCGTCTGGAGGCCCACGCGCGGGCGGCCGTCGGCTGGATGCTCGACCACGGCGGGCTGACCTCGCGCGGGTACCTCGTCTACCGCGCCGACCAGGGCGGCCTCGCCAACCAGAACTGGAAGGACTCCCCCGGCGCCATCTGCTCCGCGGACGGCACCCGCGCCACCGGAGCGGTCGTGGCGGCGGGGGCCCAGGGGTACGCGTACGACGCGCTGCGCCGCACGGCGTGGCTGTCGCGCACGGTGTGGGACGACGAGACGTACGCGGCTCTGCTGGAACAGGCGGCGGCGGATCTGCGGGACCGGTTCCAGCGGGACTTCTGGATGCGGGACCGCTCCTTCCCGGCGCTCGCGCTGGACGGCGAGGGCCGCCAGGTCGACGCGCTGGCCTCCGACGCGGGGCATCTGCTGTGGTCGGGGCTGCTGGACAAGGAGTACGGGGAGGTCGTCGGCCGCAGACTCCTCGAACCGGACTTCTTCTCCGGGTGGGGGGTGCGCACGCTGGCCGCCGGGCAGCCGGCGTACCACCCGCTGTCGTACCACCGGGGTTCGGTCTGGCCGCACGACAACGCGCTGATCACGCTGGGGCTCGCGCGCTACGGCCTGCACGACGAGGCCCGTACGGTCGCCCACGCGATGGTCGACGCGGCGACGGCCACCGGACACCGGCTGCCGGAGGTCCTCGCCGGCTACGGCCGCGACACCCACGCGGAGCCGGTGCCCTACCCGCACGCGTGCGTACGGGAGTCCCGGGCGGCGGCGGCACCGTTGGCGCTGCTCACGGCGGTGGGCGGGGCGTAGCACCCCCTTTGCGCGGAGTTTGCCGAGGAGTGGGGCGGGGGGCTGAACACGGGCCGGGAGCAGGCCGTACGAGACTGAGGCGGATCCGGCGACCGACGTCGGCCCCACCGAACCACCGGGCTTCGCACGGAAGGACCCTCGGGTGCCTGTCTCCACACGCTCTCCCTCACCCCACACCCCTGAGCCACTGGACCCTGAGAAGGGGGCGGCGGATCCTGCGGGTGGGCGGGATTCGAGGGATGGGGTGGACTCCGCGGGAGTCGGTGGCTCCGGTGGCGGGGAGGGCTCCGGCGGGGCCGGGGGCTCTGACGGGGTCGACGAGGCGTCGGCGGGGGCCGGGGGATCGGCTGGCGCCGAGGGTTCCGCCGGCGCGGGGGCTTCGGCTGCCGCAGGAGATTCGGTCCCGGGGGCAGGCGAGGGTGCCCGGGGCGGCGAGGGGCCGGGGCAGGCCGAGGAGTCCGGCGCGGCCAGTGGTCCGGCCGACGCCGAGAGTCCGGCCGGCCCGCGGGGCACGGCCCGGGCCGGGAAATCGGCTGACGCCAGGGAAACGGAGACGGCGGCGCGGAACGGGCCGACAGACGCGAGCGATCCAGCGCGGGCCGAGAAGCCTGGCGGGACCACGGGGTCGCCCGATGCCGAAAAGCTGGCCGGCCCCCGGGGCACGGCTCGGGCCGGGGAAACGGCGGCGGCAGAGATAGGTGGGGCGGACGTCATCAGGGCCGAGGGCTCGGTGGCTGAGGCCGGTGAGTCCGAGGGCGAGTCGTCTGTCGGTGAGGGGGGCGACGCCGGGGGCGGCGATGCAGAGGCCGCGGCGCAGTCGTCCGCTGTGACGACCGGCGAGGCTGCGGCCGATGAGCCCTCGGATGCCGACGGTGACAGCGCTGAGCCGGTGGCGGCTGGGGAGTCCCCGGACGAGTCGGCCGTCGCCGCGGCGGATGCCGATGAGCCCGGGGACGAGCCGGCCGTCGACCCGGCGGATGTCGATGCCGGGGGCGACGAGGCCGAGGCCGACGTGCCGCGCGGCTGGCGGGGGCGGTATCCGCGGGTTGCCCGGGGTGTGTGGTGGGGGGTGACCGTCCTGGCGCTGGTGCTGGTGGTCGGGGCCCTGCTGTTGCCCAACCGGATGGCCGCGCTTCAGGTGAACCGGTTCACCCGGATTCCCGGGGAGGCGATCATCGGGGCGGCCGTGCTGCTGGCCCTGCCGCGGCGGGCGCGGATCGCGGTGGCCGCGGGGGTCGGGACGCTGCTCGGGGCGTTGACCGTGCTCAATCTGCTGGACATCGGGTTCCTGGAATACCTCGGGCGGGACTTCAACCTGGTGCTCGACTGGGGGCTGTTGGACGACGCCCAGTCCTACCTCGCCGATTCCATGGGCGGGACCGTCGCGGCGCTCGCGGCGATCGGGGTCGTCCTGCTGGTCGTCCTGGTGCTGAGTCTGATGGCGCTGGCGACCGTCCGGCTGGGCAACATCCTCGCGCGCCACCCCCGCCGCTCGACCCAGGGCACGCTGATCGCCGGCACCGCGTGGATCGCCTGCTCCGTGCTCGGTCTCCAGTACGCCGGGATCCCCGTCGCCTCCGACCGGGTCGCGAACCGGGTCACCTCCGAGGTGCGGCAGGTGCGCGACACGCTGCGCGACGAGGCCGAGTTCGCGAAGGTCGCCCGCAGCGACACCTTCGGCAACACCCCGCCCGACCAGCTCGTGCCCGACCTGCGCGGCAAGGACATGATCTTCGCCTTCATCGAGAGCTACGGCCGCAGCGCCGTCGAGGACCCGATCATGGCCCCCGGCGTCGACGCCACCCTGGAGACCCGCACCGCCGCCCTCGCCGAGGCCGGCTTCCACGCCAAGAGCGGCTGGCTGACCTCGGCGACGTACGGCGGCAGCAGTTGGCTCGGGCACTCCACCACCCTGTCCGGCCTGTGGGTGGACAACCAGCAGCGCTACCGCACCGTGATGGCCAGCGACCATCTCTCCCTCACCAAGGCGTTCCAGAAGACCGGCGACTGGGACACGGTCGGCGTCATGCCCGGGGTGCAGAAGGCATGGCCGGAGGCGGAGTTCTACGGCCTCGACAAGGTCTACAACGCCTTCCAGATGGGCTACCAGGGACCGAAGTTCAGTTGGTCGACCATGCCGGACCAGTACGCGCTGGAGGCGTTCCAGAAGCTGGAGCACGGCAAGGAGCGCGACAAGCCGCTGATGTCGGAGATCATCCTGACCTCCAGCCACCAGCCGTGGGCGCCGATCCCGACCATGGTCGGCTGGGACGAACTCGGGGACGGCTCGGTCTTCGACGCCATCCAGGAGGCCGGCAAGAAGGCGCCGGACGTCATCGCCGACTCCACCAAGTCCCGTGAGGAGTACGGCAAGTCGGTGCAGTACTCGGTGACCGCGCTCACCGAGTGGCTGGAGCGTTACGGCACCGACGACACGGTCCTGGTCTTCCTCGGCGACCACCAGCCCATCTCCCGGGTCAGCGGCCAGAACGCCAGCCGGGACGTGCCGATCTCGATCGTCGCCAAGGACCCGAAGGTCCTCGACAAGATCGCCGGCTGGAACTGGACGGACGGGCTGAAGCCGGCCTCCGACGCCCCGGTGTGGAAGATGAGTTCGTTCCGCGACCGCTTCCTGACGGCGTACGGCTCGACCCCGCACCCCACCACCGGCTGACCGGTCGACCGGCCGACCAGGCTGAACCGCCCACCGCAACGCGGCGGTTCAGCCCCCGGACGTGTCCAGTTCCGCGTCCTCGCCGACGCCCGCGCAGTCGTAGGGGTCCTTCAGCCAGCCGTCCGGCAGCACCACCCGGTTGTTGCCGGACGTCCGGCCGCGGGGCCCGTCCGCACCCGTGGGCCACGCCTGGTCGAGGTCCAACTCGTCGAGCCCGGACCGGAGTTCCTCCAGGGACGAGGTGATGGCGAGCCGCTTGCGCATCTCGGACCCGACCGCGAAGCCCTTGAGGTACCAGGCGACATGCTTGCGGAAGTCGACGACCCCCTTGGACTCGTCGCCGATCCACTCCCCGAGGAGACGGGCATGCCGCACCATGACGTCGGCGACCTCCCGCAGCGAGGGCCGTGCGATGTCCTCGGGGCGGCCCTCGAAGGCCGCGACCAGGTCGGCGAAGAGCCACGGCCGCCCCAGGCAGCCGCGTCCGACCACCACACCGTCGCACCCGGTCTCGCGCACCATCCGCAGCGCGTCCTCGGCGGACCAGATGTCGCCGTTGCCGAGGACGGGGATCTCGGGGACGTGCTCCTTGAGCCGGGCGATGGCGTCCCAGTCGGCGGTGCCGCCGTAGTGCTGGGCGGCGGTACGGCCGTGCAGCGCGATCGCGGTGACGCCCTCCTCGACGGCGATCCGGCCGGCGTCGAGGTAGGTGATGTGGTCGTCGTCGATGCCCTTGCGCATCTTCATGGTCACCGGGAGGTCCCCGGCGCCGCTCACGGCCTCCCGCAGGATCGCGCGGAGCAGATGGCGCTTGTAGGGGAGCGCGGAGCCGCCGCCCTTGCGGGTGACCTTGGGGACGGGGCAGCCGAAGTTCAGGTCGATGTGATCGGCGAGGTCCTCCTCCGCGATCATGCGGACGGCCTTGCCGACGGTCGCGGGGTCGACGCCGTAGAGCTGGATCGAGCGCGGGCGCTCGGTGGCGTCGAAGTGGATGAGCTGCATGGTCTTGTCGTTGCGCTCGACCAGCGCCCGGGTCGTGATCATCTCGCTCACGAACAGGCCCTTGCCGCCGCTGAACTCCCGGCACAGGGTGCGGAAGGGGGCGTTGGTGATACCGGCCATGGGGGCCAGTACGACGGGCGGCTGGACGCTGTGCGGGCCGACCCGGAGGGTCGGGGTGCTCGTGGGCGCGGTCGTGGGCATTGCCCCATTGTCGCGCATCGGCCGACGGGGAACGGCGGGCGCCCGACATGATCATGTAACAACCATTAGTTAGACGCACTATTGAACCCGGCGTACGATGAACCGCATGCCCGAGCTGAGCCCCCGCCGCCGGATGCTGGTCCTCGCGATCTGCTGCATGAGCCTGCTGATCGTGAGCCTCGACAACACCGTCCTCAATGTCGCCCTCCCCTCCATGGAGCGCGATCTGCACGCCACGACGGCCGGGCTCCAGTGGACGATCGACGCCTACACCCTCGTCCTGGCCACGCTGCTGATGCTGGCGGGCTCGACCGCCGACCGGATCGGGCGCCGGAAGGTCTTCATGGCGGGCCTGGTGGTGTTCGCGGCCGGCTCCCTGCTGTGCTCGCTGGCGCCGAACCTGGAGCTGCTGATCGTGGCCCGGATGGTGCAGGCGGTCGGCGGGTCCATGCTGAACCCGGTCGCCATGTCGATCATCACCAACACCTTCACCGACCCGCGGGAACGCGCCCGCGCGATCGGGGTGTGGGGCGCGGTCGTCGGCATCTCGATGGCCGCGGGCCCGCTGGTGGGCGGGCTGCTGGTGGAGTCGGTGGGCTGGCGCTCGATCTTCTGGCTCAACCTCCCGGTCGGCCTCGCCGCGCTGCTGCTCACCCTCCGTTTCGTCCCCGAGTCCCGCGCGCCCAGGCCCCGCCGCCCCGACCCGGTCGGCCAGCTCCTGGTCATCGCGCTCTTCGGCTCCCTCACGTACGCGATCATCGAGGCGCCGGAGGACGGCATCTCGACCAGCGGGCCCTTCGCGGCGGTCGCCCTGGCCGCGCTGATCGGACTGCTGCGCTACGAGCCACGCCGCGCCGAACCCCTCATCGACCTGCGCTTCTTCCGCTCGGCGCCGTTCAGCGGGGCGACGGTGGTCGCGGTCAGCGCGTTCGCCGGGCTGGGCGGCTTCCTCTTCCTGTCCACGCTGTACCTCCAGAACGTCCGGGGACTGGACGCGCTGCACGCCGGCCTGTGGATGCTGCCGATGGCCGTGCCGACCTTCCTCTGCGCGCCCCTGTCCGGACGCCTGGTCGGCACCCGCGGGCCACGCCTGCCCCTCGCGATCGCCGGGTCCGCGATGACGGCGAGCGCGCTGCTCTTCGCCGCCTTCGACGCGGAGACCTCGAACGTCACCCTGTTCCTCGGCTATGTCCTGTTCGGCATCGGCTTCGGTTTCGTGAACGCGCCGATCACCAACACGGCCGTCTCCGGGATGCCCCGCAGCCAGGCGGGCGTGGCGGCGGCGGTCGCCTCCACCAGCCGGCAGCTCGGCCAGACCCTGGGCGTGGCGGTGGTCGGCGCGGTCCTGGCGGCGGGCGTCACCACCTCGGCGTACCGCGAGACCTTCGTCTCCGCCGCCGTCCCCGGCTGGTGGATCCTCACGGCCTGCGGCGCCCTGGTCCTCACGGTCGGCGTCCTGACGACGGGGCCCTGGGGCCGCGGCACGGCCGACCGCACGGCGAAACGCCTGTCGGAACCGGACGTACGCGAACCGGCGGGGATCAACGGCTGAACGACCGCCCCTGCCCCTGTACCTGTCCTTGCCGGGTGTCACTGAAGTCGAACAGCGCCAGGGCCGCGACGCCGATGCCGAGCAGGGCCACCACGGCACCCCCGCCCGCCGAGACCGAGGCCAGCGCGGACGCCCCCAGCACGGCCGCCGTCAGCCCCGAGACCAGACCCAGGACCAGCGAGACCAGAACACAGAACCCGAAGGCGACGAGCCTCTTCTGATTGGCGCTCACCGAGCTTCCTTCCACTGAAGAAGGCGACCGGCAAGCCCACGACAGCCCCGACCGGCCACCCGCGCAGGCAGATGACATTCCCCCGTCCCGCCCCCGCGTCGACCGAACGACGCGTGCACCGAGGAATTCGGCCGAGTCCGTCCGAAACCAGACTCGTTGTCGAACGTAGCATGCCCACCGCTCCCGCGAAACACCCCCAAATCGCCTGACGGCAGCCCTAGTTGAACAGCACGTACAACCGCTCCAGCCTCTCCCGGGACTCCTCAAGCACTGGTCGACTACGACGCGGAGCACGCCACGCGGTTCTTCAAGCACCCGTGTTCAAGTCGGCGACGGCCGCAGTCAAGATCCTTACCCGACAACGCGAAGATTGACGTTGCCGCATAGACGCCCCCGCCGCTGTCGGCTGCGCGGACCGCTGTCTCCTGTGCCGCGACGGATGGGGTGAACCAAGCCCCGAGTGCCGGGAGTTGAGGGAAACCACGTCGGCCAGGCCGCCCCGGACTCCCGCGCAGGAAGGAGTCCCGTCGGCCGGCCCCGCCTACTCTCGTGGGCGTGGGGGCGAGACGGTCCCCGCGGTGGGGGAACCTGCGGCCGCCCGTCCGTCCGGTCACGGACCCCGGGGGAGGACGGGCGGCCCCGGGAGTACGGTCACCAGCCCGAGGTGTCCCCCAAGTCCCCGGTGTCGTCGGGCTCGTAGCCGTTCTCGCCGGAGACGTACTCGGACACCGAGGTGTAACCGGTGCCGTCGGCCGCCTCGATGACGTCGTCCTCGGTCAACCGGCCGTCGTCCCAGGTCTGTTCGTGCTCGTCGCTCGTCATCCGCTCCTCCTGGGGCCTGTCGTCGCCGACATCCTGACGGCCCGGCGGCCGGGACGTGGGGCGAGTCCAGGAAAAAGCCGAAAAACCGGCACGCGTGGTCATGGACGTGCACAATGACGTGCCCTGGGGAAGGGGAAAGGGGGCGGCCATGAGGCCGATCAGGCGGACGGACGCGCCTGCCTGGGCCGCCGGGAGTCTGCTGGACACCCTGGACGCGGTGGACCGGGACGCCCTGCTGCGGCTGGGTACCCGGCGCCGGTACGCCGACCAGGACGTGCTGATGACGGCCGGGGCGGTCGGCGACGCGGTGTACATGCTGCTCGACGGGCTGGTGCTGATCGTCGGGGAGACGGAGGACGGCGAGGGCTCGGCGCTGGCGATCCGCGCGGCGGGCGAGGTGGTCGGGGAACTGGCGGTGCTGGACGGCAGTCCGCGCTCGGCGACCGTGCGGGCCGCGGGCCCGGTGGTCGCGCTGCGGATCGCCCCGACGTCGTTCATCGCGTTCCTGCACTCGCATCCGGCGGCCCAGTTGCAGGTGCTGCGCAGTGTGGCGCGCAAGCTGCGGTCCGCGACCCAGCGGCGGATAGAGACCAGCGGCTGCGACGCGCGCCGCCGGCTCGCCCGCGTGCTGTACGAACTCGCGGCGGAGTACGGCAGACGGCGGCCCGACGGTTCGCTGCTCCTGGAGCTGTCGCTGAGCCAGCGCGCGCTGGGCAGTCTGGCCGGGGTGTCGGTGTCGACGACGGAACGCGTGCTGGCCGCCCTGCGCGCGGAGGGCCTACTGGCCACGGGCTACCGGCAGTTGGTGGTGCTGGACCCGGTCCGGCTGACGGATCTGTGCGGCTACTGAACCGCCCCCACACACGAACCCACGGCCCGGCCCCGCCGCCCCGCCCCGTTAACTCCTCCCGCCGAACCCCCCGTTGATCTTCTCCTTGCTGCACACTCCTTGCTGTTCTCCGCAGTGTTCTTCGCAGTCGACGCGGGAGGCGTCATGCTTCAGATCACGACGAGCAAGGTGAGCCGCTGGGACCAGCACGGACGCGAACACGTGGTCCGGGTACGGCGGGCGGGGGTGCAGCGCACGATCACGTGCGACACCTGCGGCTGGCGCAGAGGCGCGCAGTTCCTGCCCTGGCTGAAGGCGGCCGAGCACCTGGCCGAGGCCCACCAGGCGACGGTCGACCCCACGGAGGGCAAAACCACTACCTAGACCCTGCGCAGCCCCTGGAGCAGCAGGTCCGTCACCGCCGTGAAGTCGTCGTCCGCGTCCGGCAGTTCCCACTCCCGGAAGTAGCCGGGGTCGTGGAAGCGGCCGGTGGCCTGGAAGACGGCGCGGGCTGCGGCGCCCGGATCGGGGGCGGCGAAGGAGCCGTCGGCCACCCCGGCCGCGACGATCGCCGTGAGCTGCCCGGTGAGGTCGGCGATGTGCTCGCCGACCGCCGTGCCGCTCTCGCCGGTCAGCACCATGTAGGTGGCGAACAGCTCGGGGTCATCGCCCGCCTTGCGCCGCTTGGCCTCGAACAGCGCGGCGAGCCAGTCCCGCAGCCGGGCCTCGGGGGCGCGGCCGGAGTCGGCGGCGATCCCGGCGAGCGCCTCGGACGTACGGTCCAGCCAGCGCTTGGTCACCGCCTCCCGCAGCGCCGCCTTCGTCCGGAAGTGGCGGTACACGCTGCCGTGGCTGACGCCGAGCGCGCGGGCCACGTCCACCACGGTGGCCTTGGCGGGGCCGTGCCGGCGCAGTACCTCCTCGGTGGCTTCGAGGATGCGCTCGGCGGTCAGGGTCTCGCTGGTCGGTGCCATGAGGGAGACCGTACCCGGCGGGCGATCAGGGTTCGAGGTGGGCCATCTGGGCGGCCGGGTAGCGGTCGCCGGCGGCCGCGGTGGCGGGCACGGCCCGCTCGATCGCGGCAAGGTCGGCCGCGTCCAGGGTGACGTCCAGCGCGCCGAGGGACTCCGCGAGCCGCTCCCGGGTGCGGGCGCCGACCAGCGGCACGATGTCCCGGCCCTGGGCGAGCACCCAGGCGATGGCGATCTGCGCGACGGAGACGCCCTTGTGCTCGGCGATCTTCCGCAGCTCCTCGACGAGGCCCAGGTTGTGCCGGAGGTTCTCGCCCTGGAAGCGGGGCGCGTGGGCCCGGAAGTCGGTGGCGGGGAGCTGCCGGTCGGCGGAGAAGTGGCCGGAGATCAGACCGCGGGACAGGACGCCGTACGCGGTGATCGCGATGCCCAGTTCGCGGGTGGTGGGCAGGACGGCCCGCTCGATGCCGCGGGAGATCAGCGAGTACTCGATCTGGAGGTCGCTGATCGGGGCGGTGGCGGCGGCCCGGCGGATGGTGTCGGCGCCGACCTCGCTGAGGCCGATGTGGCGGACGTACCCCTGCTCGACCAGTTCGGCGACGGCGCCGACGGTCTCCTCGATCGGGACGGCCGGGTCGAGCCGGGCGATGCGGTAGACGTCGATGTGGTCGACGCCGAGGCGCTGGAGGGAGTAGGCGGCGAAGTTCCTGACGGCTGCGGGGCGGCCGTCGTAGCCGGTCCAGTTGCCGGCGGGGTCGCGCAGGGCGCCGAACTTCACGCTGGTCAGGGCCTGTTCGCGGCGGGCCGGGGGCGCGGTGCGCAGGGCTTCGCCGATCAGCAGCTCATTGCTGCCCATGCCGTAGAAGTCGCCGGTGTCGAGCAGGGTCACGCCGGCTTCGAGCGCGGCGTGGACGGTGGCGATGGACTCGGAGGGGTCCGCGTCGCCGTAGAGCGCGGTCATGCCCATGCAGCCGAGACCGAGGGCGGAGACCTGGGGGCCGGTGGTGCCGAGGGAACGCGTGTGCATCGTCATGCCTCCACCATGACATGACGGCTGACAGATTTCAATATCTGTCAGTCCATACTTGTCAGCATCCGGTCGCCAGGCAGCGAAAAGCCCACCCGCGGGCCGGCAGAACCGGCCCGCGGGTGGGCTTCGTACAACAGGGTCCGAGGGCGGCTGGGCCGCAGGGCCCGAGGGTGGCTAGGCGCCGACCAGGCGGCCGGCCAGGTAGCCCTCGATCTGGTCGAGGGACACGCGCTCCTGCTTCATCGAGTCGCGCTCACGCACGGTCACCGCGTTGTCGTCGAGCGTGTCGAAGTCGACGGTGACGCAGTACGGCGTACCGATCTCGTCCTGACGGCGGTAGCGGCGGCCGATGGCGCCGGCGTCGTCGAACTCGATGTTCCAGTGCT
>NZ_JAANNX010000098.1:0-12497 GCF_013363615.1 Streptomyces sp. CAI-85 | reverse complement strand
TCTCCGAGGCGAACGACGTCCTCGGTGACCCCAAGAAGCGCAAGGAGTACGACGACGCCCGCGCCCTCTTCGGCAACGGCGGGTTCCGCCCGGGTCCGGGCGCCGGCGGCGGCTCCTTCAACTTCGACCTGGGGGACCTCTTCGGAGGCAACCCCCAGGGCGGGGGAGCCGGCGGCTTCGGCGGCGGTATCGGCGACGTCTTCGGCGGCCTGTTCAACCGCGGCGGCGGGGGCACGACCCGTACCCAGCCCCGGCGCGGCCAGGACATCGACACCGAGGTCACCCTGACCTTCACCGAGGCCATCGAGGGCGCGACCGTCCCGCTGCGGATGTCCTCGCAGGCCCCGTGCAAGGCGTGCTCCGGCACCGGCGACAAGAACGGCACACCGCGTGTGTGCCCGACCTGCGTCGGCACCGGCCAGGTGGCCCGGGGCTCGGGGGGCGGTTTCTCCCTGACCGACCCGTGCCCCGACTGCAAGGGCCGCGGGCTGATCGCCGAGCACCCCTGCCTGGACTGCAAGGGCAGCGGCCGCGCCAAGTCCTCGCGCACCATGCAGGTCCGCATCCCGGCCGGGGTGACGGACGGGCAGCGCATCCGGCTGCGCGGCAAGGGCGCGCCGGGCGAGCGCGGCGGCCCGGCCGGCGATCTGTACGTCGTCGTCCATGTGGGCGCGCACCCGGTGTTCGGCCGCAAGGAGGACAACCTCACGGTGACCGTGCCGGTGACGTTCACCGAGGCGGCGCTCGGCGGGGAGATCAGGGTGCCCACCCTGGGCGGCCCGTCGCTCACCCTCAAGCTGCCGCCCGGCACCCCCAACGGCCGCACCATGCGGGCGCGGGGCAAGGGCGCGGTCCGCAAGGACGGCACCCGCGGCGACCTTCTGGTCACCGTGGAGGTGAGTGTCCCCAAGGACCTGACGGGGAAGGCTCGTGACGCGCTCGAGGCGTATCGCGAGGCGACCGCGGACGAGGATCCGAGGGCGGACCTGTTCGAGGCCGCGAAGGGAGCATAAGGATGGATGGCCGTCGACGCGGTGACACTTTTCGTGGGCCGTATGAACTGACCGAGGAGACCCCGGTCTACGTCATCTCGGTGGCGGCCCAGCTTTCCGGCCTGCACCCGCAGACGCTGCGCCAGTACGACCGCCTGGGGCTGGTCTCCCCCGACCGCACCGCCGGGCGGGGCCGCCGCTACTCGGCCCGTGACATCGAGCTGCTGCGCACCGTCCAGCAGTTGTCGCAGGACGAGGGCATCAACCTGGCCGGTATCAAGCGCATTATCGAGCTGGAGAACCAGGTCGCCGCGCTCCAGTCCCGGGTCGCCGAACTGGAGTCGGCCCTGGACGGCGCGGCGGCGGCCATGCAGCAGCGCGAGGCCGCGGTCCACGCCTCCTACCGCCGCGACCTGGTCCCGTACCAGGAGGTCCAGCAGACCAGCGCGCTGGTGGTGTGGCGCCCCAAGCGCCCGCAGTCCGACTGAGGCGATACACACACGGAAGAGGGGCCCGGAGAGATCTCCGGGCCCCTCTTCCGTGTGCTTCCCGCGGCGCGGAGAGTCCGTAAAGAGAAGTGCGTACCCTCTTCGCTCGGTCTCCATGCGTCTTCACATGCTAAGCGGAGTGTGATGTTGTCACTTCGTTAAGTAGTACGGCTTGACTGGTGGGGGCGCCGACGCGTTGTCTTTTCTGACACCTGGGTCAACATGTCGCACCCATGTCCGGAACGCACCTGAAGTGAGCCCCTGAATGCGTCGTATCGCCATAGCCGTGGTCGCCTCCACGATGACTCTCTCGCTCGCCGGGTGCGGCATGCTCGACGCCGGTTCGGACAGCGCGGACGCGACCCCGACCCGCAGCAACGACGTCACCATCGGCGTGCTCCTGCCGGAGAAGACGAACACCCGGTACGCGGAGTTCGACTACCCGATCATCAAGGAGAAGATCTCCGCGCTGACCGACGGCAAGGGCAAGACGGCGTACGCCAACGCCGCCAACAGCGCCAAGGTCCAGGACGAGCAGATGCAGAAGATGATCGACGACAAGGTCGACTGCATCCTGCTCGACGCGGTCGACTCGAAGAAGATCGCGGGGATGGTGCAGAAGGCCAAGGACGCGAACATCCCGGTCATCGCCTACGACCGTCTCGCGCAGGGCCCGATCGACGCGTACGTCTCCTTCGACAACGAGCTGGTCGGCGAGGTGCAGGGCCGTTCCCTCACCGAGGCGCTCGGCACCGCCGACACCAGCGACAAGATCGTCATGATCAACGGTTCGCCGACCGACCCGAACGCCGCGCAGTTCAAGGAGGGCGCGCTCAGCGAGCTGAGCGGCCGCGTGACCATCGCCGCGCAGTACGACACCGCCGACTGGAGCCCGGAGAAGGCCCAGGAGCACATGACCGAGGCGATCGGGAAGATCGGCAAGGACAACATCGCGGCCGTCTACTCCGCCAACGACACCATGGCCGGCGGCATCATCAAGGCGCTGGAGGCGGCCGGTCTGAGCGGCAGCAGCCTGCCGCCCATCACCGGCCAGGACGCCGAGCTGCCGGGCGTGCAGCGGATCGTCAGCGGCGAGCAGTACATGACGGTCTACAAGCCCTACCGCGCCGAGGCGGAGGCCGCCGCCGAGGCCGCCGTCGCCAAGGTCCAGGGCCGCGCCCTCCAGTTCGAGGCGCTGACCCGCGACAAGGTCGACAGCCCGACCCACAAGGACATCCCGGCGAAGCTGGTGCAGGTGGTCGCCCTGACGAAGAGCAACCTCAAGGACACCGTGATCGCCGACGGCGTCTTCACGGCGCAGGACATCTGCACCGAGAAGTACAAGTCGGCCTGCAACTCCCTCGGCCTGAAGTAGCCGCAGCACCCGTAGTACCCGCAGTCCTGAGGTCCCCGGTGGAGTTCACGCCACGCGCGTGAACTCCACCGTCACGTCCGGCGGCCCGCCGGCCACGCCCCGGTAGACGCCCTTGTGCGGGGTGACGTCGTCGTAGTCCCGCCCCCGGCCGACGACCACATGGGACTCGTCGGCGCGGGTGCGGTTGGTGGGGTCGTAGCCGTGCCAGTCGCCCGCCCAGTACTCGATCCAGGCATGGCTCTGTCCGGCCACCGGGCGGTGGAGTTCCGCGTCCCGCTCCGGGTGGAGATAGCCGGAGACATAGCGGGTGGGCAGGCCCAGACCGCGCAGCAGGGCGATGGTCAGGTGCGCGATGTCCTGGCAGACGCCGGCGCCCTGCTGCCACGCCTCCGCCGCCGAGGTGTTCACGCCGGTGGCGCCGGGGAGGTAGGTCACCCGGTCGGCGACCAGGGCGGACACGGCGACCGCCGCCCCGTGCGGATCGAGGCCCGCGGCCGCCCCGCGCGCCTTCTTCACCAGCTTCTTCGGGACCGTCGTACGGGCCGTCGGGGAGGCGAACTCCAGCAGCCGGGAGCCGGCCGTGCTCTCGGCCACCGCGGCCCAGTCCAGGGGCGGCGGCAGCGGTTCCGGCGGGGCCGTCTCCACCAGGCTGGAGGCCGTGATGGTGAGATCGGCGTGCGGGTCGATCAGCTCGAACGCGGTCACCTGGGTGCCCCAGTAGTCCCAGTACGACCAGGTGGTGGCCGCCGGGCGGACGGTCACCCGGGCGTCCAGCGTGGTCTGCCCCGGCAGGGTGAGCGGGGTCATCCGGACCTCGTTGTGCGAGGAGACGGCGGCCCGCGCGTACGAGACATGCGTGGTGTGCCGGATACGGAGCCTGCGGGTCGTGGCGGCGGCCATCGCGCTCACGTTCCTTCCCGGGCCCACACGACGGGCCCCTGGTACGGGAAGAACCGTTCCGCGACCGCTTCCGCCGAGGCCATGCAGGCGGTCTGGAGGTCCTTCAGGAGCGGCGGGAGCTGTTCTTCCAGGGCGTGGGTGTCGAGGTACTCCAGGCGGGTGCGCAGCCGGCCGATGGGACGGCGCGCCGGGTCCTGGCGGGGGCGGCCGAGAGCGGCCAGGCACTCCTCGGCCGTGGTCAGGGCGTGCAGCGCGGAGCGCGGGAAGTCCCGGTCCAGGAGCAGGAATTCGGCCACCCGCGGGGTGTCGCCGAAACCGCCGTACACGCGCGCGTACGCCTCGTCGGCGCCGGACGCGCTGAGCAGGGTCGGCCAGTCCGGCGCGTGCGCGGCGTCCAGGACCCGCACCGAGAGCAGCCGTACGGTCATGTCCACCCGCTCCAGGCTGCGCCCCAGCACCACGAACCGCCAACTGTCGTCGCGGCTCATGGTGGAGTCGGCGAGCCCGAAGAACAGGGCCGCCCTGCTGCGGACCAGCTCCAGATAGCCGTAGGGGCCGGTACGGCGGGCCGCGCGGCGCTGCTCGGCGAGCGCGTGCCAGGTGGCGTTCAGGCACTCCCACATGGCCGAGGAGACGGCCTCACGGGCGCTGCGGGCGTTGAGCCGGGCGGCCCCGAGGGCGCCCTCGATGGCGCCGGTGGAGCGGGCGTCGAAGGCGAGCTGGTCGAGGACCTGCTGCATGTCGACCGGGGCGGGCCCGGCGTCCATGCCGAGGATCGCGTACAGCGACCGGCAGGCCAGGTCCTCGTCGCGCCAGGGGTCCTCCAGCATCCGGTGGAGGTAGGCGTCGAGGATGCGCGCGGTGGCGTCGGCCCGTTCCACATAGCGGCCGGTCCAGGTCAGCGCCTCCGCGATACGGGAGAGGATCACGTCGTTCACTGCTGCCGCGCCCCTTCCGGTACGAGGGCGGGGGTGCCGTCGGGCCCGAGCTGGCGGGGGACGACGGACGGCGGCGGGCCGTCCCCGGCGGTGCGGGAGGGGCCCTCGACGGGGCCCTCGGCGAGCACCCAGGTGTCCTTGGAGCCGCCGCCCTGGCTGGAGTTGACGATCAGATTGCCCTCCTGGAGCGCGACCCGGGTGAGTCCGCCGGGCAGTACCCAGACGTTGTCGCCGTCGTTCACGGCGAACGGGCGCAGATCGATGTGTCGGGGCGCCATACGGTCGCCGGCCAGGGTCGGGGAGGTGGACAGGGCGACGGGCCGCTGCGCGATGAAGCCGCGCGGATCGGCGGCCACCGCCTTGCGGGTGCGCTCCAGGGTCCGCGCGTCGGCCTTCGGCCCGATGACGATGCCCTGGCCGCCGGCGCCGTCCACCGGTTTGACCACCAGCCGGTCGATCTGGTCGAGGACGGCTTCGAGCTGGCCGGGTTCGTCGGGCCGGTACGACTCGACATTGGGGAGAATCGGTTCCTCACGGAGGTAGTACCGGATCAGGTCCGGCACGTACGTGTAGAGCAGCTTGTCGTCCGCGATGCCGTTGCCCACCGCGTTGGCGAGGGTGACGTTCCCGGCCGTCGCCGCGCCCAGGATGCCCGGGCAGCCGATCACCGAGTCGGGCCGGAAGTGCAGCGGGTCGAGGAAGTCGTCGTCGAGCCGCCGGTAGACGACGTGCACCGGCACCTCGCCCCGGGTGGTGCGCATCCACACCCGGTTGCCGCGGCACACCAGGTCGTGGCCCTCGACGAGCTGGACGCCCATAAGCCGTGCCAGCAGGGCGTGTTCGAAGTAGGCGGCGTTGCCGGGTCCGGGGGTGAGGACCACCACCCGTGGATCGGCGGTCCGTTCGGGCGCCGCGGCCCGCAGCGCGGCCAGCAGCCGCTGCGCGTACCCGTCGACGGGCACGACGTGCTGTCCGTCGAAGAGCGACGGGAACACCCGGGTCATGGCCCGCCGGTTCTCGATCACGTACGACACCCCGCTGGGCACCCGCACGTTGTCCTCCAGGACCCGGAAGGCCCCGGCCTCGTCCCGCACCAGGTCGATCCCGGCCACATGGACCCGGACCCCGCCCGGCGGCTCGACCCCGTGGGCCGCCCGGTGGAAGTGCGGGGAGCCGAGCAGCAGCCGCCAGGGCACCACCCCGTCCTCGAAGGCCCGGCAGGGCCCGTAGGCGTCCGCGAGATACGCCTCCAGGGCCCGGACCCGCTGGCTCACCCCGCGTTGTACGAAATCCCACTCGACCGCGTCCAGGATCCGGGGGACGAGGTCCAGCGGCCAGGGCCGCTCCTCGCCCGCGAAGGCGTAGGTCACGCCGCGGTCGGTGAACGCACGGGCCATCTGGTCGGCCCGGAAGCGCAGTTCCCCAGGTTCGATCGGCTGGAGTGCGGCCAGCACCGGCTCATAGGCGGGCCTGACCACACCCGGCCGTTCGAACATCTCGTCCCACGCATCGGCCAGCGCGTACGCATCGAATATGTCCGCCATGAGGGGACGTTAGAGCCGGTACGTGACGCGGCGATCACTCGCCGGTTTCCGGGAGCGTACGCGCGAAGGCGGTGGGAGACTCCCGCCCGGCCGGGCTCCCCCGTCGCCCGGCCGGGACTCCGCGGGTGTCAGGCACCCGGGGGGAAGTGGGTTCCACGATGCACCGCGCGCGCGAGGCGCACCACCGTCAGCTTGTTGCAAGGGGAGGGGCGGAGGCCGGGAGAAACTCACGCATATGGAAGGTTTTCCACGGCCCTGGCCGGGGGAGCCGTGTTGCGGAGGCGGTCCGGGCCGCGCATAGTTGCGCTGCGAAGAGCCGTAGGAAGGGTGTCAGGCGGGGGTGGGATGGGCGATGGCCGGGCACGGGGCGGAGGACCATCCACACGGCGCCGACCGACTGTGCGAGGCCGGGGATCGCGTGTATTCCCGGGCCGTACGGCGGGGCAGGGTGCCGCGCGCCGACGCCGAACAGGTCCCCTGCCTGCTGGATCTCGCCCTGCTCCACCCGGACCCCGACGACATGGCCTGGCTGGTGCCGACCTCCCCGCAGGAGGTCATGACCCGGCTGCTGCACGGGCTCTACGACGAGATGAGCGCGGGACAGCGCCGTATGGGCTCGGCGGTCGCCGCCTTCGAGTGGTACGCCGGTCTCGGCGGCCCGGCCTCCGCACCGGCCGCCGGTGAGGGCGCGGCGATCCGGGTGCTGGACGGCGCCTCCCGGATCCAGGCGGCGCTGGACCGGGCCACGGAGGCGTGCACGACGGAGGTGCTGACCGTGCAGCCGGGCGGCATCCGGCGCGAGCACGAACTGTCGGAGGGGCTGCACCGCGCGCTGGAGCTGCGCGGCCGGGGTGTGCGGATGCGCGACCTCTACACCCATGTGGCCCGGCACGGTCAGGGTTTGCTGAACTACCTTGAGCTGATGGGCCCTTCGGTCGAGGCGCGCACCCTGGACGAGGTGATCGACCGGCTGATCCTCTTCGACCGCACGGTGGCCTTCATCCCCGCCAACAGCGACCGCACGATGGCCCTGGAGCTGCGTCACCCGGCGCTGATCGCCTATCTGGAGACCGTCTTCGAACGGCTGTGGCGGCTCGCGATCCCGCTGACCGCCGCGCTGCCCGACCCCAGGATCGAGGGCATCTCCCACCGGGAGCAGTCCATCGCGGCGCTGCTCGCCGAGGGCCACCAGGACGCGGTCATCGCCGAGCGGCTCGGCATCAGCGTGCGCACCTGCCGTGCCCATATCGCGCGGCTGTCGGAGACGCTGGGCGCGGCGAGCCGGACCCAACTGGGGGTGCGGATCGCGCAGGTGGGGCTGGACGGGCCGGTGGGGGAGGCGGCGTTGGGGGAGACGGCGGTGGGGGTGCCGCGGACCCGGTCCCGGTCCTCGTCCTAGCCCGGCTCGTCGGCCTGGCTGTTCTGGCCGTTGTCCTGGCCCTCCTGGCCCTCCTGGCCCTCCTGGCCCTCCCGGCCTTCCTGGTCGAGGATTCCCGAGCGGGCGATGAGGTAGCCGAGCTGGGCGCGGCTCACGCTGCCCAGGGTGGCGGCGAGTTTGGCGATGTGGACGCGCGCCGTACGGACGTTCATGCCGAGGCGGCCGGCGATCACTGCGTCGGTGTGGCCCTCGACCAGCAGGGCCGCGATGGACTGCTGACGGGGTGTCACGCCGTTCAGGGTGGGCCGGCGGACCGCCTCCGGGTGCATCGGCGTGGCCAGGCTCCAGAGCCGGTCGAAGGTGGTGGCGAAGTAGGTCAGCAGCGCCGGGTGACGGACCTCCAGGGCGAGCCTGCCGTCCTCGCCGGCCGGGATGAAGGCGACCGTGCGGTCGATCATGATCAGCCGGTCGGTGACCTCGTCCAGGGTGCGCGCCTGGACGTCGCCGCGCAGTTGCTCGTAGCGGGCGACGGTCATCGGCTGGTGGCGCTGGGTGTGCTGGTAGAGGGTGCGGATCCGGCAGCCCCGGTCCAGCAGGGCCTGGTCCCGGTCCATGGCGACGCCCTGGGCGGTCTCGCCGCGCGGGCCGCGGGAGTGGGTGCTGGGCTGGATGCAGAGGACCTCGCGGGCGGCGTCCATGGTCGCGGCGGTGATGGCCCGGTTGATGGGCTCCGTGCCGCTGAGGATGCGCAGGGTGGGCGCCTCCTGCGCGGGAGCCGCGGGGCCCTGGGCGAGCCGCATCAGCGGGGCGAACAGCTCCGACAGCCGTTCCTCGCGGCGGCGTTCGTCGGCGATCCGGGCCTCGGAGACGCGCAGCAGCCGGTGCAGGGCCACCACGGGGGCGATGGGCTCCAGCCGGTCGAGGTCGTCGAGGGCCGGGTGCAGCAGTCCCAGATCCAGCAGACAGGGGGCCGGTCTCGCCTCCCCCGCGGGGAGCCGGCCCTCGCGCAGGGCCCGCCGGTACAGCTCGGCGCCCGTGGCGCACAGATCGTCCACGCCGTGCTCCGGATGCGGCACGGTCACCGTCACGTTCCCCCTCTGTCCTGTCGGTTCTACTGGTCCTGCTGCTCCCGGTCCAGGATCCCCGACTGGGCTATGAGAAAGCCGAGTTGGGCCCGGCTGCCGCTGCCGAGGGCGGCGGCGAGCTTGGCGATGTGGGCACGGCAGGTGCGGACGTTCATCCCCAGGCGGCGGGCGATGGCCTCGTCCACATGGCCCTCGACCAGCAGTTTCGCGATCGACATCTGGACTCCGCTGATGCCGTCGATGGGGGGAGCGTACGGCGTCTCCTCCAACAGCGGGACGGCACGCGCCCATTGCTGCTCGAACACCTTGACCAGGTAGTCGACCAGCCCGGGGTGGCGCAGCTCCAGCGCGATCTTGCGGTCGTCCCGGGCCGGGATGAAGGCCACCGTGCGGTCGAACACCATGAGGCGCTCGATGAGTTCCTCCAGGGTGCGGATCTCGACGTTGCCGTGGCTCATGCGCTCCGCGTAGGCGAGCGTGCCCTGGCTGTGGCGGGCCGTGTGCTGGTACAGGGTGCGCATGGTGATGCCGCGTGCGATGACGTGCTGGCCGAGTTTGACGGCCTCGTTGAGCGCGTTCTCGCTGCGCCCGCCCCCGGGTTGGACGGTCAGGATCTCCGACCGGCATTCGGCGGTGGCCAGTTCGATGGCCGCGTTGATCCGGCTGAACCCCTCGAGCACCGTGATGGCGTGGGTGTTGGGCTTGCCCTGCGCGCTGATGGCCATGAACGGCTCGAAGGCGTCGGACAGTTCGTTGGCGAGGTGCCGGCGCTCCTGTATCTCGCGCTCCAGCGGGTGCAGCCGCTGGGCGAGGGCGGCCACGGGGGGGACGGGGAGCAGCCAGTTCGGGTCGTCGGGGTCGGGGTGCAACAGGGCGAACTCCACCAGACACGGCGCGGGGTCCACTTCGGTGCGAGTGATGCGTCCGAGGCGCAAAGCGTCGGCATACAGGCGTTTTCCGTCGGCGCACAGGTCTTCCAGCCCATGGAGATGTGCCCCTTTTGTATGGTTATTCGTCAAATCTCCACCCCCCAGGGTCCTGAACATGCAGGAACATGATGCACCGCTTCTGTGGCTTTGACGTGCCTGGATGAGCCATTGTCTTGAGGGCGGGGGAGAAGACTTGGGAAGTGAGGACGAAGCCAACATGCGCAAGAGAATGCTTCGCTCGGTGCTTGCCGTGGCCTTCTCGGCAGGGTTGGTCTTCGGCGCGATCGGACTTCAGGACCTCTGGTGGGACAGCGTGCCCGCCGGCGCGGGTACCACCGACACGCAGGCGGCACCGCCCGACCTGCACTGGGACGTGATCGTGGCGGGCGCGGGCTCATGACGAATCCTCCGGACGACCGTTCCTTCCGACGCGAGATGGCCACGGCCTACCGCTCCGGCTGGCACTTCATCGACCTGGTCACCGCCATCCCCCACAGCGGTGACTCGCTGATGGTGACCGTGTTCGGAGAGCCGGTCGTCGTCACACGGGACGAGGACGACGACGTCCGGGCCTACCGGTGTCTGCGACGGCCCCGGGGGGCGCCGCAGCCCGTCCGGTGCGCCATCCGGTACGGAATGATCTTTGTGAATCTCGACCAGCGGGACCACCAGTTGGCGGAGCCGGCCCCCGCGGCCGTGCCCCGCACCATCTCAGCCACCCCCCGCAGTGCCTGACGCGATTCCCCCGTCGTAACAGATCGCTCAGGTGCTTCCCCCCGCAGCGGCGTCACCGTGACCTGAACACGGTGACGCCGCTGTTATTTGTGGCGACATTTCGGGGTATCGGCGGGCCGTGGAACTGGCCGGAAAAAGCTGTCGTGCGCTCAGCCTCGTCCGAGCGTCCGCGTCACCTCGATCTCGACGGCCACCCGGGTCGGGTTCACCCGGGGCTGCCGGCCGTAGCGCTCCGCGTAGCGGCGTTCGGCCTCGGCGATCCGGTCGGGTTCCGTGCGGACCCGGGCCCGGCCCTCCAGGGTGGCCCAGCGCCGGCCGTCGACCTGGCAGACGGCGACCAGGGCGCCGTCCGGGCCCGCCGCCAGGATGTTGCGCACCTTCTTGCTGCCGCCGTCCGCGATCACCCGGGCCACTCCGCTCTCCGGGTCGTACGTCACTCCGACCGGAACCACGTGCGGGCCGCCCTCCGGGCGTGGTGTCGTCAGGGTGCACACATGACGTTCACGCCAGAAGGCGAGATAGGCGGTGGGGTCGGGAAGGGATCCGGGTTCCATGGGCCCGGAATCTAGCCCCCGGCGAGCCTCCCGCCGAAGCTTGAGCGGAACGGACTCAACTTTGTGTACGCTTATGGAGTCAGTCTGAGTCGGTGACGGGAGCGGCTGACGCACGGACCCCGAGGCCCCAAGGAGGAGACAGCGAACGTGGACGCCGAGCTGACCAACCGGAGCCGGGACGCGATCAACGCGGCCGGCAGTCGCGCCGTATCGGCGGGAAACCCCGACCTCACCCCCGCCCACCTGCTGCTCTCCCTGCTGGAGGGCCAGGACAACGAGAACATCGTCGACCTGCTGGCCGCCGCCGGGGCCGACCAGGCCGCCGTGCGCGCCGGTGCCGAGCGGGTGCTGGCCGGGCTGCCCAGCGTGGCCGGGTCCACCGTCGCGCCGCCGCAGCCCAACCGGGAGCTGCTCGCCGTCATCGCGGACGCGCAGCAGCGGGCCCGGGACCTCGGCGACGAGTACCTCTCCACCGAGCACCTGCTGATCGGCATCGCCGCCAAGGGCGGCCAGGCCGGTGAGGTGCTCGCCCGCCAGGGCGCGGACGCGAAGACGCTCCAGGAGGCGTTCCGCACCGCGCGCGGCGCCCGCCGGGTCACCACCCCCGACCCCGAGGGCCAGTACAAGGCGCTGGAGAAGTTCGGCACCGACTTCACCGCCGCCGCCCGCGAGGGCAAGCTCGACCCGGTCATCGGCCGTGACCAGGAGATCCGCCGGGTCGTCCAGGTCCTCTCCCGGCGCACCAAGAACAACCCCGTGCTGATCGGCGAGCCCGGCGTCGGCAAGACCGCCGTGGTCGAGGGCCTCGCCCAGCGGATCGTGAAGGGGGACGTGCCGGAGTCCCTCAAGAACAAGCGGCTGGTCGCCCTCGACCTCGGCGCGATGGTGGCGGGCGCCAAGTACCGGGGCGAGTTCGAGGAGCGGCTGAAGACCGTCCTGGCCGAGATCAAGGACTCCGACGGGCAGATCATCACCTTCATCGACGAGCTGCACACCGTCGTCGGCGCGGGCGCCGGCGGCGACTCCGCGATGGACGCGGGCAACATGCTGAAGCCGATGCTCGCCCGCGGTGAGCTGCGCATGGTCGGCGCCACCACGCTGGACGAGTACCGCGAGCGGATCGAGAAGGACCCGGCGCTGGAGCGGCGCTTCCAGCAGGTGCTGGTCGCCGAGCCGAGCGTCGAGGACACCATCGCCATCCTGCGCGGGCTCAAGGGGCGTTACGAGGCCCACCACAAGGTGCAGATCGCGGACGCCGCGCTGGTCGCCGCCGCCACCCTCTCCGACCGGTACATCACCTCCCGCTTCCTGCCCGACAAGGCCATCGACCTGGTGGACGAGGCGGCCTCCCGGCTCCGGATGGAGATCGACTCGTCCCCGGTCGAGATCGACGAACTCCAGCGCTCCGTCGACCGGTTGAGGATGGAGGAGCTGGCGCTCGCCAAGGAGACCGACGCGGCCTCCCGCGAGCGGCTGGAGAAGCTGCGCCGCGACCTCGCCGACAAGGAGGAGGAGCTGCGCGGTCTCAACGCCCGCTGGGAGAAGGAGAAGCAGTCCCTCAACCGGGTCGGCGAGCTGA
>NZ_JAANNX010000003.1:0-371773 GCF_013363615.1 Streptomyces sp. CAI-85 | reverse complement strand
GTTGACAACCGACGACAACGCCGCTGGGGGTCCCCCCTCTGGGGGAGCGCGTGCCAGGGCCCGCGACCCCCGGCAAGATCCGAAAGAGAGGCCCTAGGAGGTCTGCGCCTCCGGGTCCGTCACCGTCGGCAGTTCCGCCACGGCCTCGGTGAGCCACTGGATCCAGAAGGTCTCCAGTTCGATGCCCGCGCGGAGGACCAGGTGCTGGATCCTGGCCTGCGCGCTGTCGTTCCCGGGCGGGAAGTCGCGCTTCTCGATCTCCTCGTACTCCGCCAACTGCCGCCGGTGCAGGTCGAGATGGCGGCGCAGATCGGCGTCGAGGCCGGCGGTGCCGACGACCGCGGCGGCCCGCAGCCGCAGCAGCAGGGCGTCCCGGAGCGGCTTGGGGTCCTGCGCCGCGGCCGTCCACCGCGCCAGTTCGGCGCGGCCCGCGGGCAGGACCTCGTAGCTCTTCTTCTGCCCGCGGCTCGGCTGTACGGACGGCAGCGCGCGGATGTGTCCCTCGGACTCCAGTCTTCCCAGCTCGCGATAGATCTGCTGGTGCGTCGCCGACCAGAAGTAGCCGATCGACTTGTCGAACCGGCGGGTCAGATCCAGCCCCGACGACGGCTTTTCGAGCAGGGCGGTGAGGATCGCGTGCGGGAGTGACATGGGGCAATCCTAGGGAGGGGTGCTACAGGGCCGCGGCGACCTCGGTGCCCTGCTGGATGGCGCGCTTGGCGTCCAGTTCGGCGGCCACGTCGGCGCCGCCGACCAGGTGGGCTTCGACGCCCGCGGCGCGCAGCTCGTCGTAGAGGTCGCGGCGGGGGTCCTGGCCGGTGCACAGGACGACGGTGTCGACCTCCAGGACCGTGCTCTCCTCGCCGACGGTGACATGGAGTCCGGCGTCGTCGATCCGGTCGTAGCGCACGCCCGGGACCATGGTGACGCCGCGGTGCTTGAGTTCGGTGCGGTGGATCCAGCCGGTGGTCTTGCCGAGGCCCGCGCCGACCTTGCTGGTCTTGCGCTGGAGCAGGTGGACGGTGCGCGGCGGGGCGGGGCGCTCGGGCGCGGCGAGGCCGCCGGGTCCCGTGTAGTCCGTGTCGACGCCCCACTGGCGGAAGTAGACGGCCGGCTCCTCGCTCGCCTTGTCGCCGCCGTCGGTGAGGAATTCGGCGACGTCGAAGCCGATGCCGCCGGCGCCGAGGATCGCGACCCGGTCGCCGACGGGCGCGCCGTCGCGCAGGACGTCGAGGTAGCCGACGACGCTCGGATGGTCGACGCCGGGGATGTCGGGGGTGCGCGGGCTGACGCCGGTGGCGACGACGACCTCGTCGAAGCCGGTCAAGTCGGCTGCCGTGACGGGGGTGTTGAGCCGTACGTCGACCCCGTGCGCGTCGAGCTGGTGGCGGAAGTAGCGCAGTGTCTCGTCGAACTCCTGCTTGCCCGGCACCTTTCGGGCCACGTTGAGCTGGCCGCCGATCTCGCTCGCGGCGTCGAACAGCGTGACCCGGTGGCCGCGTTCGGCCGCCGACACCGCGCAGGCGAGTCCGGCGGGACCGGCGCCGACGACGGCCACGCTCTTGCGGAGCCGGGTCGGGGTGAGGACCAGTTCGGTCTCGTGGCAGGCGCGCGGGTTGACCAGGCAGGAGGTGATCTTCCCGCTGAAGGTGTGGTCCAGGCACGCCTGGTTGCAGCCGATGCAGGTGTTGATCGCCTCGGGGGTGCCGGCGGCTGCCTTGTTCACGAAGTCGGGGTCGGCCAGCATCGGACGGGCCATGGAGATCATGTCCGCGCAGCCGTCGGCGAGCAACTGCTCGGCGAGTTCGGGGGTGTTGATGCGGTTCGTCGTGACGAGCGGCACCGACACCGCGCCCATGAGTTTCTTCGTGACCCAGGTGTAGGCGCCGCGGGGCACGGAGGTGGCGATGGTGGGGATGCGCGCCTCGTGCCAGCCGATGCCGGTGTTGATGATGGTGGCGCCGGCCGCCTCGACGGCCTTGGCGAGGGTGACGACCTCGTCGAGGGTGGAGCCGCCGGGGACCAGGTCGAGCATGGACAGCCGGTAGACGATGATGAAGTCCTCGCCGACCACCTCGCGCACCCGGCGCACGATCTCCACGGGGAAGCGCATCCGGTTCTCGTAGGAGCCGCCCCAGCGGTCGGTGCGGTGGTTGGTGCCGGCCGCGATGAACTCGTTGATCAGATAGCCCTCGGAGCCCATGATCTCGACGCCGTCGTAGCCCGCCTGCCGGGCGAGGCGGGCGGCGCGCGCGTAGTCGTCGACGGTCCGCTCGACCTCGGCGTCGGTCAGCTCACGGGGCTGATAGGGGCTGATCGGGGCCTGGAGCGGGCTGGGGGCGACCAGGTCGGGGTGGTAGGCGTACCGGCCGAAGTGCAGGATCTGCATCGCGATGCGGCCGCCCTCGCGGTGCACGGCGTCGGTGACCTCGCGGTGCTGCTCGGCCTCGGCGTCGGTGGTGAGGCGGGCGCCGCCGGGGTAGGGGCGGCCCTCGTCGTTGGGGGCGATGCCGCCGGTGACGATCAGGCCCACTCCGCCGCGGGCGCGGGCGGCGTAGAACTCCGCCATGCGCGCGAAGCCGCGGTCGGCCTCCTCCAGGCCGACGTGCATCGAGCCCATCAGGACACGGTTGGGCAGCGTGGTGAAGCCCAGGTCGAGCGGGCTCAGCAGGTGCGGGTAACGGCTCATGGCGGCCTCCGGGCGCGGCGTCGGTCGCCTTAAGTTCTAGAGGACCGCACCCCGGTTATGCAACTAGTTGCACAATGGGAGGCCGGGACTGTGCCGCAGGTCACCGGGGCCCGGGTGCCTCACCTGCTCTCCAGCAGCACGTGCAGCTCACGTTCCTGGTCGCCGCTGGCCGAGGCCAGGTCACGGACGGTGAAGAGGGAGTCGAGCGTGGAGCGCAGCCGCTCGATCGCCCAGTAGCCGCCCTGCGCGTCGGCCTCCACGGACGACGACAGCCGCTCCGGCGGCGGGCAGGAGCGGGCGTCGGTGACCTCGAAGGTGCCGAGCCACACCATGGGCCGGGTCTCGTGCAACTGCTGGGGCACCTCCTCGGGCCCGCGGTCCGACTCGAAGCACGCGCTCAGCGCGTCGAACACGATCCGGGCGTCCTCCTTGCTGCATCCGCTGATCTCCAGGGAGACGGGCTCCTCGTGCAGGCGCTCACGGTTCATCGCGGTCGCTCCTCTCCGGTCGGTGGCGTGAAATCGCGGGTTCCCCGCGAACCGCGCCACATCCCCAGAAAAGCATCACCGTTCCCACGAGACCACTGTGGACCCCGGCTCCTTGAGGGGAACGGCGGCCGGCGTCGTACTGGAGGAGCATGGAGAAGGGTGTCCCGAGACGTGGGAGAAAAGGGTTCGACACGGTAGAACAGGGGGAGTCGGCACGGGGGACGACGTGCCGCGTGGAATGTGCGGAGGCGGTGCGTGGCATGAGTGCAGCCGGATCGTCGGCGGCCCGGGGCGGTGGCCCGTCCGGGCCCAGCGGGCTGCTGGACGTGCTGAAACTGGCCTCGGTGGTACTGGACACCGACGGCCGTATCGTGCTGTGGAGCCCCATGGCCGAGGAGCTGTTCGGCTACACGGCACAGGAGGCGCTGGGCCGGTACGCGGCCCGCGTGATGGTCGACGAGCGCCATGTCGAACTCGTCGTGAAGCTCTTCGCGGACGTCATGGAGACCGGCCAGAGCTGGGCGGGCGCCTTCCCGATCCGGCGCAAGGACGGCTCCACCGTGCTGGTCGAGTTCCGCAACATGCGGCTGGTCGACGACCAGGGCGAGGTCTTCGCCCTGGGCCTGGCCGCGGACCAGACGACCCTGCGCCGGCTGGAGCGGGACGTGGCGCTGTCCACCCGGATGGTCGCACAGTCCCCCATCGGTCTGGCCGTCCTCGACACCGACCTGCGGTACGTGACGGTCAACCCGGCGCTGGAGCGGATCAACGGCGTACCGGCCGAGGACCATCTGGGCCGCACGGTCTCCGAGGTGCTGCCCCACCTCGACGTCGCCGCCCTGGAGTCGGCGATGCACGACGTCCTGGACACCGGCACCCCGCTGGTCGACCAGTCGACGGTGGGCCGCACCCCGGCGGACCCGGACTCCGACCACGCCTGGTCGCTGTCGCTGTACCGGCTGGAGGACGCCCGCGGCAGGGTGCTGGGCGTCGCCCTGTCCGTCGTCGACATCACCGACCAGTACCGGGCGGGCGTCGAGGCGGAGGCGGCCCGGCGCCGGCTCGCCCTGATCGCGGACGCCTCGGCCCGCATCGGCACCACCCTGGACCTGGAGCGCACCGCCCGGGAGCTGGCCGACGTCGCCGTGCCCGAGCTGGCGGACGTCGCCGCCGTCGACCTCCTCGACGCGGTCGTGGCCGGCCGGCCCACCCACCTCGGCCCCGCCGAGTCGGCCGTCATCCGGGCCCTGGCGGTACGGGCGTACAACGCGCCCGACGCCCTGGGCGCCGCCGACCCGCCCGGACAGGTCGCCCAGTACGGTTCCGACCGGCTGGTCACCGAGTGCGTGCGCAACGGCCGGCCGGTGCTGGTCGCCGAGGTCAAGACCGACGACTTCGCGCGCATCGCCCGCTCCCCCGAGTCCGCCGAGGCGCTGGCCCGGGCCGGTGTGCACTCCTATCTGGCCGTACCGCTCATCGCCCGCGGCGAGGTCCTCGGCGCGCTCGACCTCAAGCGCATCCACCATCCGCTGCCCTTCGGCCGTGACGACGTGCTGCTCGCCCGGGAACTCGCGGCCCGCGCGGCCGTCCAGATCGACAACGCCCGCTGGTACCAGAACGCCCGCACCACCGCCCTCACCCTCCAGCGCAGTCTGCTGCCCAGCCATCCGCCGGTCACCGGCGGCCTGGAGGTCGCCTCCCGCTACCAGCCGGCCGGGGCCACCACCGAGGTCGGCGGCGACTGGTTCGATGTCATCGCGCTGGAGGACGGCAAGACCGCGCTCGTCGTCGGCGACGTGATGGGCAGCGGGATCGACGCCGCCGCCGCGATGGGCCGGCTGCGCACCGCGACGACCACCCTGGCCTCCCTCGACCTCGACCCGGCGGTGCTCCTGGAGCACCTCGACCGGATCACCCAGGGCCTGGACCACTCCATCGCCACCTGCGTCTACGTCGTCCACGACCCCCGGGTGGACCGGTGCCGGATCGCCAACGCCGGGCATCTGCCGCCGGTCAGGGTCCGCCCCGGGCACCCCCCTGAGCTGCTCGAACTGCCGACCGGGGCGCCGCTGGGCGTGGGCGGGGTGGCCTTCTCCACGACCGAGGTGGACTTCGCGCCCGGCGACCAGCTCGTGCTGTACACGGACGGCCTGGTGGAGACCCGGAGGCACTCCCTCGACGAGCGGCTGGACGCCCTGCTCGCCCTGCTCGACGACCCCGCGCGCCCGCTGGAGGAGGTCTGCGACCTGCTGCTGAGCGCGCTGCACCACCCCGACAACCACGACGACGTGGCCGTCCTGGTGGCGCGGGCCCTCGGCCTACCCGGCGGTACGACCTGATTCACAGGGATTTATTACCTGTTCCTTATCGGCGGGCCCGGACAATCACAGGGAGGAGTGGCAGCCGGCCGACGAAGGGTGAGCCGTCATGCAGGAGCAGCCGAACCGACCGGACGAGCGGCCCGAGGTGCTCTCGGGACCGGGTGACGACGCTCCCCGCCGGGTGTCGGCACGGGCCCGGACGGTGATCGCGGCCACCGCCGTCGCCGCGCTGGCCCTCGGCGGGACGGTCGCGTACGCGGCGACCTCGGGCGGCTCGCCGTCCCCGTCGCCCACCTCGTCGTCCTCGTCCGCGCCCTGGGGTCCCGGTGAGCGGGGCGGGCACGGCGGCCACGGCGGTCCCTGGGCGCGCTTCGGCGGCGACGCGGTGCACGGCGAGACGACCGTGAAGGACCCCGACAGCGGCGAGTGGGTCGTCCGGGTATGGCAGCGGGGCACCGTCGAGAAGACGGACGGCGACCGGGTGACCGTGAAGAGCGAGGACGGCACGTCGTGGACGTGGACCGTGGGCGAGGACACCCCGGTGCGGACCGACGGCTCGTCCGAGTCCGGGTCCGAGTCCGGGTCCGGTGCGCTGAAGAAGGGCGAGTCGGTGTTCGTGGCCGGCAGCCGCGACGGCGACACGTACACGGCGGACCGGGTGTTCGCGGGGGACCTGGGGAAGGCGGGCGAGCGGGACGGCCGGGGACCGCACGACGAGGGCCCCGGACGGGGACCGTGGGGCCGGGGCGACCGCTCCCCCGACCCCTCCGGCAGCTCCGGAGCCTCCGGCGGCGGGGCCGCTACCTGACCGCGAAGCCCGTCACCACATGCGCGAACAGTTCGTCGTCCACGGCCAGCAGGGGCGTCAGACCCGCGCGGGCGAACACCTCCACGGCGGCCGGAGCCTGACGTTCGCCGGTCTCCACGAGCAGGACCCCGCCGGGCGCGAGCCAGTCCGGGGCCCCGGCGGCGACCCGGCGCAGCACGTCCAGTCCGTCGCCGCCGCCGTCGAGCGCGGTGAGCGGCTCGTGGTCCCGGGCCTCGGCGGGCAGCAGGGGCACCTCGCCGGTGGGGACGTAGGGCACGTTGGCGGCCAGGATGCCGACCCGGCCGCGCAGCCCGGCCGGGAGCGCGTCGAACAGATCGCCCTGGTGGGCGTGTCCGCCGTGCGCGGCGAGATTGCGGCGGGCGCAGCGCACCGCGACCGGGTCGATGTCGGCCGCGTGCAGTTCGACCGGGCCGAGCGACGCGGCGAGGGCGGCGCCGACCGCCCCCGAGCCGCAGCACAGGTCGACCACGACGGACGCGTGCGGCGCGTGCGCGAGCGCCTGGTCGACGAGGAACTCGGTACGGCGGCGGGGGACGAACACCCCGGGTTCGACGGTGACGCGCACCCCGTGGAACTCGGCCCAGCCGACGACGAGTTCAAGCGGGAGCCCCTCGACGCGCCGCGCCACCATGGCGTCGCGTTCGGCGGGGGTGCGGGCGGTGGCGAGGATCAGGTCGGCCTCGTCCTCGGCGAAGACACACCCGGCGGCGCGCAGCGCGACGACGACGGCGTCACGGGACGCGAAGGAACCAGCAGAGGGATCAGGGGAATCGGCGGAGGAACCGGAGGGCGACGGAGAGCGGGATGGCATGGCGGGCCGAGGGCCTTTCGCACGATCGAAGGGCGCTCAAGTGGTCGCCTACGGACGGCGATCCGCGCCGTCGTGAGGGAAGAGCACCCGGTCTGACACAGCGGTGATGGGTCCCACCTCCTCGGCGCGCACGGCCGGGTACCTCCACGGCCGGGCGTCACCCTACCGCACCTCGCAGTTGTATTCTGCAACCAGGAACGTGAGGGAGGTCCCGTGGAAGCAGCCGAGGCCGTGGAGACCATCCAGCGGGAGATGACGAGTTTCGCCCGGCGGGCCCGAGCCTCGGCCGGGCGGCTGCACCCCGAGCTGTCCCTGGTGTCGTACACCCTGCTCGGGCATCTGGAGGAGAGCGGCGGCTGCCGGGCCACCGACCTCGCGGCGCACTACGCCCTGGACAAGTCGACGGTCAGCCGTCAGGTCGCCGCGCTGGAGCGCGTGGCGCTGATCGAACGCCGCGTCGACCCCGAGGACCAGCGGGTCCAGCTCCTGCACCTCACCGAGGCCGGCCGCCGCATCCTCGCCCAGGTCACGGAGAGCCGCCGAGCCGCCTTCCACGAACGCCTGGCGAACTGGCCTGCGGCGGACCTGGAACGGTTCGCGGAGTACCTGGTGCGATACAACGCGGGCGCCGTGACCCCGGCCGACCGGCCGACGACAGACCGCTGACACGCGCCGAACAGGCGCTACGGCAGCCCCGGGACCCCCAGCCCGCGGGCGGCCTGCGGGGAGAACGTCATCGGGCCCGTCCACCCCTGCCGGACCGCCACGATCTGGGACGGCAGCGGAGTCACCGGCGCCGCGCTCCCGCCGTGCGCCCAGTGGGCGTGCAGCGCCTCGGTCGCGGCGACGTCGGTGACGACGAGCGTGACCGGTGCCCCGCCGTCGCCCCAGGTGTTCCAGAGCGCCCAGCCCTCCGACCGCGGCTCCACGGCGAGGCGCGCGCACGCCTCGCCGTAGGACTCGTCCGTCCCCGCGGGCATGGCCGAGGGCCGCAGCAGCACCACCCCGACGAGCCGGACCGTCGGCCGGTCCTCCTCCTCGGGGAGGCAGCCGTCGCCGGGGAAGTGGTGGTGGCGCACGGCGCGGGCCAGGGCGTTGACCGCCCGGTGCAGGGCGGTCGCGCCGGTCGGGTCCGGGCCGTGGGTCAGCGTGCCCTCGGCCGCCGCGGCGGCGGTGACCGCCCGGGCGAGCCGTTCGAGCTCGCGCAGGTAGTCGGGTTCGGTGAGTTCGGGTCGCGGCACGCCGGGCAGTGTGGCACCCGCCCGGCGCGGCCCGACACCGAATTTCGCGCACCCCGAGGCAGTGCGCGGCACCGGAGTTACCCGGAGCCACCCGGAATTACGGCACCGCCACCGCCTCCCTCGGCTCGGCCTCCGGTTCCGGTACCCGGGCTGCCAGGAATGCCGTGCGGCGGCGGAGTCTGAAGCCCAGGGACTCGTAGAGGCGGATGGCGTTGGTGTTGGCGGCGCCGGTGTGCAGGAACGGGGTCTCGCCGCGTTCGCGGATGCCGTGGGCGACGGCGAGGATCAGCCGGGTCGCGAGGCCCTCGCCGCGGACGGCGGGGTCGGTGCAGACCGCGCTGATCTCGGTCCAGCCCGGCGGATGGAGCCGTTCGCCGGCCATGGCGACGAGCGCGCCCTCCCGGCGAATGCCCAGGTAGGTGCCGAGTTCGATGGTCCGGTTCTCGAAGGGGCCGGGCTGGGTGCGAGCCACCAGGTCGAGCATCTCGGGCACGTCGGCGGGGCCGAGCCGGATCGCCTCCGGGTCGGGTGCGGCGGCCAGTCCGTCGTCCACGAACTGGACGCCCTCGGCCCGGAAGGTGATCTCCCAGCCGTCCGGGATCTCCCCGCGGTAGCCGGGCAGCGGGACCTCCGAGCCTGGCCCGGCGAGCGCCGCGAGGTCGGCCCAGTCGTCGGCGTCCGGGTCGTCGGGCAGCGCCAGCCAGGGCGAGACGTCGACCGGGTAGCGCAGCACCCGGCCCCGGCGCTCGGCGAACCGGGCGTGCGGGCCGGTGAGGGAGGCGAGGGCGGGGTTGTCCAGGATGTGCCGGGACTCGGCGGCGCTCATATCGCGGTGCCGATCTCGAGGACGACCTTGCCGCGGGCGTGACCGCCCTCGACCGCGCGCAGCGCCTCGCCCGCCCGCTCCAGCGGGAAGGTGAGCGTGACGTGCGGGTCCAGGTCACCGGCGACGGCGAGGTCCGCGACGGCGCGCAGCACGACCGCGTCCCGGGCCCGGAGGACGCGCGCGCCGCCCAGCCGCTCGGCCTCCTCCGCCGGGGCGCCCGCGGTGATCAGCCGGGACCGGTCCGTGACCAGGTCGGCCGCCTCGCGCAGCACCTCCCCGCCGACCAGGTCGTACACCGCGTCGACGCCGTCGGGGGCCGCCGCGCGGACCCGGTCGGCCCAGCCGGGGCCGGACGCCACGTGTACGGCGCCGAGCGATTCGACGAGGTCCTTCTTGCCCTCGCTCGCCACGCCGACCACCCGGATCCCGAGGGCGCGGGCGATCTGCGCGACGGCCACGCCGACGCCGCCGCCCGCGCCGGTGAGCAGCAGCGTGGCATCCGCGGGCAGGGCGAGCTGGTGGACGCCGTCGTAGGCGGTGGCGGCGGCCACCGGGAGGGTCGCCGCGTCGGTGGCGGACAGCGCGTCGGGCCGGTGCGCGGTGATGCCCGCGGCGAGCAGGGCGTACTCGGCGTAGCCGCCGGCGACCGCGGTGCCGAAGACCTCGTCGCCGGGCGCGAACCCGGTGACGCCCTCGCCCGTCTCGACGACGACGCCGGACACCTCGTTGCCCAGCACGGCCGGGAACGTCCGCTCACCGCTCTCGCCGGGGCGCCGGTAGCCGGTGCGCTGCTTGAAGTCGACGGGGTTGACGCCCGCCGCGCGCACCGCGACGAGCACCTCGCCGGGGCCGGGACGGGGCCGGTCCAGTTCGACGAGCGCCTCGGTCTCCGGGCCGCCGTACCGGGTGAAGACGTACGCCTTGGGCATCTGTTTCCTCACTCTCCTCGCACTGCCGCCGGGCACGACCCCGGCACTGAGCGCCAAGGAGCGGCGCGAAACGGCTATTCCCGAGCGCGCGCAGAGTTCATACGTCCGCAACGATCGGGGCACTGACCAGGGACGGAGCACACAGGGCGACCCCGTACCGTGGAGACATGAACGTCACCCGAGACTTCACCGGACGTCCGCGCGTCCACAACCCGGGGCTGCCGCCGGGCCAGTACGACGCGGGCGACGACTGGCCCGTGCTGTCCGCCGAGGTCACCCCCGAACTGTCCCCCGCCGACTGGACCTTCCGGGTCGACGGACTGGTGGCCGAACCGCGGACCTGGGACTGGGACGAGGCGCACACCCTGCCGGAGTCCGCGTACGAGGGCGACATCCACTGTGTGACGAGCTGGTCGAAGTTCGGGGTGCGCTTCGCGGGCGTGTCGCTGGACGCGTTCCTGGCGGCGGTACGGCCCGACGCGGCCGCGACGCACGCGGTGGCGTACTCGCACACCGGGTACACCACGAACCTGCCGCTCGCGGACCTCACGGGCGGGCGGGCCTGGATCGCCTGGGAGTACGACGGCAAGCCGCTCCCGGCCGAGCACGGCGGGCCCGCCCGGCTGCTGGTGCCGCACCTGTACTTCTGGAAGAGCGCCAAGTGGATCGCGGGCCTGCGGCTGCTCGACCACGACGAGCCCGGCTTCTGGGAGCAGAACGGCTACCACGAGCGCGGCAACCCCTGGGAGGAGCAGAGGTACTCCGGTGACTGACACCTTCACTCCCCCGACCGCCTTCACTCCCCCGACCCGGTTCGCGGTGCCGGGCCGGATCGCCGTCAGCAACCGGGCCGCCGCGCTCTGGCAGACGGCGACGCTGACCGAGATCCGCCGGGAGACGCCCCGGGCGGCGACCTTCCGGTTCGCGGTCCCGGCCTGGGCGGGCCATCTGCCCGGCCAGCACCTGATGCTGCGGCTGACCGCGGACGACGGCTACACCGCCCAGCGGCACTACTCGATCGCCTCCGCGCCCGACGACACCGGGCACATCGAACTGACCCTGGACCATGTGGCGGGCGGAGAGGTCTCCGGCTGGTTCCACACGGTGGCGCGGCCCGGCGACCGGGTCGAGGTGCGCGGCCCCCTCAGCGGCTTCTTCGCCTGGCCCGGCGACCGGCCCGCCCTGCTGATCGGCGCCGGTTCCGGGGTCGTCCCGCTGATGTCGATGGTCCGCCACCACCGGTCGCGCGGTCTCGGCACCCCGCTCCGCCTCCTGGTCTCCGCGCGCACCCCCGAGAACCTGATCTACGCCCGGGAGTACGGCCCCGAGACGACCCCCGTCTTCACGCGCCAGGCTCCCGGGGGAACCCCGGTGGGCCGCCTGTCAGCGGCGCACCTCGCCCCGCTCCTGGCCGCCCGTCCGGCGGAGGGCTGGGAGGCGTACGTCTGCGGCTCCAACGCCTTCGCCGAGCACGCGTCCCGCCTCCTGGTGGCGGCGGGCCAGCCGGTGGAGCGCATCCGCATCGAACGCTTCGGCTGACGGGCCCGGGAGCCGGGCCGGTCCCCGCCCGCCGTTGCCCCGAATGGCGGCACCCCGCCATCGGGGGTACCACTTTCATGTGGCGACTCGCGTGACGGCGAGGAGGGCGACATGCGGATCCGGATGCGGGACCGGCGGTGGCGAAGGAATCCGCTGCGGCGCCGGTCGGACGTGGTGGAGGCGTGGACCGCGCTCGTCGTGGGCGTACTCCTGCTGGTGGCCGCGCCGCTGGCCGGGGCGGTGGCCGGCCGGTGGGTGCACGACGAGGCACGGGCGGCCGCGGCCGAGCAGCGGGCCGAACGGCACCGGGTGAGCGCCGAGGTCGTCGGCCGGGTGCCCGAGGCGCTGCCCACGGCGGACGGGGCCCGGGAGCAGATGTTCCGGGTGGACGTGCGCTGGGCGCCGCCGGGCGAGCCGGCCCGGACCACGACGGCACGGGTGCCGGCCGGTACGCGCCAGGGCGACCGGGTCGACGTGTGGTTCGACGACAAGGGACGCAGCGTTCCCCCGCCGGCGGACGGCACGGCCGTGTGGCAGCAGACGCTGACGATGGGGCTGGCCGCGACGGGCGGCGCGGTGGCCGTGGTGCTGCTGGGGCACGGAGTCGTACGCCGGGTGGCGATGCGGCACCGGCTCGCCGAATGGGACCGGGAGTGGACGCGCACCGAACCGGAGTGGACCCGGCGCCGGCCGGCCTGACGCCGGGCCGGGGGGTCTGGCGAGCGCTCGCGGGGTGCACGTACGGTGTGATCAATTCGCATGATGACAAAGGCGGTCCCGCATGGCCCTGTTCGACCTGACCCTCGAGGAACTGCACGAGTACCGCAGCGAGTCCGCGGAGCCCGAGGGGTTCGACGCGTTCTGGTCGAAGACCCTCCAGGAGGCGCGCGAGCACGACCTCGGCGCCCGGTTCGAGCCGGTCGACACGGGCCTGACGACGGTCGACGTGTACGACGTGACGTTCGCGGGCTACGGCGGCCACCCGGTGAAAGGCTGGCTGAAGGTGCCCGCCGGGGCGGCCGAACCGCTGCCGCTGGTCGTGGAGTTCATCGGGTACGGCGGGGGCCGCGGACTGCCGCACGAGAACCTGCTGTGGTCGGCCACGGGCCGCGCCCACTTCATCATGGACACCCGCGGCCAGGGCAGCGCCTGGGGCGGCGGCGGTGGCACCGCCGATCCGGTGGGCGGCGGTCCCGCGTACCCCGGTTTCATGACGCGCGGGCTCGACGCCCCCGAGAACTACTACTACCGGCGGGTGTTCACGGACGCGGTGCGCGCGGTGGAGGCGGCGCGTTCGCATCCGCTGACGGACGCGGACCGGACCGTGGCGCTCGGCGCGAGCCAGGGCGGCGGTATCGCGATCGCGGTGGGCGGTCTGGTGCCGGACCTGGCGGCGGTCGCGCCGGACGTGCCGTTCCTGTGCGACTTCCCGCGCGCGGCGACCCTGACGGACCGTCACCCGTACCGGGAGATCGGCCTGTTCCTGCGGACGCACCGCGGCCGCACCCAGGACGCCCTGCGCACGCTCTCCTACTTCGACGGCGTCCACTTCGCGGCCCGCGGCACGGCACCGGCGCTGTTCTCGGCGGCGCTGGAGGACCAGACGTGCCCGCCGTCGACCGTGTTCGCCGCGTTCAACGCGTGGGCGCGCGGGGACAAGGCGATCGAGGTGTACGACTTCAACGACCATGAGGGCGGCGGGCCTTACCAGGAGGCGGCCCGGATGCGCTGGCTGCGCGCGTACGCCTGACACGAGCGGCCACCCCGTTCCCGCCCCCGACCGCTTCCCGACCCCTTCCCTCCAGTCCGACCAGTCGGTATGTTCGGGGTTCCGGCGGATCACGGAGGGTCCATGTCCGAGCACGTGCCACAGGTCCACGGCCACTGCGACGCGCGTTTCGACGCGGTGCGCACCGCGTTCGAGGAGAACTTCCGGGACCGGGACGAACTGGGGGCGGCGGTGACCGTCACGGTCGACGGTGTCACCGTGGCCGATCTGTGGGCGGGCTGGGCGGACCCCGCGCGCACCCGCCCCTGGGAGCGGGACACCCTGGTCAACGTGTGGTCGACCACCAAGGGCCCGACGGCCCTGTGCGCGCACATCCTGGCCGACCGCGGCCTGCTCGACCTCGACGCCCCGGTGGCCGCCTACTGGCCCGAGTTCGCGGCGGCGGGCAAGGAGAACGTGCTCGTGCGGCATCTGCTGTCGCACCGCGCCGGACTGGCCGGCCTGCGCGAGCCGCACTCGCTGGAGCAGCTCTACGACTGGGACCTGACGACCGCGCGGCTCGCCGCCATGGAGCCGTGGTGGGAGCCGGGCACCCGCTCCGGCTATCACGCGCTCACCTACGGCTTCCTGGTCGGCGAGGTGGTCCGGCGGGTGTCGGGGCTGCTGCCGGGCGCCTTCCTGGAGCGGGAGGTGACCGGGCCGCTGGGCATCGACTTCACGATCGGTCTGCCGGAGAAGGAGGCCGGGCGGGCCGCCGAGCTGGTGCATCCGCGGGCCGCCGACGCGAGTGAACAGGCCAAGGTCTTCGCCCAGTTGGCGCCCGCCGCGATCGCCGCCCTGGCCAATCCGGCGGCCGGTGCCGCCGAGGCGTGCACCCCGGCGTGGCGGGCCGCGGAGATCCCGGCGGCCAACGGGCACGGCACGGCCCGCGCGGTCGCCGCGCTGTACGGCGTCCTGGCCGGCCGGGGCTCCTTCGGCGGCCGGCGTGTGCTGTCCGCCGAGGCGGCCGAGCGGGTGCGCGAGGGGCAGGGCGCCTGCCGGGACCTGGTGCTGGGCGCCGGGTTCCCGCACGAGACGGAGATCGGCCTCGGCCTGTGGCTGAGCGGGCCGAACGGCTCGTACGGGCCGAATCCGCGGGCGATCGGGCACGACGGGTTCGGCGGTTCGTGCGGCCTCGCCGACCCGGACGCCGGGGTCTCGCTCGGGTACGTGATGAACCGTATGGGCCCCCACATCGCCGACGACCCGCGCAAGACGGCGCTGGTGGGCGCCCTCTACAGCGTGCTGTGAGGGCGGCGCGCCTCGACCAGGCGGGCCCGGGGGCTGCCGTCGTGCCGGGTGCCGAACTCGGGCAGCGGGCGCAGTTCCACGCGGAAGCCGGCCCGCTCCAGTTCGCGCCGTACCTCGCCGAGCCGGAAGGCGCGGTAGTACATCACGAACGGCGGCCGCCACAGGGCGTTGCGCACCCGCATCGCGGTGTCGAAGCCGAGGAGCATCCAGTAGACCGGGGAGACCGGGCGCGGCGGGGCGACGACCGGGAAGGCGAAGGTGCCGCCGGGCCGCAGCGCCGTGTGCACCTGGGCGAACAGGGCGGGCAGTTCGCGGGGCAGGAAGTGGCCGAAGGCGCCGAAGCTGACGACGAGGTCGAAGGCGGCGGTGAACGGCAGGGCGCGGGCGTCGGCGCGGACCCAGGACACGCGGGGGCCCTCGGCGTCCTCGCCGGCGTGGCCGCGGCCGCGCGCCCTGGCCCGGTCGAGCATGCCGGCGCTGAAGTCGACGCCGGTGGCGCGGCGCCGGCACACCGCGGTCAGCACGTCCAGGCCCGCGCCGGTGCCGCAGCACAGGTCGAGGCCGTCGTCGTAGGGGCCGGAGGCGAGCAGGGCGGCGGTGACCGCGTCCAGGACGGAGTCCGGGGTGCGGAACGGCGTGTGGTCGAACTTCGGGGCCAGCAGGTCGTAGCCGCGCTCGACGGACGACAGGGCCTGGACGGCGAGTTCGCGCAGGGTGGGGCCTTCGGGGCTGAACATCGGTCTCAGCCTACGGTGGTCCGCCGCTCCAGCAGGACCAGGGCTCGCTCGCACCAGCGCAGGTTCTGCTCCTCGAAGGCGATGCCGGCCATCAGGGTGAGGTAGGGGCCGACGCGCTCGGCCTCGCGCAGATACGTCTCCTCGTCGCGGTCCCCGACGAGCCGTTCGCGGACCCGTTCGTAGCGGGCGAGCTTGCCCCGCGCCCAGCTCATCCGCTCCTCGATCAGCTCGCGGGTGACGGCGGGGTCGGTGCCGTCCATCGCCTGGATCTTGATGAGGAGTTCGTCGCGGATGGCGGTGGGCCGGCGCGGCGGGGTCGCGGCGAAGCCGCCCAGGTCCGCCCGGCCGGCCTCGGTGAGGGTGAACATCCGCTTGTTGGGCCGGCGTTCCTGCTGGACGACGCGTGCCTCGATCAGTCCGTCCTGGGCGAGCCGCTCCAGTTCGCGGTAGAGCTGCTGCGGGGTCGCGGGCCAGAAGTTGGCGAGCGAGACGTCGAAGAGCTTGGACAGCTCGTAGCCCGATGCCTCGCCCTCCAGGAGGGCGGCGAGGACGGCGTACTTGAGGGACATGTGGACACCGTAACAGCCGATGATTATTGTCATCCACACTTACTCAACAAATTGACTATGAGATGATGAGGTGATCCGATGCGCGCGTTCCGTGAGGCGGTCGAGGCCGGCGATCTCGACGCCGTGGAAGCCCTGCTGGCCGAGGACGTGGTCTTCACCAGCCCGGCCGTGTTCAAGCCGTACGCGGGCCGGCCGATCACCGCGGCGATCCTGCGCACGGTCTCGGAGGTCTTCGAGGACTTCCGCTACGAGCGTGAGCTGTCCGGCGGCGAGGACCGCGACCACGCGCTGGTGTTCCGGGCGCGGGTGGGCGAGCGCGAGCTGAGCGGCTGCGACTTCATCCATCTGAACGAGCACGGCCTGATCGACGAACTGACGGTGATGGTACGGCCGTTGTCGGGTCTCCAGGCGCTGGCGGCGGCGATGGGCGCGCGTTTCGACGCGATCGCGCGGGAGGCGGAGGCGCGGTCGGCCGACCGCTGAGACACTCCGCCCGCCCGCGGACCGGGGTCAGTCCTTGAGGTCTTCGAGCGTGGTCCGGGTGTCGGTCTTCAGCCAGTCGATGACCTCGTCCAGCTCCGGCGGATCCTTGTCGTCGTCGTAGGAGGACAGGTAGGAGCTGTAGCCCATCGTGTACGTCACCCAGCCGTCCCGGACGGCGAGGGTGGCGTAACGCGAGCCGCTGTCGGTGCCGTTGGTGGTGTCCTCGCTGACGATGTACGCCTCGTCGCCGATCCCGGTGACGGTGTCGACGTCGTAACCGTCGTGACTGTCGTCGTAGTTCTTCCACTGGGCCGTGAACTCCGGCCCCGGGTCGGTCTTCTTGTGCAGGTCGAGCTGGACGGAGAGATAGGCGTCGGCGTAGCTGGAGCCGGTCTTCTTCAGGCTGATGCTGCAATAGCCCTGGTCGAGGGCGGTGTCCTCAAGCGTGTTGTCGGTCGGGGTGCCGTCCCGCTCCGGGTACTCGTCCTTGAACGACGAGTAGTCCGCGCTGGTGCACAGGTTGGCCGGCGCCTTGTAGCCGCGCAGGTCCGGGTCGTCCCCGGCGCCGCCGATCACGAAGACACCGGCCGCCCAGGCGGCGGAGGCGACCACGGCACCGAGGGCGGCCCACAGGACGGCCCGGCCCGCACCGCCGCCGCTGCCACCGGTGGGCGGGACGCCGACCACGGGGTAGGGGCCCGGCTGGGCGTACGGGTTGACCTGCTGGGCCGGCACACCGACCAGGGTGGGCTGCGCGTAGATCGGCGCCTGGCCCGACTGCGGCGCGGGCGGAAAGCCTGCCGGGCCGCCGGGCGCGGGCGACTGCGGGTTCGGATACGGGTAGGCGCTCGGCGGGGCGGGCGCCTCGGACGGCTGCTCGGGTTGCTGCGGAGGCTGAGGCGGCGTGGACATGACGTGACGATAAGGCAGAGAGGGAGGTCAAGTCCCATGAGGTCACGGATCGTTACGCTCCGGGGACATCCGTCATAAACATGGGAAAGACCGGGCTTTGCGGCCCCTTCCTACGGCTCCTTCGGCGCGGGAGCGCCGGGGCGGACCGGCAGGGCGTGGACGCTGTTGCCGACGAAGCTGGAGTGGCGGGGGAGTTCCGGTTCGGGGGTGGCGAGGTCGAGGCGGGGGAAGCGGGTGAACAGGCGCTCCAGGGCGACGGTGGCCTCCAGCCGGGCGAGCGGGGCGCCGAGGCAGTAGTGGGTGCCGTGGCCGAGGGAGAGGGTGCGGGCGGCGCCGGTCCTGGCCGGGCGGGTGACGTCGAAGCGGTCGGCGTCGGGGCCGTGGGCGGCCGGGTCGCGGCCCGCGGCGGAGTAGCCGGCCAGGACGGGGGTGCCCCGGGGGATGAGCGTGCCGTCGAGCGTGAGGTCGCGCACCGGGTAGCGGAACGGGAAGTAGCTGACGGGCGCGTCCCAGCGCAGGGTCTCCTCGACCACGTCCGCCCAGTTCGCCTCGCCCTTGCGCACGAGCGCGAGCTGGTCGCGGTGGCCGCACAGGGCGCGCACGGCGTTGGTGATGAGGTTGAGGGTGGTCTCGTGCCCGGCGATGATCATGAGCAGCAGGGTGCCGACGAGTTCCTGCGGGGCGAGCCGGTCGCCGTCCTCGTCGCGTGCGGCGATCAGGGCGCTGGTGAGGTCGTCGCCGGGGTGCGCGGTCTTCGCGGCGGCGATCTCGCCGAGCAGCGCGACGAGTTCGCGGTTGGCGGCGACGACCTGCTCGGGTCCTATGTCGGTGGCGACGACCTGGTTGGAGAGGTGGTGCAGCCGGTCGCGGTATCCGGCGTCCACGCCCAGGAGTTCACCGATCACGCCCATCGGCAGGGGCAGCGCGAAGTGCCGGCGCAGATCGGCGGTCCCGCCCCCGTCCTCGGCGGCCCGTTCCAGGCCGTCCAGCAGCGCGTCCGTCAACTCCTCGACGCGCGGCCGGAGTTCCTCGACCCGGCGGACGGTGAACGCGCGGCTGACGAGCGAGCGCAGTCTGCGGTGGTCGTCGCCGTCGGCGGTCGTCATGCCCGGTACGGTCGCGAAGGTCAGCAGCGGCCATCCCTCGGCGATCCGACCCTCGCCCAGGGCGGTGAAGTGGCGTGCGTTCTTGGCGACTTCGGGGTGGGAGAGGAACTCCTTGAGGGCGTCGTGGCCGAGGACGGCCATCCCCTCGATGTCCCCGGGCAGCAGCACGGGGGCGACGGAACCCCTTGCGAGCAGCCGCGCGTTGGCGGCGTGCGGGCAGCCGCCCGCCGGGTCGAGACGATGAGGCGTGCCGGTCCGGTCGTCCACCGATGACTCCTTGAGGGCGGGGAAAGGGCGCCGTACGGAGTGCGATTCTGCCCGTTCGCCGCACCGGCACGACAGGGCCGGGCGAACCCGTGTGCTACAGTGCATTCAGCACTCGTGTACGTCCCCTGTCTGGACGCCGGTGCACTTCCTCTCCGGTCCGCCCGGTCACCCGCCGCATTCCCCGGCCGGTACGGCGACCGTCCCGCACCACCTCTCCCCCGCGACACCCGCGATGGCCGACGTGGTGTTCCCGCCGCCCGAGGCGCGCCCCGCGCCCTCCCTCCGCGGCCGTATCCCCCTCTCCGTATGTCTCATGCCCTCCGTCCGCGAAAGGACCGGCCACCATGACCACCACCACACTCGAACACCCTCCCGTACGACAGACCCCCGCCCGGGCCGTCTCCGGTGTCCTCGACATCGACGCGAGCGGAAAGGGGCATCTGCGCGCCCCGGACCTGCTGCCCACGCCCGGCGACCTCCAGGTCCCGGCCGCGCTGATCCGCCGTCACGGACTGCGCAAGGGCGACCTGGTCGACGGGGTGCGCGGCACCCAGCGGGCCCTCACCGAGGTCGCCCGCGTCGAGGGCCGGGCGCCCGACGCCGGACGCCGCCGTTTCCACGACCTCACCCCCCTGCACCCGCACCACCGGCTGCGTCTGGAGCATCCGGGCGCCGGGCTCGCGGGCCGGCTGGTCGACCTGATCGCACCGGTCGGCAAGGGCCAGCGCGGGCTGATCGTGGCGCCGCCCAAGACCGGCAAGACCGTCCTGCTCCAGCAGCTCGCCGCCGCCGTCGCCGGGAACCACCCCGAGGCCCGGCTGATGGTCCTGCTCCTCGACGAACGCCCCGAGGAGGTCACCGACATGCGGCGCTCGGTGCGCGGCGAGGTGTACGCCTCGACCTTCGACCGGGCGCCCCGGCAGCACATCGCCCTCGCCGAACTCGTCGTCGAGCGCGCCAAGCGGCTCGTCGAGGCCGGGGAGGACGTCGTGATCCTGCTCGACTCGCTGACCCGGCTGTGCCGGGCGCACAACAACGCGGCCGCCGCCGGGGGCCGCACCCTCAGCGGCGGTGTCGACGCGAGCGCGCTGATCGGGCCCAAGCGGTTCTTCGGGGCCGCGCGGGCGGCCGAGGAGGGCGGTTCGCTGACCGTTCTCGCCACCGCGCTGGTCGACACCGGCTCGCGCGCCGACGACTTCTACTTCGAGGAGCTGAAGAGCACCGGCAACATGGAGCTGCGGCTCGACCGTGAACCGGCCTCCCGGCGGGTCTTCCCGGCCGTCGACGTCACCGGTTCCGGCACCCGCCGCGAGGAGCTGCTCCTCTCCCCCGCCGAGTCGGCCGCCGTGCGCGGACTGCGCCGCGCCCTCGCGCCCCGGGACGGCCGCAGCGGGCTGGAGGCGCTCCTCGAACGGCTGCGCGAGACGCCGGACAACGCGACCTTCCTGCGGCGGGTGCAGCCGACCCTGCCGGTCGGCTGACCGCCCGCCCCCACGGCCCCCGCGGCCGGGATCGGCGTGCGGCATCCGGGTGCTCGGCCGCGGCATGCGGCACGGGCAGCACGGGGAAGACCCGGTTCATTTCTACGTTGATCATATGAAAATCGGCTTCTCTTCCCGCACCGCTGTGTCGGCCTGTGCCCTCTGCGCGGCCGGTGTCCTGACGCTGGGCCCCGCCGCGGCGGCCCTCCCGGCCGGGACGGACCCCGGAGCGCCCGGCGGCCCCGGCGAGCCGCGCGTGAGCGCCCCCCGGCCCGCCCTGCTCTACCGGCCCGGCACCCAGGTCCGGCCGCACCGGGGAGCGCCCGAGGTCCCGGACGTCTCCGCACGGTCCTGGCTGGTGGCCGACGCCCGCACCGGTGACGTCCTCGCCGCGTCGGACGCCCACCGCAGACTCCCGCCCGCCAGCACCCTCAAGACCCTGTTCGCCCTCACCGTGCTGCCGGCCCTGCCCGGCGGCCTCCGGCACCGGGTGACCGAGGAGGAGCTGAGCGGCATCGGCGCCGGCAGCAGCCTCGTCGGTGTCGTCGAGGGGCAGACCTACCGGGTCTCCGACCTGTGGCGCGGGGTGTTCCTGAACTCCGGCAACGACGCCGTGCACGTCCTGGCCGCCCTCAACGGCGGCTGGCGTACGACGGCCGCGCGGATGCAGGCCAAGGCGCGGGCGCTGGGCGCGCTGGACACCCATGTGCGCTCCCCCGACGGGTACGACACACCCGGCCAGGTGTCCTCGGCGTACGACCTCGCCGTGTTCGGCCGGGCCGGACTGCGCAACGCCGACTTCGCCCGGTACTGCGCCACGGTCGACGCGCAGTTCCCCGCGGGCGACGGGCGGTCGTACGGGATCCTCAACACCAACCGGCTGCTGACCGGGGCGGACGGCGTCGAACCGTATCCGGGGCTCATCGGGATCAAGAACGGCTACACCACCGAGGCCGGCAACACCCTGGTGAGCGCCGCCCGGCAGGGCGGGCGCACCCTCGTGGTGACGGTGATGAACCCGCGCTCGGGCGGCGGACACGCCGTCTACGAGGAGGCGCGCGCGTTGCTGGACTGGGGGTTCGCGGCAGCCGGGCGGGTCGATCCGGTGGGCTCGCTGGACGCGCTGCGCTCCCGGCCCAGGCCGGGACCCGACGTGCCGCCGGCCGCCGCCGCGGCGGGCCCCGCGGCCGCCGAGGTGTCCGCGCCGGCCCTGCGGCCGCCCGGCTGGCCCGCGGCGCTCGCCGTCGCGGGGGCCGCCGCGCTGGGCGCCGCCATGACGGCCTTCGCGCTGCGGCTGATCGTGCGCCGCCCGGAGGGTTCCTGACCGGCCGGCAGCCACAGCAGCAGCCCCAGCGTGATCCAGGTGTAGGTGTTCGAGCCGAGGAAGCCGTCCACGCCGGAGGCGTCGTCGAACCAGAGCCACACCACGCTGGTGCACAGCACCCCGTACAGGGCACCCGCCACGCGCGGGTGCCCGGCGCGGGGCAGCAGCGCGAGGGACGGCAGCAGCCACACCAGGTGGTGCACCCAGGTGACGGGGCTGACCAGACACGCCGTCAGGCCGGTGAGCGCGAAGGCCGCCGGCCAGTTCCCGGCGGCCGCCGCCCGCCGCGCCCGGCGCGCCCACACGGCGAGCACCAGCACGGCGAGCAGCGCCCACACCGCCCGGCTCTCCACGCCGAGCCGGGCCAGGACGCCCTGGAGCGACTGGTTGGAGACGTAGTCGAGGCGGCCCACCCGGCTCGTGTCCCACAGCGCGCGGGTCCAGTAGAAGCGTGAGGCGTCGGGCGCGATCAGCGCGGCGGCCGCCGTCGCCGCCAGGGCCACGCCCGTGGCGACGGCGGCCGCGCGGCGGCGCCCGGCCACGAACAGCAGGGCGATGAACAGCGCCGGGGTGAGCTTGACCGCCGCCGCCAGCCCGATCCCGATCCCGGCCAGGCGCTCCCGGCCGGTCGCGAGCAGCAGACAGTCGGCCAGGACCAGCGCGAGCAGGACCAGATTCACCTGGCCGAAGCTGAAGGTGTCCCGCAGCGGTTCGAACAGCGCGAGGGCGCAGGCGGTGAGGGCGGCGCCGTACCAGCCGTAGCGGCGCAGGACCGGTCCGGCCAGGATGCGCACGACCGCGGCGAGGGCCGCCAGGTTGAGCAGCAGCGCGGCCATGATCGCGGTGCGCAGGCCGACGAGTGCCATGGGCAGCATCGCGACGGCCGCGAACGGCGGGTAGGTGAACCCGTAGGGGGTGCCGGGCACCCGGTAGTCGTAGACGCGGCCGCCGTGGTGGATCCAGTGGTCGATCGTGCCGTGGTAGACGCGCAGGTCGAACCAGTCGCGCAGGAGCGGCACGGTCGCGGTGAAGTCGGTCACGGCGCCGGCGAGCAGGCACAGCAGCAGCAGTCGGCCGCGGTCCGTGGCGGGTGCCCTCATGCCGTACGTCCGGGGGTGCCGGGGGCGTGGGCGGCGAGCCGGGCCTGCCACAGGACGACCACGGCGAGCGCGCCGCCGCAGACCGCGAGGAGCAGCCGTCCGGCGTCGGCCGGGTCGCCGTCGGGCAGGACGACGAGGGCGAGGACGGCGGCCACGGCGGCCGTCCGGGGCCGGACCGCCGTGCTGGGGGCCGCGGCGGCGATGAGGAACAGCCCCCACAGCGCGTACCAGGGGCGGATCGCGGGGCCGAACGCGGCGACGACGGCCAGGCTGAGCCCCAGCGCGTACACGGGCCTCGGCCGCAGCCGCCACCATATGGCGACCAGGGCGACGCCGACGACGGCGAGCCCGAGGGCGTGCCAGGCGGGGACGGCGAGCGGCGCCAGATCGCTGCCCGCGTGTTCGAGGAGGGCGCCGGTGGCGCGGCCGAGCAGGCTGGTGAGGGCCCAGTTCTGCGCGGAGACCGGGGTGTCGAGGGCGGCGGTCCAGCCGTAGCCGGTGCCCGCGACGGCGGTCGCGGCGACCGTGGTGGCCGCGCAGACCGCGCCGGTCGTCAGGACGGCGGGCAACGGGCGCCGTCCCGCGCGCAGTTGGAGCACCACGACCGCGGCGAGGCCGAGCGCGGCCGGCACCTTGACCAGGGCGGCGAGGGTGACCAGCACGGTGGCCGGCACCGGGTGGCGGCCCAGCGCGGCGACCAGGCCGACGCCGAGCAGGCCCAGCATGACGGCGTCGTTGTGGGCGCCGGCCACCAGATGCAGCAGGACCAGCGGGTTGAGGGCACCGAGCCACAGCGCGGCGGCGGGGTCGGCGCCGCTGTGCCGGGCCAGCCGGGGCAGCGCGGCCGCCATCAGCGCCACCCCGCACAGGGCGACCAGCCGCATCCCGAGGAGTCCGGCGGGCAGTTCGCCGTGGGTCAGCCCGGACAGGGCGGCGGCGACGGCGAGGAAGACGGGCCCGTAGGGGGCGCCGGTGTGCCGCCACAGCGGGGCGACCTCGTCGGCGAGCGGGCCGCCGAGCCGGGCCGGGCCGTGGGCGTAGACGTCGATGTGCGCGTCGACCATGGCGCCCTGCGCGAGATAGCTGTAGACGTCCCGGCTGAACAGCGGCGGCGCGATCAGCAGCGGGGCCGCCCAGACGGCGAGGACGAGCATCAGCGCCCGTGGGGTGGGCGGTTCGGCGCCGCGCACCGGGCGGCCGAGCAGGACCCAGGCCGTGGTGAGCAGCACCAGCCCGAAGTAGACGCCGACCAGGCCCAGTACGGCGTGCGCCGAGGACGGGGCGAGGAGTTCACGGGCGGGCAGCGCGCCGGCCGTCCTGCCGCCCAGGGCGAGACAGGACGTACCGGCCAGACCGAGCACCTGGCAGCGGCGCAGACCGACGGGGAAAGCCATGACCGACACGCCGCCAGCGTGCCGCCGCCGGATGGCCGGGGAGCGACGTCCCGCCCGCCTCCCGGCGGCCTGCGCGTGGCCGCCGGGTGAGCGTGGCGGGACGGGCCGCGGGTGGGGCCCGGGTCGGTCAGAGGAACCGGGATCCGGTCACGGGTCCCGCGGAGGTGACGCGGGTCCGTTCTCCGCTCAGCCAGCCGTCGCGGACCGCCGCGACGAAGTCCGTGAGCCGTTCGACGGGGTCGGCCGGTGTCTCCCCGTCGCCCTCGTCCGGCGTGGGGTCGGCGGCCACGATGCCGGCGGCGATCTCCGCCTCGGGCCGCTCGTCGGGCTCGCCCTGCTCCACCCCGCCGTCGGCGGTCACGCGCAGGCCGGGCGCCCAGGGCGCGACGACCGACTGGTGCAGCAGGGTCACGCTGTCGGGGGTGACGGACGGGGTGTCGGTCCAGCAGCTCGCGTGCTCGTGGAGCACCTGGCCGGGGGTGCGGTGCAGCAGGTGCTTCAGCACCGTCGGCCCGTCCTCGGCGGCGAGCGTGTCGTTCAGGTCGTAGGCGAGGACGACGGTGTCGGGGCGCTCGGGGGCGAAGGGCAGGGCCGGCAGGCCGAGGACCTCGGCGGCGGCCAGGCCCAGGATGCGGCTGCCCCGGTCGGGGAGCAGGGAGACCGAGGCGGGCCGGGTCCCGGCGGCCTCCAGCACCGCCTTCAGCCGCAGCAGGCCGCGCAGACACTGCTCGGGGCTGTCCTGGATCCAGGCGTACCGCCCGGCCATGCCCGCGTCGAAGCCGTACGGGGAGAGGGTGCCCAGGATCGTGCCGCCGAGGACGAACTGCCAGCCGCGCAGGTCGGTGCCGTCCAGCGGGGTGACGGGCGCGGCGTGGTCGGCGCGGGCCAGGACGCGGTTCTGCCGGTCGCGGGCGGGCCGCCACATCGCGTCGTCCGGGTCCGGCAGCAGCGCGTGGTGACGGCGGGCGAGGTCCAGGTCGCCGGCGAGGACCGCGTTGAAGACGAGCAGATAGCGGTCGGGCCAGGCGGCGAGGCGGTCCTCGTGCGCGGACAGCACGTCGACCGCCTCGCGGTGGCGCTCCTCGTCCTCGTACGCCGACACCAGCTCGCGCAGCGCGGCGGTGGAGTCCGGCGCCAGGCGCAGGGCCTCGCGCAGGGCCGGTATCGCGAGATACGCGACGCCGCGCTCCACGCACGCGTACCCGAAGTCGTAGAGCTGCTGCGGCTTCCCGGGGGACGCGGCCAGCGCGGTGCCGGCCTTCTCCAGGTCCTCGAACCCGGCCGCCGCCGCGGCCCGTCCGACGACCAGGGCGACCTCGGCGAGCGGCTCCGACTCGGCTGCGCCGCGCAACTGCCGCAGCGCGCCCGGCACATCACCCGAATCGAGCGACTCCCAGGCCGTGAGCAGGGCGGGGGACTTCGGACGGCGATTCCTGCGCGAGAACATGCGGAGGATCTTCGCCGGTCGGCCGCCGTGCCCTCAACGCATTTAACCGGTGGGTAGGGCCCGGGCTCAGAACACCGAAAGACCCGTCAGCGTCGTGAAGCGGTCCAGGGCCGCCACCCCGGCCACCGAGTTGCCGCGTTCGTCGAGGCCGGGGCTCCAGACGCACAGGGTGCAGCGGCCGGGGACGACGGCGATGATGCCGCCTCCTACGCCGCTCTTGCCGGGCAGGCCGACGCGGTAGGCGAAGTCGCCGGCCGCGTCGTAGGTGCCGCAGGTGAGCATCACCGCGTTGACCTGCTTGGCCTGGCTGCGGGTGAGGAGGCGGGTGCCGTCGGCACGGACGCCGTGCCGGGCGAGGAAGCCGGTGGCCAGGGCGAGGTCGGCGCAGGACGCGGTGAGCGAGCACTGCCGGAAGTACTGGTCGAGCAGCCCGGGGACGGGGTTGCCGATGTTGCCGTAGGAGGCCATGAAGTGGGCGAGCGCGGCATTGCGGTCGCCGTGCGCGGTCTCGGAGGCGGCGACCTCCTCGTCGAAGGTCAGCTCCGGGTTGCCGCTCTCGGTGCGCAGGAAGTCGAGGAGCGCGCCGGACGCGTCGCCGGTTCGGGTGTGCAGCCGGTCGGTGACGACGAGGGCGCCCGCGTTGATGAAGGGGTTGCGCGGGATGCCGTGCTCGTACTCCAGTTGCACCAGCGAGTTGAAGGGGTTGCCGGAGGGCTCGCGGCCCACGTGCTCCCACAGCGCGTCGCCCTCGCGGGCCAGGTCCAGGGCGAGGGTGAAGACCTTGGTGATGGACTGGGTGGAGAACGGCTCGCGCCAGTCCCCCACCCCGTACACCGTGCCGTCCAGTTCGGCGACGGCCATGCCGAAGCGGCGAGGGTCGCGGGCGGCCAGTGCCGGGATGTAGTCGGCGGGGCGGCCGCGGCCGGGGGTGTGCTCCAGTTCCTCGGCGATGCGCTCCAGGACCGGCTGGAAGGCGAAGGACGACGTCGTTGCCATGATCACCATTGTGCCTCCGGTCGCTCCGGGATCCGTGGGCCGCTGTCCTCAGGCGCAGGCCCGTACCGGGGCCGGGACCGGGACCGGGTCCAGCGTGCGGGCCGGGCGGACCGCGCCGACCGGTGCGCCGCCGCCGAGCAGCGGCTCGCCGGCGAACTCGGTGAGGAGGGCCGGGTCGACGCCGGCCCGGACGAGGGCGGCCGCGGTGACCGGTATCCGGGCCCGGTTCGCGCCGTCGGAGATCTTGACGGCGACGGCGCGGCCGTCCGGGAGGGCGGCGACCTCGACGCCCTCGAAGCCGTCCTTGGCGAGCAGGCCGGGGACGGCCCGCATCAGGGCGGCCACGTCCCGGCCGGTGCCGGAGGCGGTCTCGGCGTGGTCGCGCATCGCGTCGGCGACCCGGGCCTCGGGGGTGCCGGGCGCCGCCGTGGTGATGCGGGCGGCGGCGCGGGCGAGGCCGTGCAGGGAGACCGCGAAGAGCGGGGCGCCGCAGCCGTCGACGGTGACCCGGGACGTCCGCTGCCCGGTGAGGTCCTCGACGATCTCGGCGATCGCCTGCTGGAGCGGGTGCGCCGGGTCGAGGTAGTCGTGCAGGGACCAGCCGTTGAGCCGGCAGGTGTACAGCATGGCGGCGTGCTTGCCGGAGCAGTTCTGGGCGAGCCGGGAGGCGGGGCGGCCGGCGCGGATCCACGCGTCGCGCTGGGCGGCGCCGTACGGCAGGTCGGGAACGTTGCGCAGGTCGTCCTCGGTGAGGCCGGCCAGGGCGAGGATACGGCGGGCCGCGTCGAGGTGGTGGTCCTCGCCGGAGTGGCTGGCGGCGGCGAGGGAGAGCAGCTCGCCGTCGAGGGGCAGCCCGGCGCGGACCATGGCGACGGCCTGGACGGGCTTGAGCGCCGAGCGCGGATAGAAGGCGGCCTCGATGTCGCCGAGCTGGAGCCGGACCTCGCCGCGCTCGCCGAGGACGACGACGGAGCCGTAGTGGATGCCCTCGGTCACCCCGCCGCGGACGAGGTGGGCGACGGGCGCGTGGAGGGGCTCGCGGATCGCGGGGGCGTCGGCGAGGGTGCTGTCGTACATCATTGCCTGTGTCCGTGGGGGGTGGTGCTCGTGCCGGGGGTGCGCACGATGTCGGTGAGGGTGGTCTCGACGCGGTCGAGGTGGTGGCTCATCGCGGCGACCGCGTCGGCCTCGGAGCCGTCGGTCAGCGCCTCGACGATCGCCCGGTGTTCGCGGTTGGACTGCTCGCGGCGGCCGCCCAGTTCGGTGAGGAAGGCGGACTGGCGGGCCAGCGCGTCCCGGATCTCCTCGATGACCCGGCGGAAGACCGGGTTCTGGGCGGCCTCGGCGACGGCCAGGTGGAAGAGGGTGTCCATCGCGACCCACGCGGTGGTGTCCGTCTCCCGCTCCATGCGGTCGAGCAGATGCGCGAGGTGGTCGAGGTTCTCCGGGGTGCGGCGGAGCGCCGCGTATCCGGCGACCGGGATCTCGACGTGGCGGCGCACCTCCATCAGGTCGCTGGCCGCGTAGTCGCCGAAGGTCGGGTCCTCCACGGTGTTCGCGATCACGAACGTGCCCTTGCCGGTCTTGGCGACGGTCAGGCCCATGGTCTGGAGGGCGCGCAGCGCCTCGCGCAGCACGGGCCGGGACACCTCGAGGGTGCGGCACAGCTCCGCCTCGGAGGGGAGCTTGTCCCCGATGGCGTAGGTGCCGCGCTCGATGGCGCCGCGCAGGTGGGTGAGGACCGCTTCCATGGCGCTGACGCGCCGCGGGCCCGACACACCTGTCTGGCTGTCTGACAGGTTCACGAGTGTGATGGTCAGGGCGGCGCCGGGTTCCTGTCAAGACGGGCAGGGGGCCGGGAGCCCGGCGGGGCTCCCGGCCGAGGCGTGTGCGGGTCGGGTCAGCTCTCCAGGACGCCCGTGCCCAGCAGCCCGAACAGCGCGAGACCGATGACGATCCGGTAGATCACGAACGCGTTGAAGGTGTGCTTGGCCACGAACTTCAGCAGCCAGGCGATGGAGGCGTAGGCCACGACGAAGGAGACCAGCGTGCCCACGGCGAGCGGGGCCGCCGACCCCGCCCCGGTGCCGAGCGCGTCCTTCAGCTCGTACAGGCCGGCGCCGGTCAGGGCGGGGATGCCGAGGAAGAACGACAGCCGGGTGGCCGCGACCCGGTCCAGGTCCAGCATGAGCGCGGTGGACATGGTGGCGCCGGAGCGGGAGAAGCCGGGGAAGAGCAGCGCGAGGATCTGGGAGCTGCCGACCAGCATGGCGTCCTTGAACGAGGTGTCGTCCTCGCCGCGCTTGTGCCGGCCCATCCGGTCGGCGGCCCACATCACACCGCTGCCCGCGATCAGCGATCCGGCGACCACCCAGAGGGAGGCGAGCGGTCCTTCGATGAGCGGCTTGGCGGCCAGGCCGACGGCGACGATCGGCAGGGTCGCCCAGATCACCCACCAGCCGAACTTGTAGTCGTGGTGGACGCGCTCCTCGCGGTCGCGCAGGCCGCGGAACCAGGCGGAGACGATCCGCGCGATGTCCTTGCGGAAGTAGACCAGTACGGCGGCGATGGCCCCGACCTGGATGACGGCCGAGAAGCCGACGACGGCGTCGTCGTCGACGGGGATGCCCATCAGGCCCTCGGTGATCTTCAGATGGCCGGTGGAGGAGACGGGGAGGAACTCGGTCACTCCCTCGACGGCTCCGAGGACGACGGCTTGGCCGACGGAGATGGCGCTCATGGAATCCAGTTCTGACGAGAGCGGAGACCGTGACGTCTCCAGTGGTCTGCGGGCGGGGAGCCGGGGCGGGACGAGCAGTCCCACCGGGCGCGGGTGCGGCCGGGCCGGTTACGGCCGGACCGCCTGGCCTATGGCCACCCCGGCGGACGCGGTCCCCAAGCCCGGCGGCCGTCGCGAGCCGGTGGGGGTGCCGAGCGTGCCGCCGACGGCCACCACGGCGACCACCGGGCGGGGTCCCGTCCCGGGCGGCCGCCGGACGGCCCCGGCGCGGAGGCTCCCGGCCTCCGGGGAAGTCATGTCGTACGTCTCCTGCCTGCGACCGGTGGTGCCCGGTGCGGGTGATCACGGCTGGTCACAGGGTAGCGCCGGGGTTCACCCGTGGCGTTTGCCCTCGGGTGCGGCGCACACCGCGATACCGCGTTCGTGGAGGCTGCCGAGGACCAGCAGGCCGCCGGTCTCGCACACGCTGGTGACCATGCGGAAGCCGGAGCGGCGGCGGGTGAGGTGGTGCAGGACGTGCCCGTCGTCGTCGACGGCGAGCACCCCGGCCCAGGCCGCGGGCCGGTAGGGCGCGCGTACGGCGATCCGGGCCGCGGCGCGCCGGACGCCGGGGCCGGCGCGGTGCAGGAGGTCGAGGGCGGGGACGCGCGGGCCGGCCAGGGCGACCCAGACCGGGCCGTCGGGGGCGCCGCGCCACAGGTTGTCCGGGTAGCCGGGCAGGTTCTCGACGAGGGGTTCGGCGTGTCCGGCGCGCGGGCCGGTGAGATGGAAGCGGGTGAGGCGGCGGGCGCCGGTCTCGGCGACGATCAGGCTGCGGTCGTCGGCGCCGCGGACCAGTCCGTTGGCGAACTGGAGCCCCTCCAGGACGACTTCGGCCTCGGTGGCGCCGGGGGTGAGGCGCAACAGCCGTCCGGTGCCGGTGTGTTCGGCCATGTCGCCCATCCAGTCGCGCAGCGGGTGGACGCGGCTGGAGACGGTGAAGTAGACGGTGCCGTCGGGCAGGGCGACGACGTTGCTACAGAACCGCAGCCGCTCCCCCGCCGCCGACTCGGTCAGGACACGGACGTTCCCGGTGCCGCCGTCGGGGTCGACGCGCAGCAGGGCGCCCTCGGCGTCGCACACCAACAGGTCGCCGTCGGGGAGGAGTTCGAGGCCGAGCGGGCGGCCGCCGATCTCGGCTATGTGCTCGACGCGGGCGCCCGGCGGATCGTCCAGGCCGTCGACGCGCACGATCCGTCCGTCCGCCAGACCGGTCAGGACGCGGCCCCGGGGGTCGGCGACGACGTCCTCGGGGCCGTGTCCGGGGAGGCTGACGTACCTGAGCGGGACGAGTGCCGTCCGCGGGTCCATGGAGTTCCGCCCTTCCTGGAGGAGGCGGCCATCCTCGCAGGCGGGAGCGGGCACGTCGGGGGATAACCGGGCTCCTTTGCCGTCACTTTCCGCAACCGGGGCCGCGTCACTTTCCGCAACCGGGGCCGCGTCGTTTTCCGCGACCGGGGCCGGGTCCGCGTCCCACGGCGCCGCCGGTCCGGTGTCCGCTACCAGCCCTTCTCGAACATGCGGGCCACCTCGGCGATGCGCATCTCGTCGCGCCGGTAGTAGAGACGCCGGCGGATCCGGGTGGCGCGCAGCAGGCCGAGGCCGGTGAGCAGGGCGAGATGGGTGTCGGCGACCTCGCGGCGCACCCCCAGTTTGGCGGCGACGGCGGCCGCCGGTACGCCGTCCTCGACGGGGTCGGCGCGACGCTGCGGCGGGAAGTGCCGGGCCGGTTCCTTCAGCCACTCCAGGATGTCGAGCCGCCGCTCGCCTGCGGGCGTCCTGAGCATCGTCGTCCCCTCCGTCCGGGCCTCCTCGGTACCGCGTCCTCCCACTGTTCCGCAGCGGGAGCCGCCGTGTCCCGGACTCGGCGACGCTTGACTGGGATCGAACTCCCTTGCCCTACACGGGTGTTCGAAAGAGGGGCAGGCCCCGGCCGCGCGGTGCGGCCGGGGCCCGGGCCGTCATCGGCGCCGGCGGGATGTCAGCGGTGGCCGAACCACGCCATCGCGGGCAGCGGCCTGTCGTCGTAGCCGAACAGGGCCTGGTTCTCCCAGCCGTTGCCCGAGGAGGCGTCGGTGGGGTCCCAGCCGTTGCCGTTCACCGCGGTCCAGGTGGCCTCCCAGTAGAAGACGCCGAGACCGCGGCCGTTCGGGACCGCCTCCACGATGTTCGCGACGGCGTTCATCCAGGCGAGCTGCCCGGCCGTGGTCGCCGGGTAGCCGGAGACCAGTTCGCCGCTCAGATCGATGATGTTCTCCAGCGCGTCCTCGCTGTCCAGCCGGAACGGGTAGGCCGTCTCGGCGAGGAACACCGGCTTGGCGTAGCGGGCGGCCGCGTCGTCCAGCGTGGTCTGGAAGTCGGCGAGCGTGCCGTGCCAGTAGCCGTAGTACGACAGCCCGATCGCGTCGAACTTCACGCCGTTGGCGACGGCGTTGTCGAACCACCAGCGGGTGCCGGTCAGATCGCCGCCCTTGGCAAGGTGCAGGGCGACGGAGGTGGAGGAGCTGACCGCCTTCACCGCGTCATAGCCGGAGTTGAGCAGCCCGGCCAGTTGGCCCCAGTTAGCGGTGGAGCCCTCGGACCACAGCATGCCGCCGTTGATCTCGTTGCCCACCTGGACCATGTCGGCCGTGGTGCCCTGTGCCTTGAGGGCGTTGAGCACGTCGTAGGTGTGGTGGTAGACGTCCGTCTTGAGCTGGCTGTACGAATGGCCCGCCCAGGCGGCCGGCTTGGCCTGGGCGCCGGGGTCGGCCCAGGTGTCCGAGTAGTGGAAGTCGACCAGGAGCTTCTGTCCCGCGGCCTTGACACGCTTGGCCACGGCGAGGACGCGTGCCTTGTTGTTGTAGCCGTCGGCCGGGTTCACCCACACCTTGAGGCGGGCGTAGTTCATGCCGGCGTTCTTGAGGATGGTGACCGCGTCGCCGGTGGCGCCCGAACTCGTGCGGTAGACACCGCCCTTGGCCTCGCTCTTGGCCAGGGACGATATGTCGGCGCCCTTGACCGTCAGTCCGGCGGTGCCGGCGGCGAAGGTCAGGTCGTCGACGTTGAGCCAGTTGCCCGCGTTGGCGTCGCTGGTGACGCTGATCGTGCACTGGTTGTTCGTCACCGTGACCGGGACGACGACACGGATCCAGCCGCTCGCCGACACCGGCAGGTCGGTGCGCTGTTCGGCGCCGCCGCAGTTCTTCAGCGCCAGATAGGCGGAGTTCTGGCCGCCGCCGGAACGGACCCAGGCGGTGAGCTTGTAGGAGCCGTTGGTGAGCCCGGAGAGGTACTGGTAGGTCTCCACCTTGTAGGCGGTGGACGCCCAGTGGGACAGGCGGTAACTGCCGCCGTGGCCACCGGACTCGGAGAAGGAGGCGCCCGTGTCGCCGTACTCCGACCAGCCGTTGGGCACGGCCGCCCCGGCGCCGTCGCTCTCGAAGCCGCCGTTGGTCAGGGTGCTCGCCGCCTGGGCGGTCTGCGCGGGCAGTGCGGTGAGGGCGAGCCCCGCGGTGAGCGGGAGCAGCAGGGCTCGCAGGATGTGTCCGGTGTGGAACCGTCTGGGATGGAACATCGTCGTCCGTCGTCCCTTCGACGTGATGGGTGGGGTGTCCTCGCCCGGAGCCGAAGGCCCGCGTCGGGCGAAGGCCCGCGAGAGCCTCGCCCGGGGCGAGGGCCCCCTCCGTCCGCGGCTCGCGGCTCCACGGGCGGAGGGGGAGTCGGCTCAGCCGTCGAGTCGTACGACCCGTACGGCTCCCGCCGGGACCGCGAGGCGGCCGGCGGCGCGTTCGCCCGTCAGCAGCTCGGTGCCGGCCGTGGCCAGCGGCACCTTGGTGTCGGCGGCGGTGTGGTTGATCGCGAAGAGATAGCGGCCGCTCTCCCCCGAGCGCACCACGACCTCGACGTCCCGGGGCAGTTCGGCGCGCTGGGCGAGCCGCGTGTCGGCGGCGGCCCGGCCGAGCAGCGCGTCCAGGCCCTCGGCGCCCAGGCGGGTGGAGACGTACCAGGCGGTGCCCTCGCCGAGGCGGTGCCGGGTGACCGCGGGCTGTCCGGCGGTGAGACCGTCGGCGTAGGTCCAGACGGTCTCGGCGCCGCGCGGCACCACGAACTCCGTCCACACGTCACCGGTGCGCTCGGTGCCGTCGGGCCCGGTCAGACGCACGGATGCGCCGGCGGGGAGCGGGGAGAACTCCTCGACGGTCAGGCCCAGGACGTCGCGCAGCGCGCCCGGATAGGCGCCCTCGTGGACGGCGTCGTGCTCGTCGACGATGCCGGAGAAGAAGGAGACGACGAGGGTGCCGCCGTTCTCGACGTACTCCCGCAGGTTGTTCCCGGCCGCCTCCGTCATCAGGTACAGGGCGGGCACGACGACCAGCGGGTACGCCGACAGGTCGGACTCCGGGTGGGCGAAGTCGACGGTGAGATGGCGGTCGTAGAGCGCCTCGTAGAAGGCGTCGGCGCGCTCGCGCGGGTCGGCGTCCTGGCTGGGCCGCCAGTCGAGGTTCTGCGCCCACCAGGAGTGCCAGTCCCACAGGACGGCCACGTCGGCCTCGGTGCGGCTGCCGCGGATGTCGGCCAACGAGCCGAGCCCGGCGCCCAGTTCGACGACCTCGCGCCAGACGCGGGTGTCGGTCCCGCCGTGCGGGAGCATCGCCGAGTGGAACTTCTCGGCGCCGCGCCGGGACTGGCGCCACTGGAAGAACATCGCGCCCTCGGAGCCGCGCGCCACATGGGCGAGGGAGTTGCGGGCCATCTGTCCCGGCGCCTTGGCGGGGTTGCGGGGCTGCCAGTTGACGCCCGAGGTGGAGTGCTCCAGGAGCAGCCAGGGGGCGCCGCCGGCGACGGAGCGGGTGAGGTCGGCGGCCATCGCCAGGTTGACGTGGGTGCGGCGGCCGTCGGTGATCAGATAGTGGTCGTTGGTGACGAGGTCGACCTCGCGGCCCCAGGCCCAGTAGTCGACGGAGTCGCACTGGCTGAGGGCCGTCATGAAGTTGGTGGTGACCGGGACACCGGGTGCGAGCCGGTGCAGGATGTCCCGCTCCGCACAGAAGTTCTCGCGCATGGTGGCGTCGGCGAACCGCTTGTAGTCGAGCGCCTGGCCGGGGTTGCCGACGGTCGGTGTGGTGCGCGGCGGGAGGATGTCCTCGAAGCTCGGGTAGCGCTGGCCCCAGAAGGCGGTGCCCCAGGCGTCGTTCACCGCGTCGAGGCTGCCGTGGGTGGTCAGGAGCCAGCGGCGGAAGTGCGCGGCGCAGGAGTCGCAGTAGCAGGCGGAGACGGGGACGCCGTACTCGTTGTGGACGTGCCACATCGCGAGCGCCGGGTGGTCGCCGTAGCGCTCGGCGAGCCGGGTGGTGATGTTCGCGGCGGCCGCGCGGTAGTGGGTGTTGCTGTGGCAGATGGCGCCGCGGGAGCCGAACTCCAGGCGGACGCCGTCGGCCGTCACGGGCAGCGCGTCGGGGTGGGCGCGGTAGAACCAGACCGGCGGGACGACGGTGGGGGTGCCCAGGTCGACGCGGATGCCGTGCTCGTGCAGCAGGTCGATGATCCGGTCCAGCCAGCCGAAGTCGTAGACGCCGGGTGAGGGCTCCAGCAGGGCCCAGGAGAAGATCCCGACGCTCACCATCGTGACGCCGGCCTCCCGCATCAGCCGGACGTCCTCCGCCCAGACGCTCTCCGGCCACTGCTCGGGGTTGTAGTCCCCACCGAAGGCGAGCCGGGTGAGGCCCTTGGGTGCGGTCTCCGGCGTGGTCTCCGGCATGAAAATCTCCCGTTGGGTCGAGCGTTTGGGAACGTGCACACACCGGTACGGCGCTGCGGAGCCCAACATAACCGCACAGCATCAACCATTGACAAGTGTCCGGGATGTTTCTCTACTGTGAACGCTCACAGAGAGCTTGACGGGCTTCCCGCGACGGGCGGGGCGCCTGGTCAGGCGTTCGCATGGCAGGTTTCCGCACCCGGCGGGGACCCAGGTCAGGGGAGAGATCCATGCCCAACACGAAGCGCCGTCGCCTCGTGGCTTCCGCCGTAGCCGTCACGCTCGGCGCCACCGCCCTCGCCGCCTGCGGCTCGTCCGACGACGGCGGCAGCTCGTCCGGTCCGGTCTCGCTCACGTACTGGACCTGGACGCCCGGTATGGACAAGGTCGTGGACCTGTGGAACAAGGGGCCCGGGAAGGAGGCCCGGATCACCGTCACGGTGAAGAAGCAGGCGTCCGGCGACACGCTGGTCACCAAGATCCTCACCGCGCACAAGGCGGGCAAGGCCCCGGACCTGGTCCAGGCCGAGTACCAGGCGCTGCCGACCCTGGTCAGCAATGACGCGCTGGCGGACATAGCGAAAGACGTCGGCGACGCGAAGAGCAAGTTCGCCGACGGCGTCTGGCAGCAGACCACGCTGGGCACGGACGCGGTGTACGCGGTGCCGCAGGACATCGGCCCGATGATGTTCTACTACCGCGCCGACCTCTTCGAGAAGTACGGCCTGACCGTCCCGGCGACCTGGGAGCAGTTCGCCGACACCGCCCGGGAGTTGAAGAAGAAGGCTCCGGACACCGACCTCACCACGTTCTCCGCCAACGACTCCGGGCTCTTCGCGGGCCTCGCCCAGCAGGCCGGCGCCCGCTGGTGGACCACGGAGGGCCAGAAGTGGAAGGTCGGCATCAACGACGCGGCCACAAAGAAGGTCGCCGACTTCTGGGGCGGCCTGGTGAAGGAGGGCGTGATCGACAACCAGCCGATGTACACCCCGGCCTGGAACAAGGCGCTCAACACCGGGCAGCAGATCGCCTGGGTCTCCGCCGTCTGGGCGCCCGGCACCCTCACCACCGCCGCGCCCGACACCAAGGGCAAGTGGGCCATGGCCCCGCTCCCCCAGTGGAGCAACAGCGAGAACGTGACCGGCAGTTGGGGCGGCTCCTCGACGGCCGTCACCACCGACTCCGCACACAAGGAGGCCGCCGCCGAGTTCGCCGCCTGGCTGAACACCGACGGCGACGCCCTCAACGCCCTGGCCAAGGAGAGCGGCATCTACCCGGCCTCCACCTCCGCCCAGCTCAGCGGCGCCTTCCTGACCCCGCCGGACTACTTCTCGACGCAGGCCGACTTCTACACCCTGGCCTCCGAGATCGCGAAGACGACGGCGCCCTCGGCCTGGGGCCCGAACGTCAACGTCGCCTACACCACCTTCAACGACGCGTTCGGCGCCGCCGCCAAGAACAAGTCCGACTTCTCCGCCGCCCTCGACACCATGCAGGCGGACACCGTCGCCGACCTGAAGAAGCAGGGCTTCGAGGTCTCCGAGTGACCAGCGCACGCCGGAGGTCGTACGGGGTCAAGGGGGCCCCGTACGCCTTCCTCCTCCCCGCCACCGTTCTGTTCGCCCTGTTCTTCGCGCTGCCCATCGGCTACGCGGTGTGGCTCAGCCTCCACAAGGTCAAGGTCTCCGGCCTCGGCCTGGGCGCCGGCGCCCGCAGCGAGGTCTGGGCCGGCCTGGAGAACTACACCGACTCCCTGACCGACCCCGAACTCCTCGCCGGCGCGCTGCGCGTGCTGGGCTACGGCTGCATCGTCGTCCCAGTGATGCTGGGCCTGGCCCTGCTGTTCGCGCTGATGCTGGACTCCGAGAAGGTGCGCCTCGCGCCGTTCACCCGGCTCGCGATCTTCCTGCCGTACGCCATCCCCGGCGTGGTGGCCGCGCTGCTGTGGGGCTTCCTCTACCTGCCGAGCGTCAGCCCCTTCTACTACGTCCTCGACGCGCTCGGCCTGCCGCAGCCCGACCTGCTGGACGGCGGTCCCCTCTACGGCGCCCTGTCCAACATCGCGATCTGGGGCGGCACCGGCTTCAACATGATCGTCATCTACACCTCGCTGCGGGCGATCCCGGCCGAGGTCCACGAGGCGGCCAAGCTGGACGGCGCCACCCCGCTCCAGACCGCGCTGCGCATCAAGATCCCGATGGTGGCGCCCTCGCTGGTGCTCACCTTCTTCTTCTCGATCATCGCGACGCTCCAGGTGTTCAACGAGCCGACCACCCTCAAGCCCCTCACCAACTCCGTGTCCACGACCTGGAGTCCGCTGATGAAGGTGTACCGGGACGCGTTCGGCACCGGGGACATCTACCGGGCGGCCGCCGAGGCCGTGATCATCGCCCTCGCCACGCTGGTGCTGTCCTTCGGCTTCCTGCGCGCCGCGAACCGGCGGAACCGGCAGGACGCCCGCCAAGGAGGGGCACGATGACTTCTCTCGCCGTACACGAGGCACCCGCGGCGACCGGAACGCCGGGCACCGCCCGCGGCCGGACGCCCCTACGCGGCCGGATCGCACTGGTCCCGACGGCCGTACTGCTGCTGGGCGCGCTCTACTGTCTCCTCCCGGTGGCCTGGGTGGTGATCGCCTCCACCAAGTCCGGCAGCGAGCTGTTCTCCACCTTCACCTTCCTGCCGGGCACCGGCTTCGCCGACAACATCCGTGATCTCGACGCCTACCGCGACGGCATCTACTGGCAGTGGATGGGCAATTCGGCCCTGTACGCCGTGCTCGGCGCCCTGCTGTCGACGTGCGTGTCCGCGGTGAGCGGCTTCGCGCTGGCCACCTACCGCTTCCGCGGCCGCGAGACGATGTTCAACATCCTGCTCGCCGGTGTGCTGATGCCGCCGATCATCCTCGCGATCCCGCAGTACCTGCTGCTCGCGCAGGCGGACCTCACGGACTCCTACTGGTCCGTGCTGCTGCCGCAGATCCTCTCCCCGTACGGCGTCTATCTCTCCCGCATCTACGCGGCCGCCGCCGTGCCGGGCGACGTGGTGGAGGCCGGCCGGATGGACGGGGCGGGCGAGTGGCGGATCTTCACGCGGATCGCGCTGCCGATGATGGTGCCCGGCCTGGTGACGGTGTTCCTGTTCCAGTTCGTGGCGATCTGGAACAACTTCCTGCTGCCGTACATCATGCTCAGCGACGACGAGCGGTTCCCGCTCACGCTCGGTCTGTTCACGCTCCTCGAACAGGGCTCCAACACCCCGGCGCTCTACACGCTGGTCATCACCGGCGCCTTCCTCGCGGTCGTCCCGCTCGTGGCTCTGTTCCTGGTCGTCCAGCGCTTCTGGAGCCTGGATCTGCTCTCCGGAGCCGTAAAGTCATGACCATGAACAAAGGTGCGGGGGGCCGCCGCAAACCGCCGACGATCCACGACGTGGCACGGGAGGCGGGGGTCTCACGAGGCACCGTGTCCCGGGTGCTCAACGGCGGGCACTACGTCAGTCCCACCGCGCGGGAGGCGGTCGACGCCGCCATCCGCAAGACGGGTTACGTCGTGAACCGGCACGCCCGCTCCCTGATCACCGGCCGCTCCGACTCGGTGGGCTTCCTGCTGACGGAACCGCAGGAGCGGTTCTTCGAGGACCCCAACTTCAATGTCCTGCTGCGTGGTTGCACCCAGGCGCTGGCCGCCCACGACATCCCGCTGCTGCTGATGCTGGCCGGGACCGAGGACGAACGGCGGCGCATCACGCGGTACATCACCGCGGGCCATGTCGACGGCGTCCTGCTGGTCTCCAGTCACTCCGGGGACCCGGTCGCCAGCGAGCTGCGCGAGGCGGGCGTCCCGCTGGTCGCCTGCGGCAAGCCCATCGGCATCGGCTCCAAGGTCAGCTATGTGGCCGCCGACGACCGGGACGGCGCCCGGGACATGGTGCGCCATCTGCTGGCCCGGGGCCGCCGCCGGATCGGGGTGGTCACCGGACCGCTGGACACCCCGGGCGGTGTGGAACGCCTCGCCGGATACCGGGAGGTGCTCACCGAGACCGGCACGCCCTACGACGACCGGCTCGTCGTCTCCGGCGATTACAGCCGGGCCAGCGGCGAGTCGGGCGCGGAGCGGCTGCTGGCGCAGGCCCCGGACCTGGACGCGGTGTTCGTCGCCTCCGACCTGATGGCCCAGGGGGTGCTGAGCGCGCTGCGGCGGGCGGGCCGCAGGGTGCCGGAGGACGTGGCGGTCGGCGGCTTCGACGACTCCCCGGCGGCCACCGCGGCCACCCCGCCCCTGACGACGATCCGCCAGCCCTGGGACCGGATCAGCAACGAGATGGTGCGTGTGCTGCTCGCCCAGATCGGCGGCGAGGACCCGGCGGCGGTGATCCTGCCGACGGAGCTGGTGCGGCGGGAGTCGACGTGAGGGGCGGGGGCGGAGGCGTCGGGCTCGGGGGCGGGTGGTTCCCTCGGCCGTATCGGTCAGGATCGAAGAAGCGGACCCCCGCTCCCCCGCCTTAGCGTGAGATCACCGACGCGCTCGGCGTCGGACCGCGCACCGCCGAGGAGTGACCACCATGACCACGACCACCGGTATCCAGACGATCATCTACCCCGTCAAGGACGTCGACCGGGCGAAGGCCCTGTTCAGCGCGCTGCTGGAGGTCGAGCCCTACGCCGACGAGCCGTACTACGTCGGTTTCAAAGCCGCCGGCCAGGACGTCGGCCTCAACCCCAACGGCCACGCCCAGGGCCTGACCGGACCGGTCCCCTACTGGCACGTCTCCGACATCCGGGGCCGTCTGGCGGCGCTGGTCGAGGCGGGTGCCGAGGTGCTCCAGGACGTGCGCGACGTGGGCAACGGCCGGCTCATCGCCGCCGTGAAGGACCCGGACGGCAACCTGGTGGGCCTGCTGGAGGACCCCTCCTGAATCTCCCTTCTCGCCGCTTCCCGCCTTTCTTGCATTCGCACTAGTTGAGGACTCAACGAATGCGGAAAACGGTGTTACCGTGCGGGTATGGCAGCGAAGACGGTCGGAGCGGACCTAGAGGACCGGTGGCGGGACATCCTCTCGGTGCACGCCCGCACGATGTGCGAGATCGACCGCGTCCTGCATCCGCACGGCCTCGGCGCGAGCGACTTCGAGGTGCTCGACGTGCTCGCGTCGGAGACGCCCCGCACGGGCGACCAGTGCCGGGTCCAGGACCTCGTCGGCCGAGTGCACCTGAGCCAGAGCGCCCTGTCCCGGCTGATCGGCCGGCTGGAGAAGGAGGGCCTGGTGGAACGGGCCGTCTGCGTCGAGGACCGGCGCGGTGTGTGGGTCGCCCTCACCGACAAGGGCCGCGATCTGCACACCGAGGTACGGCCGCTCCAGCGGGAGGTGCTGGAACGGATGCTGGGCGCCCGGTAACCCGGCTTTCAGATCGGTTTCGGCAGGTCGGCGGCGGTGCGGCCGAGGGCGAGCCGGTCGAAGAGGGCGCCCCCGCCGTCGCAGCGCAGGCTGACACCGGCGAGCGGGAGTCTGCCGCCGGTCAGCTCCCACAGGTCCAGTCGTACGGCCGACCACTCGGCCGGGGGCCGTTCGCCCAGACAGAGTCTGGTCAGGACCGTCTCCTCCGGCCAGCGGGAGTCCCCCGCCAGGACGGTGACGGCGAGCCCGTCCCGCCCGCGGCCGATCCGTAGGCCCATGCCGGTCGTCCCGGGTCCCGCGGCCCTCCAGACGAACTGGAAGTGGCGGTACTGGCCCGGCTCGGGATGCTCCGCGATCACGAAGCCCCAGTCGGGTGCGACGCGGCCGACCGGATGGACGTACGGGGCGGGGATCTCGGTGACCGGTCCGTCGAGCCTGATCCGGGTTCTGCGGGGGCCACGGGTGCCGTCGCGCTGGGAGATGACCTGGTGGCGGGGGTCGGGCTGCGGGGCCGGCGGGTTCTGCGCCGCGTCCGGTGCCGCCTCCGCCTGTGTGCCCTGCGTCGCCTGTGTCACCTGCGTCTGTGTCACCTGCGTCGCCTGTGTCGCGTGTGGAACAACCTGACGCAACGTCCCCATCGCCCGCCCCCTCGTCATCGCCGGCCGCCGCCCCGACCACGGCATCGTGCTCATGATCTCCGGGGCGTGACGGCCGGGGCGATCACCTGTTGGGGTGATGTTCCGAATTGGCCGATATACGCCCCGGAGCACGGAAGGGCGGTCGGGGCCGGGGTCAGCGCGCCAGCAGCGTGCGGACCCCTTCCGAGGTGAGGGTGAGCGGGTGGTCACCGGCCCCGTCGATGCAGAGCGACAGCTCGGTGGCGGGCCACTGTGCGGCCAGCGCGCCGAGCGGCACCAGGCGGTAGCGGTCGACGCCGGGCAGCAGACCGGCCATCTCCGGTTCGGAGGTGAACACCGGGACGACGGGCGCGCTGCCCGGCTGCTCCAGGACCGGCAGGGCCACGGTGGTCGGGTCGGTGACGTCCTCGTCCACGGCGTCGTCGGGGACGGGCACGAGGACGTCGCAGTGCGCGAGCGTGTCCAGGGCCGTCGTGTCCTGCGTGTCCCGGGCCAGCGCGTCCAGCGCCCGCCGGGCGGGGTCGGGGGTGTGGTCGTGCGCGGGTGTGTGCATGGCGGATTCCCTGAGGTGGGGGTCGGTCGGGCCCGGGCCGGACGCGTCCGTGCCGGGGCGCGGTCCCGCGACGCGTACCCGAAGGAGCCGGGGTCAATCGCCGGACCGGGCACTTCGTCCGCACGGGGCGCTGTTCACCGGACCGGGCACGGCGTCCGCACGGCGGCGCTGATCAGGGGCCGATACAGGGCGGTCGGTCGGGGCCGAGGCAGCCGACGTCGGATTCCGGCCGCCCGCGAGGCCGTAACGGGGCTGTAGCCCGGCCCGGCCTCGACTCCGGCCGCCCGCGAGGCCGCAGCGGGCCCATAGCAGGGCCGCCGCCCGGCCCGGCCTCCGTCCGGGTCACACGTCGACGTCCGCGATCCGCAGCCCCTCCGCGCGCACGTCCCGCTGGATCAGCGCGGCGGCGTCACGGACCTGGGCCGCCACCCGTTCCGGCCGGACCAGCTCGACGGGACCGACGACGCCCACGGCGGCCACCACGGCCCCGCCGCCGTCGCGCACCGGCACCGCGTAGCCGCCCCGCCCGGGGGCCAGGCCGCCGTGGACGACGGCGAAGCCCTCCCGGCGGACGTCGGCGAGGCGCTCCCGGAGCAGGGCGGGGCTGGTGACCGTGGCCGGGGTGTAGGCGTGCAGCGGTGCGGAGCAGACCTCGTCCCGCACGGCCCCGCGCGCGTGGGCGAGCAGCACGTGTCCCACGGCGGTGGCGTGGAGCGGGATGCGGGTGCCGGGGTCGCCGTGGCAGGAGGCCGGTTCGGGGTCGTCGGTGACGAAGAGCAGGCAGACGCTGTCCCGGCCGTCGCGGATGGCGACGGTCGCCGCGGCGGCCGTCTGCCCGTGCAGGGTGACCAGATGCGGCCGTACGGTCTCGACGAGCGCGGAGTGCGGGGCGAGGACCGCGGTCTCCCACAGCCGCAGTCCGATGCAGTAGCCGCCGTCGGGACAGCGCTCCAGGGCGCCCCAGCCGTGGAGCTTGGCGACGATGCGGTGGACGGTGGCGACGGGCAGCCCGGAACGGCGGCTGATGTCGCTCAGGGTGAGGATCCGGTTGTCCCGGTCGAAGGCGGCGAGGATGCTGAGCGTCCGGCCGACGACCGAACGCTCCGGAGCGGCGCGGCCGGGGGTGGGTCCGGGGGTGGGTCGGGGGGTGTCGGGGCTGGTGGCGGGGCTGGTGTGGGGGGCGGTCATCCCGTGCGGAGTCCCTTCGGTCGGGGCGACCAGACCTATCATTGAAGCCTCAAGTGGACAGTGAAAGGTCGATTCCGGAACATCCATGGTCGATTTAGCCTCGTTACCGATCCCCGTGGTGCCCTACAGACCCGTCTGCCGGCCCGGTCTCGGTGTCGCGCTGGTGAGCCTGAGCGAGCTGCTCACCCTCACCTCCCGGAGTTTTCTCGGCAGCCCCCACCGCCTCGGCTTCCACCAGATCATGCTGGTGCGCGAGGGCCGGGGGACGTACTCCATCGATTCGGCGCCCGTGGAGTGCCGGACCGGCACCCTGCTGTGGACCCGGCCGAACCAGGTGGTCCAGTTCGCCCCGTCGGCCTCCATGGAGGCCGACATCATCATGTTCACCCCGGCGTTCCCGCTCCCGATGAAGGCGCACATGGGGATGCTCGACGATCTGCTGCGGCCCTCGCACTGGCAGCTCGGCGACTCCGAACTCGCCGCGTTCCAGCGGGTGCTGGCGATCCTCCGGGAGGAGTTCGAGCGGCCCGACCAGGGGCTCGGCGAGGATCTGCTGAAGCATCTGCTCGCCGTCGCGCTGCTCCACATCGACCAGATGTGCCGGCAGCGGCACACCGAGGCCGCCCCCGTCACCGGCGACAACGGCGAACTGTTCCTGCGGTTCCGCCGGGAGCTGGACCGCTCGTACCGGACGACCCGGCTCGTCGCGGACTACGCCGCCGCCCTGAGTTGCAGCACGCGCGCGCTGGCGCGGGCCTGCCGGGAGGTCGCCGGCACCTCCACCAAGGACGTGATCGACGCGCGCGTGGCACTGGAGGCGCGCCGGCTGCTGGTGCACACGGATCTGCCGATCAGCGCGATCGCGCGGCATCTCGGGTTCACGGAGGTGACCAACTTCGGCAAGTTCTTCGTGCGGCGCGTGCACACGACACCGGGCGCCTACCGGCATGCCCGCACACCTGAGCACACCCCCGCTTGAATGATCAGAACCTCTTCGGGTTAGCATCTGAGCGCCACCTAGCTCGAAAGATAGGCCCGTGACGCTCAACGACGATTCGTTCACCAACTGGAAGAACCGCGAGGAGATCGCGGAGTCGATGATCCCGATGATCGGGAAGCTGCACCGCGAGCGGGACGTGACGGTCCTGCTGCACAGCCGCTCCCTGGTGAACAAGTCGGTGGTCAGCATCCTCAAGACCCACCGGTTCGCCCGCCAGATCGCGGGCGAGGAGCTGTCGGTCACCGAGACCCTGCCGTTCCTGGAGGCCCTCACCACGCTCGACCTGGGCCCCTCCCAGATCGACATCGGCATGCTCGCGGCCACCTACCGGGCCGACGACCGCGGTCTGTCGGTGGTCGAGTTCACCGCCGAGGCCGTCGCCGGTGCCACGGGCGCCAACAAGATCGACCGCCGTGAGCCGCGCGACGTCGTGCTCTACGGCTTCGGCCGCATCGGCCGCCTGGTCGCCCGGCTGCTCATCGAGAAGTCCGGCTCCGGCAACGGTCTGCGGCTGCGCGCCGTCGTGGTGCGCGGCGGCGGCGAGCAGGACCTGGTGAAGCGTGCCTCGCTGCTGCGCCGCGACTCCGTGCACGGCCAGTTCCAGGGCACGATCACGGTCGACGAGGCCAACAACAAGATCATCGCCAACGGCAACGAGATCACGGTCATCTACGCGAACTCCCCCGCCGAGGTCGACTACACGGCGTACGGCATCCGGGACGCCATCCTGATCGACAACACCGGCAAGTGGCGCGACCGCGAGGGCCTCTCGCAGCATCTGCGGCCCGGGATCGACAAGGTCGTCCTGACCGCGCCCGGCAAGGGCGACGTCCCGAACATCGTGCACGGCGTGAACCACGACACGATCAAGCCGGACGAGCAGATCCTGTCCTGCGCCTCCTGCACCACCAACGCGATCGTCCCGCCGCTGAAGGCGATGCACGACGAGTACGGGGTGCTGCGCGGTCACGTGGAGACCGTCCACTCGTTCACCAACGACCAGAACCTGCTGGACAATTACCACAAGGCGGACCGTCGCGGCCGTTCGGCGCCGCTCAACATGGTGATCACCGAGACCGGTGCCGCCTCCGCCGTCGCCAAGGCGCTGCCCGACCTCAAGGCGCCGATCACCGGCAGCTCGATCCGGGTCCCGGTGCCGGACGTCTCGATCGCGATCCTCAGCCTGCGGCTCGGCCGCGAGACCACCCGTGAGGAGGTCCTCGACCACCTCCGCGAGGTGTCGCTGACCTCGCCGCTCAAGCGCCAGATCGACTTCACCACGGCGCCGGACGCGGTCTCGATGGACTTCATCGGCTCGCGCCACGCCTCGATCATCGACGCGGGCGCCACCAAGGTCGACGGCGACAACGCCATCCTCTACCTCTGGTACGACAACGAGTTCGGCTACTCCTGCCAGGTCGTCCGCGTCGTCCAGCACGTCTCCGGCGTCGAGTACCCGACGTACCCGGCGACGAGCGTCTAGCGCCTCTCCCCGTCCCACGCCTTCCCTGCGGCGCCGCCCCTGGGCCACGGCCCGTACCGGACGGCCTCGTGCCCTCATGCGGGAGCGGCACGGGGCCCGGCGGCGCGCAGCGCCGGACGCGGTGGGGACCTCGCGCGGCTCATGCGGGAGCCGCGCGAGGTCCCGGCGCGGAGGGACACACACGCGTGTGGGCCCCCACCGATCCGGTGGGGGCCCACACGCGTGTGCCGCGTCAGTCGGTGGTCTCCGGGCGGCCCGGCTCGGCCCAGTGGGTGTGGAAGGCGCCGGGGCGGTCGGTACGGCCGTAGGTGTGGGCGCCGAAGTAGTCGCGCTGGCCCTGGAGGAGCGCGGCGGGCAGGCGCTCGGCGCGCAGGGTGTCGTAGTGGGCGAGGGCGGCGGAGAACGCCGGGACCGGGATGCCCCGGCGGGCGGCCGAGGCGACCGTCTCGCGCCACGGCACCTGCGCGTCGGTGATCTCCATCGCGAACTCCATCTCGCCGAGCAGGCTGACCAGTTCGGGGTCGGCGGCGTACGCGGCGCGGATCCGGTCGAGGAAGGACGCGCGGATGATGCAGCCGCCGCGCCAGATCCGGGCGACCGAGCCGAGGTCGATCTTCCAGCCGAACTCCGCGGCCGCGTCCTGGATCATCTTCCAGCCCTGGTCGTAGGCGATGACCTTCGACGCGTACAGGGCGTGCTCCACCTGCGAGGTGAAGCGGGCGGCCTCGGTGCGGCTGAGCAGCGGGGTGGTGCCGCCGGGCAGCCCGGCGTAGGCGGCGCGCAGTTCGCGCTGGCCGGAGGCGGCGCGCGCGAAGGTGGCCTGCGCGATGGCGGTGACCGGGGAGCCGAGGTCCAGGGCCGTCTGGACGGTCCAGCGGCCGGTGCCCTTCTGGCCCGCGGCGTCCGTGACGATGTCGACGAACGGCAGCCCGGTGGCGGCGTCGGTGTGGGCGAGCACCTCGGCGGTGATCTCGATCAGGTACGAGCCGAGCCGGCCGCGGTTCCACTCCTGGAAGATCTCCGCGATCTCGGCCGGGGTGTATCCGGCGACCTGGCGCAGCAGGTCGTACGCCTCGGCGATGAGCTGCATGTCGGCGTACTCGATGCCGTTGTGCACCATCTTGACGAAGTGTCCGGCGCCGTCGGTGCCCACATGGGCGGCACAGGACTCGCCGTCCACCTTCGCGCTGATCGAGTCGAACATCGGGCCGAGGACGTCGTACGACTCGCTGGAGCCGCCGACCATGATCGACGGCCCGTTGAGGGCGCCCTCCTCGCCGCCGGAGACACCGGTGCCGACGAAGTGGATGCCGCGCTCGCGCAGGGCGGCCTCACGGCGGCGGGTGTCGGCGAAGTGCGCGTTGCCGCCGTCGATGATCATGTCGCCGGGCTCCATGAGCGGGGCGAACTCGTCGATGACCGCGTCGGTGACCGGACCCGCCTGCACCATGATCATCAGGCGTCGGGGGCGCTGGAGGGCGGCGACGAACTCCTCCGCCGTCTCGGCGGGGACGAACGTGCCCTCGTGGCCGAACTCCTCGACGAGCGCACGGGTGCGGCCGACGGAACGGTTGTGGACGGCGACGGTGTGCCCGTTACGGGCGAAGTTGCGCGCGAGGTTGCGACCCATCACGCCGAGGCCGGTGACGCCGATGGCGGCGGTTGCGTTCACGAGGTACGTCCCTTGGATCGGTGGCGTGTGCGGAGCGGGGCGGGCAGCCCCGCACCCCCAGGTACGCGCGCTGAGCCGGTTCTTCTCGATACCGAGCGCGCCGATCTCGGAAGATCTCACTCCTCGGTCACCCGAGACCCCCGGAACGCCGCTGGAACACCCTTGACCTCGGGCGGGGCGTTCAGGCGGCGTCGGGCGTACCCCCCGGCTCCGGTCGGGGTCCGACGGCGGGCCGGGGTGCACGGCGGTCCGGGGGTCTGCCGACCGGCACCTGGGTGAGCCGTGTCCGTTGCCCGTCGAAGAAGTGGCGGGCGGTGTTGATGAAGTGCAGCCGGGCCTCCTCCATCCGGTCCCGGGCCTCGTCCCACTCGTGCGGGTCGGCACCGGTGCCCCGCACGAACGGGTCGCTGCACGCCCAGAACACCTCGTCCACCCGGGCGGCGGCCTGCACCACGGCCGGGTCGCCGACCAGCCAGACCGTGCCGAGGGCCACGTTCCACTGGACCCAGTCCACGGCGTCACCGTGCTTCCAGGCGCGGTGCAGCGCGAGTTGGACGCGGGTCGACTCGGCCACGATCGCGGAACACGCGGCGATCTGCTGATCCCGCGCCCAGTGGGTGCGGTCGCTGCGGCTGGTGAGGAGCGAGCCGGCCACCACGCCGATCAGCGTGGCGGCGACCCCGCCCACCGTGGTGACGGTCGTGGCCCAGTCCATGGACATCCGGTCCCCCTCGCGGCTGCCATACGGGACCTCTCTGCCCACGACGGCCGTCCGGGTATGCCCCGAGCCCTCCCCAGGCGCGGCTTTTCGGCCACGTGGGGTTCAGCAGGCCGTCACACCGCTCGCGGAGGGCTCGCTCTTGCCGGTGCCGAGGAGGATCTGCTTGACCTTGCCGGTGTAGGGGCCGACGGCGCCGTCCTCGGTCGCGCCGTCGGAGTAGTAGATGCCGTGGGCCCAGGGGTCGGGGTCGCCGGGGCCGTCGGCCAGGACCTTCGCGAGCCCGTCGGCGCGGAAGTCGACCGCGAGGCAGGCGCCGTCCAGCGGCGACCAGTCCGGGTTGGTGCCCTCGGTCTCCCCGGAGACGGACGCGCCCGAGGGGAGCAGGGAGAGCACGGTCTTCCCGGCCCGGTCGGCACTGACCGGCGCGGCGAACACGACGTCGACGGCGATGAAGCGCCCCTTGGCCCGGGCCGTCGGTACCTCGGCGCACATCACGGCGTCCCGGGCGATCCGGTAGGCGAGCGGGTCGCCCAGTGGCTGTCCGGTCTGCGCGGCGCACTCCTCGGTCCAGGAGACGCGCTGGTACCGGTGTTCCCACCAGGTCCGGGTGGTGGCGAGACCCCGGCCGCCCTGCCCGTCCTCGGCGGGCCCGCCCAGGGTCTGCTCGGGCAGCGGGCCCTCCTTGAGCGGGGCGACGTGCGGGCAGAACTCGGTGCGCAGGAAGTCCGCCATCGCGGCGGCCTGTTCCTCGGTCGCGCCGCCGCCTACGTCCGAGTTCTGGATGCCGTCCCAACTGCGGTAGCCGACGGCGACGTTGCGGCAGGTGTCGACCTGGAGGGCGGCGAGTCCACGACGCTGTTCGAGGTCGGTCTCGACGCCCACGCCGAGGCCGTAACCGTTGGCGTCGCCGACCTCGCCGAGCCGGTTGACCAGTTCGTCGTCGACACCGGCGGCGTCGAGGACGTCCTCGATCGAGGTGTCGTCGGCGGGGGCGTCGTCGGAAGCGTCCACCTCTTCGGTCTCCGCGGCGGCGGACGAGGCCACGTCGGTGGAGTCGCCGACGGGCTCGGAGTCACCCGAGCAGCCGCCGACGGTCAACGTGACGAGAAGCAGCAGCGCGATGGCGGCGGTCCTGCGGGCACTCACTTCGTTTCCTTCCGTGGCGCCCAGCGCCGCCCGTACTTTTCCTTGATCGCGTCAGTATGCGTCCCACTGCCACACCTTCACAAGACGTTCACGCAGGCGGTGCCGTCGAGGGCGAAGGAGGTCGGGTCGGCGTTCGTGGCGTCCTGAGGCTCACGCCTTGACCAAAGCTGCGGGACAGGCATCGCCGTAAACCGTTCGCCTGCTCGGGCCTACAGCCAAGATCATGGACGGATGCACCCTCCCTGCCCGGCAGCCCGCGAGCTGCAAGACCGTGCCGTGCTCTGGAGCATGGGCGAGCTGCGCGCAACCGACGTCGTCACCGCCGCCTGCGACGCCCTGGTCGCCGGCCTCGACAGCCCTGCGCTGCGCGTCTTGGCCGCATGCACCCGCGGGGAGGCGGACTACGACGTCCCCGATCTTCTCCCCCCGGCGCTCGAAGAACTGGGCCTCACCCTGCACCCGTTGGGCAGCGTCGCCGCACAGGAGGCCGCGGCACGAGTACTCGCCGCCCGGATGCTGGCCGGTGAACTGTCCCCTCGCGAGCTGGCCTCCCGGATCCACCAGCGCTTCGGACACGAACTACCGCTGACCGAACGGCTCGCCGAACTGGACGACGACTACGACACCCTCGACTACGGCGACAGAACCGCAGCCCAGGCCGACGCGGACGTCACAGCCGAGGCCCTGCGGCTCACCCTCGACCGACCCGGCACGACAGCCTGAACGGGACTACTCCTGCCGTGCCGCGGCAGAGCCAGCTCCGGTCACCGGGCCGGGTTCTCCACCAGTGCGCCGGTGAGCCGGGAATCGGCGGCACACGTGCCTTCGCCGTCACCGTCGCTTTCGCTCTCACCCTCCGTCGGCCCCGGTTCCGCCCCCGCCGGCTTGCGCAGCAGCAAGAGGGCCGCGTCGTCGTGGAGGCGGCCGCCCACGTGGGTCAGGAGGTCGTGTTGCACGGCGTCCAGTGTGCGGGCCGGCTCGTCGCAGATGTGGCGGGTCAGGCCGTCGGCGAGGGGATAGAACGCGCGGTGCCGGTCGCGGGCCTCGGTGACGCCGTCCGTGTAGAGGAGCAGTTGGTCGGCGTCGGCGAAGGGCAGTACCTGGAGGCTGGGCGTCTGGTCGTGCAGGGCGCGCAGTCCGAGCGGCGGCGACGGGTGCGTGGGCTCGACGGCGACGACCTCGCCGTCGGCCCGGACCAGCAGGGGCGGTGCGTGGCCGCAGTTCACCACTTCCAGCAGACCCTTCCCCGGGTATCCGGCCACCACCGCCGTGACGAAGTCGTCGCCGCCGAGGTTGCGGGCCAGGCTCCGTTCGATCCGGTCGACGACGGCGAGCAGGTCGGGCTCGTCGTAGGCGGCCTCGCGGAAGACGCCCAGGACGAGGGCGGCGGTCCCGACGGCCGGCAGTCCTTTGCCGCGGACGTCGCCGACGATCAGCCGTACGCCGTACGGGGTGGGTATCAGGGCGTAGAGGTCGCCGCCGATCCGGGCCTCCGCGGCGGCGGCGTTGTAGCGCACGGCGACCTGGAAGGGGCCGACGGTCGCCGGGACCGGCTTGAGCAGGGCGTGCTGGGCGGCCTCGGCGACCGAGCGGACGGCGTCGAGCACGCGTTCCCGGCGTCCGCGCAGCGCGCTCGCCAGGCCGCTGGCCAGGGTGACGGCCGCCAGCGCGGCGAGGACGGCGGTCAGCTCACGGCCGGGGACCTGGCCGCCGATGCCGAGGGCGGCGCCGAGCCCGGCGGCGAGGAGGCCGACGCTGAGGACGCCGCGCGGGCTGTTGGTGGTCGCGGCGAGCGCGGGGCCGGCCGCGAGCATGGGCAGCCAGATCATCCCGGCACCGCCGGCGAGGTCGAGGAGCACGACCACGAGAACGATCAGCACGGGCAGGCAGGGACCCGCCGCCCTGCACCGGAACAGCCGCATCGGCCAGTGGTCGCCGCCATGGTCTCGGGCCAAAGTCATGCTTCGTCCGCAGTCCTCACCGTACGTCGGGGGGACATGTCAGCCGTGTGCGCCGGTGCAGCACCTGAAATGTCCGTTTCATTTAGGAAACGGGTTCGACCCGGGGTGCCACAAGGAGCCGCTTTTCAGATAGTGAGCGACAGGCTCCTCGTGACCCGGTCCGCGGTCGGGAGCAGCCGGGCCCTGACCTCCTCGATCCGGGAGAGCCGGTCCGCGGGCAGGGAGACGCCGAGCGAGCCGAGGATCTGGCCGCTGTAGACGGGGACCGCGACGCAGACCGTGCCGAGGGTGTACTCCTCCAGGTCGGTTACGGCCGGGGCGACGGGCGAGGAGTCGAGCTGGCGCAGGAGTGTGAGGGTGCTGGTGATGGTCCGGGGGGTGAGGTCGGCCAGGTGGTGGCGGGAGAGGTAGTCCTTGCGGGCCTCGTCGTCCAGTTCCCGGAGTACGCACTTGCCGAGGGCCGTGGCGTGTCCGGCGTCCTCGAAGCCGACCCAGAGGTCGACGCGGGGTGTGCGGGGGCCGTCGACGATCTCGGCGACCCGGATCTCGCCCTCCTCGTAGAAGGTGAGGTAGGCGGCGGTCCCGAGCTCGTCGCGCAGCGCGGCGAGGGTGGGGCGGACCCGGCTCAGCAGCGCCTGGCCGCGGCCCGAGGTGTGCAGGGTCTGGAGGCGGTCGCCGAGCACGAAGCCGCCGTCGTCGAGTTTCCGCAGGTAGCCGTCGTGTACAAGGGTGCGCAGCAGGTGGTAGGCGGTGGCCAGGGGCAGGCCGGTCTCCCGCGCCAACTGTTTCGCCGGTGCGCCGTTCTCGTGCGCGCTCACCGCCTCCAACAGGCGGAACGCCCGCTGTACGGAGGTGATCAGCGTCGGGCCGTCACCCATACCCACAGGACCAGCGTGCGCCCGCCGCCCCCGCCGGGCAAGCCTGACGCCGGTCCGCGGCCGCGCCGGGTTCAATGAGCGGAACCAGTCCCCTCCGAAAAGAGGTCCGCCATGACCACCGCATCGCCCGCACCGGCCCTGGTCGTCACGGGTGCCACGGGACGACTGGGCGGACGCGTCGCGCGCCGTCTGGCGGAGCGGGGTGTGCCGCAGCGGCTGCTGGTGCGCAGCCCCGGGCGGGCGCCGGAGCTGCCGGGCGCGACGGTGGCCGCGGCGGACTTCGGGGACCGGGAGGCCGTCGTACGCGCTCTGACCGGCGCGGAGACCGTGCTGATGGTGTCGGCCTCCGAGAGCGCGGACCGGCTGGCCGTCCACCGGACCTTCGTGGACGCCGCCGCGGAGGCCGGCGTACGGCACCTGGTGTACGTCTCCTTCTGCGGGGCCGCTCCGGACGCCACGTTCACCCTGGCCCGGGACCACTTCCACACCGAGGAGCACATCCGGGCGCGGGGGCCGGCGTACACGTTCCTGCGGGACAACCTGTACGCCGACTTCGTCCCGTACTTCGTCGGCGAGGACGGTGTCATCCGCGGCCCGGCCGGACAGGGCCGCGCCGCCTTCGTCGCCCAGGACGACATCGCCGACGCCGCGGTGACGGTCCTGACCCGCCCGGACGACCACGCCGGTGCCGTGTACGACCTGACGGGCCCCGAGTCCCTGACCCTGGAGGAAGCGGCGGCCACCCTGTCCGCGGCCCTCGGCCGGACGATCACCTACCACCCGGAGACGATCGAGGAGGCCTACACCTCCCGCGCCCCTTACAACGCCCCCCGCTGGCAGCTCGACGCCTGGGTGTCGACGTACACGGCCATCGCCTCGGGCGAACTGTCCCAGGTGACGAACGCGATCCCCCACCTCACGGACCACCCGGCGACCCCACTCACCGAGGTACTGCGCACCGCGCACCTGGGCTGACGCCCAGCCGGAGCCTCAGTCGTCGGCAGCCACGACAAGGGTGAGCTGCTCGCCGGCGCGGTCGATGATCACGAACTCGTGGAACTCGTCGTGCACACGTCCCCAGTCATGAATCGCCTCGTCACCGAGTTCACCGAGGTAGTAGACGCCATCGGCCGCGGCCAGGCGGGAGAACACCTCCCGCCGCAGATCCGCCTCGAACGTCGTCCCGGAACTGCTCATGCCCGATCACGGCATCGAGCAGCCCACTGTCGTCCACGGCCCCCGCGGAGACCAGGCAACCCACACGTTCCGTGAGCGCCCGCTGAGATCATGAAACCGGTTCCACTTCAAACGATCAACGGATAAGCTCCCCGCGCGTCACACGGCGCACAGCGTACGGCGGGGGAAAGTACATGGTCGACGAGGTCGTCGAGCCCGAGAAGGGGATGCGTGCGGGGGCCCAGGTGGTCGCCGCGGTGGTTCTGGTGGGTGGGGTCGCGGGGCTGATGTGGGCGCTCGCCGGGGCCTTGCCGCAGGGCGCCGCCGAGGACGAGCGGCCGGCCACCTGTTCCACCTCGACCACCGGGCCGCCGCCCCCGGAGCTGCGGGTCCCCGGCGTGGTCTCCGGTGACCGGCTGTGCACCGCGCTGAACCGGGCCGACCTGCCGGCGCTGCTCGGTACGCCCCAGGAGCACACCGAGACCGCCGACGGGCACGACTTCTCCTTCGAACTGGCCGCCGGCAGCAAGATCGCGATCCCCGAGGCGACCGTCACGCTCGACACGTACTCCGTGAAGATCACGGCGACCTACGACGGTCTGCCGGTCGAGGGGTCGGAGGACCTGCTGGGCGAGGGCGCGGAGTCCAGGACGTTCCTCGGGCATCCGGCGGTGCTGTACTCGAACCGCACCATCGCCTTCAAGGTCGATCTAGGGGGCGGCGACGCCGAGACCGGTCCCGGCGGGATCGCCCGCTCCCTGCTCGTCGCCCCGGATGCCAAGGACGGCGGCGGCTCGTACGAGATCGCCATCTGGCGCCAGGACGACGTCCCTCCCGACGACGCGGCCCTCCTCCGCGTCGCCGAGAAGGTGCTCCCGACCCTGCCGGGCTGGACCCGCGCCTGACGGCGGCCCGCACCTCGTCCGGTCAGCAGATCCGTGGGAGCTGCTCGCCGATCGGCAGGTCCACCACCCTCGTGCCGCCCAGTCCCGTCCGTGCCACCACCATGCCGGGGTGCGTGTCCACCGCCTCGCCGATCACCGCCGCCTCCCGGCCCAGCGGATGGGCGCGCATCGCGGCGAGGACGGCGTCCGCGTGTTCGCGCGGTACGAAGGCGACCAGCTTGCCCTCGTTCGCCACGTACAGGGGGTCGAGGCCGAGGATGGCGCAGGCGTTGGCGACGGCCGCCGGGACCGGGACGGCGCGTTCCTGGAGGACGACGCCCGTGCCGGCCGCCTGCGCGATCTCGTTCAGCGCGGCCGCGAGCCCGCCCCGGGTGGGGTCGCGCAGCACATGCAGGTCCGGCGTGACGGCGAGCATCGCCTCGACCAGCGAGCCGAGCGCCGCGCAGTCGCTCTCGATCTCCACGCCGAACTCCAGGCCCTCCCGGACGCTCATGATCGCCACGCCGTGGACCCCGACGGCCCCGCTGACGATCACGACGTCCCCGGGCACCACGCGTTCGGGACGCAGGTCCACGCCCGTCGGGACGAGGCCGATTCCCGCCGTGTTGAGGTAGATGCCGTCGCCGTGCCCGGACTCCACCACCTTGGTGTCACCGGTGGCCACCTCCACCCCGGCGGTGCGCGCGGCGGCGCCGAGCGCCTCGGCCACCCGGCTCACCACGTCCAGCTCGACGCCCTCCTCCAGGATGAACCCGCAGGAGAGATAGGCGGCGCGGGCCCCGCGCATGGCGAGGTCGTTGACGGTGCCGTTGACCGCCAGGTCACCGATGCTGCCGCCGGGGAAGAACAGCGGCCGCACCACATAGGAGTCGGTGGAGAAGGCGAGCCGCGCACCGCCCAGGGTGACGGCGGCCGCGTCGCCCATCTGCGCGAGCGCCTCGCCGCCGTAGGCGGGGGCGAAGATCTGCTGGACCAGTTCGGCGGAGAGCGCGCCGCCCCCGCCGTGCCCCATGACGACCCGGGGCCGGTCGCGCAGCGGGGCGGGGCAGGTCCAGCCCTCGGGGACGATCGGCGTCACCAGGTGTTCGGTCACCTCAGACAACGGGGGTCACCTCCCGGCCGGCGACAGCGGCAGCCGTCGTGGGCAGTTCGAGACGCCGGTAGAGGTAGTACGCCGCGCACGCGCCCTCGCTGGAGACCATCGTCGCCCCCAGCGGCGTACGCGGGGTGCACAGCGTGCCGAACGCCTCGCACTCGTGCGGTTTCAGCAGCCCCTGGAGGACCTCGCCGCTGCGGCACTCGGCCGGTTCCACGGTCCGGATGCCCTCGACCGAGAAGCGGTGTTCGGCGTCGTGGTCGCGGTACTTGGGCGACAGCCGCCAGCCGCTCGCGGGGATCACCCCGATCCCGCGCCAGGCCCGGTCGGTGACCTCGAAGACGTCCTCCAGCATGGCCCGGGCGGCCGGGTTGCCCTCGGGCCGTACGGCACGGGCGTAGGCGTTGTCGACGGTGTGCTCACCGCGTTCGAGCTGGCGGACGGTCCGGCGGACGCCTTCGAGGATGTCCAGCGGCTCGAACCCGGTCACCACGATCGGCACCCGGAAACGCTCCGCCAGTTCCGGGTACTCCCGCGTACCCATCACGCTGCACACGTGCCCGGCGGCGAGGAACCCCTGCACCCGGCAGTCCGGCGACGCCATGATCGCCTCGATGGCCGGGGGGACCCGGACGTGGGAGACCAGCATGCTGAAGTTGCGGATGCCCTGACTGCGGGCCTGATGGACCGTCATGGCATTGGGCGGCGCGGTGGTTTCGAAGCCGATGCCGAAGAACACCACCTCGCGGTCGGGGTTCTGCCGTGCGATCCGCAGCGCGTCGAGCGGCGAGTACACGACCCGTACGTCACCGCCCTCGCCGCGCACCTGGAACAGGTCCCGGCCGGTGCCCGGCACCCGCAGCATGTCGCCGAAGGAGCAGAAGATCACCTCGGGCCGGGAGGCGATCTCCAGGGCCTTGTCGATGACCTCCAGCGGGGTCACACAGACCGGACAGCCCGGACCGTGGATCAACTCCACCTGTTCCGGGAGCAGTTGGTCGATACCGTGGCGGATGATGCTGTGCGTCTGCCCGCCGCAGACCTCCATCAGGGCCCAGGGCCGGGTCACCGTGGCGTGGATGTCGTCGAGGAGCCGGCGCGCCAGCTCCGGGTTCTGGAACTCGTCGATGTACTTCACGGTTGGTGCACCTCTTCCACGCCGTCCCCGTCCGCCACGCCCGCCTTCTCCGCCGCCGCCATCTCCCAGGCGTCGCCGAACTCCTCCTGGAGCATGCCGAGTTCGGCGAAGAGTTCGAGCGTCTTCAGCGCCGACTCCTCGTCCAGGCGCTGGAGGGCGAATCCGACGTGGACGATGGCGTACTCGCCCACCTGGAGGTCGGGCAGATACTCCAGGCACACCTCCTTGACCACTCCGCCGAAGTCGACGTTGGCCATCCGGGTGCCGTCACGTTCCTCGATGTCCAGCACTCTGCCGGGTACCGCCAGACACATGGTCCTCTCCTCGCTCTGGGGGTCGTCGGGTCTGACTCAGTCCGTGGTCCGCGCCCGGGAGGCCACCATCAACTGGCCCAGCGCCAGGCCCCCGTCGCCGGGCGGCACCCGGTGGTGCCGCAGGACCGTGAAGCCGTCCGCGCGCAGGGCGGCGGAACAGGCCGAGGAGAGCAGCGTGTTGGCGAACACCCCGCCCGTCAGGGCGACCGTGTCCAGACCGTGCCGCTCCCGCGCCCGTCCGCAGATCCGGTGCACCAGGCCGGCCACGGCCCGGTGGAAACGCGCCGCGACCAGCTCCGGCCCGGCGCCCGCCCGCAGATCGTCCACGATCGCCGCGAGCACGGGTGCCGGATCGGCCCGCACCGTGTCCCGCCCCGGGCGCAGCGCGAACGTGTACGCGACGGTGTCCCCCGTCGGCGCCCGCAGCGCCGCGCCCTCCAACTCGACGGCGGCCTGGGCCTCGTAGCCCGAGCGGTGGCAGACGCCCGCGAGCGAGGACACGGCGTCGAAGAGCCGCCCCATGCTGGAGGTGGGCACACAGTTCAGGTTCCGCTCCAACTGCTGTTCCAGCAACCGGAGTTCGTCGGCGGGGCAGGCCGCCGTGCAGGGCAGGTCGGCGGAGCGGGCGAGGCCGGCCGCGCGCAGATGGGACAGCGCCATCCGGTACGGCCTGCGCACCGCGGCGTCGCCGCCGGGCAACGGCACGTCGGCCAGCGCCGCGAAGCGGGTGAAGCCGTCGTAGTCCGCGAGCAGGAACTCCCCGCCCCAGACCGCGCCGTCGTCGCCGTGCCCGGTGCCGTCGAAGGCGACGCCGATCACCGGCCGGGAGCCGTCCAGCCCGTGTTCGGCCATCGCGGCGGCGACATGGGCGTGATGGTGCTGGACGCGGACGACGGGCCGGCCGGCCGCGTTCCGGTCGGCCCACCGGGCGGAGCGGTATCCGGGATGCCGGTCGGCGGCCAGGCGCTCCGGCCGTACGCCCGTGATGGACTCCAACTGCCCCACCGCGTGGGCGAACGCCCGCTGGGTGCCGAGGTCGTCCATGTCGCCGATGTGCGCCGACAGCCAGGCCCGGTCGCCCGCGCCGAGACAGAACGCGTTCTTCAGGTCCCCGCCGACGGCGAGCGCCGGGCCGACCGGGAGGGGCAGGGTGAGCGGCAGCGGCGCGTAGCCGCGCGACCGGCGCAGCACCAGCGGCTCCCCGTCGCAGACGCGCACCACGGAGTCGTCGCAGGGGACATGGATCGCACGGTCGTGGGTGAGCCAGGCGTCGGCCAGGTGCGCGAGCCGCTCCAGCGCCTCGGTGTCGTCGGTGACGATCGGCTCGCCCGAGACGTTCCCGCTGGTCATGACGAGCAGCCGGGGCCCCTCGGGATCGCCGGGCAGGCCGAGCAGGAGGTGGTGCAGCGGGGTGTACGGCAGCATGACGCCGAGGTCGGGGCTGCCGGGCGCGACGGCCTCGGCGTACGCGCCGCCCGCCGCAGCGCCGGGCCTGCGCCGCAGCAGCACGATCGGCCTGGCCGCGTCCTCCAGCAGGCGCCGCTCCTCGGGTCCCGTCCGCACGAGGCCGTGGATGTCGTCCACGCTCCTGGCCATCACGGCGAACGGCTTGTCGCCCCGCGCCTTGCGGCGGCGCAGCAGGCCGACGGCGGCGCCGTTCGCGGCGTCACAGGCCAGGTGGTAGCCGCCGAGTCCCTTGACGGCGAGGATCGCGCCGCGGGCGAGCAGGGCACGAGCATGCGCAACGGCATCGCCACTCGTCTCACCGCCGTCCGCCCCCACCAGCCGCAACCGCGGTCCGCAGTGCGGGCAGGCGACGGGCTGGGCGTGGAAGCGGCGGTCGGCCGGATCGGCGTACTCGCGGGCGCAGTCGGCGCACATCGGGAAGCCGGCCATGGTGGTGTGCGCCCGGTCGTAGGGCAGACCGGTGACGATCGTGAACCGCGGCCCGCAGTGCGTGCAGTTGACGAAGGGATGGCGGTACCGCCGGTCCGTCGGGTCGGCGAGTTCGGCGAGGCAGTCGGCGCAGGTGGCGGTGTCCGGCGAGACCAGGGTGCGGGCCGGGCCCTCGGTACGGGAGGCGAGGATCGTGAAGGCGTCGCCGCCGGTGGCGGGCACCTCCTCGTGGTGGACGGACTCCACCCGGGCCAGCGGCGGCGCCTGGACGGCGATCCGGTCGCAGAACCGGGTCACGGCACCGGCCGCGCCCTCCACCTCGGCGACGACGCCCTCCGGGGTGTTGGTCACATGGCCGACGAGCGCGAGTTCGGTGGCGAGGCCGTACAGATACGGGCGGAAGCCGACGCCCTGCACCACGCCCCGGACGACGATCCGCCGGCGCAGGGCCGGGGCGTCGGCGACGACGTCCGGCGGGGGCGGCGCAGCGCTCACGGCCGGGGGGCGGCCAGCGGGCCGTGGCCGTCCGCCCCGACGCCCTCGCTCAGGCCGGTCCCCGAGCCCGAGCCCGCGCCCGGATGGGGATGGTCGTGCGGGTGCGCGTGGTCATGAAGGCCCTCCGACCGCCGGGCCATGACCGGCACATGCGGAGTCGCGCCCCCCGCCGCCGCCAGCGTCCGGTCGAGCAGCGCACCCACCCCCCGCCCGTCGCGGGCCGAGGTCAGCACCACCTCCACCCCGGGGTTGACCCGCTCCACGTTGGCACGGAAGGCGGCCTCGTCGAATTCGACGGCGTCGGCGATGTCGGTCTTGGTGACCAGGACCAACTGCGCGAGCCCGAAGGCGGTGGGGTACTTGAGCGGCTTGTCCTCGCCCTCGGTCACGGAGGCGAGCACGACCCGCAGGGTCTCCCCCAGGTCGTAGGAGGCGGGGCAGACCAGATTGCCGACGTTCTCCACGAAGAGCACCCGGGTGTCGTCGGGCAGCCAGCCCACCAGATGTCCGGCGAGCATCCCGGCCTCCAGATGGCACAGTCCGTCGGTGAGCACCTGTTTGACCGGGACGCCCGAGCGCGCCAGGCGGGTGGCGTCGTTCTCGGTGGCGAGGTCGGCGGTCAACGCGGCCACGGGCACGGACCGTTCACGGGCCAGCAGCAGTTCGCGTTCCAGCAGCGCGGTCTTGCCGCTGCCGGGGCTGGAGAGCAGGTTGACGACGGTGGTGCCCCGCTCGGTGAGGCGGCTGCGCAGGGTCTTGGCGCTCGCGTCGTTCTTCGCGAGGACGGCCTGCTGGAGATCGACGGCACGGCACATGGTGTTCAGCACTCCTCGGAGATCGGTTCGCGGTCGGACACCGGCGCGGGGCCGCCGTCCTCCCACCGCACGCCGGCGATCCGCAGTTCCCGGCCGGAGAGCAGTTCGACGCCGGTCCCGCCGCACGCGGGACAGATCAGGCTCGGTGGCATGCCGACGGCCCAGTCGTGCGCGCAGGGTGTGCAGCGGGCCCGCCCCGGGACGGACTCGGTGACGAGTTCGGCGCCTTCCAGCAGGGTTCCGGCGCAGGCCAGTTCGAAGCAGAAGGAGAGGGAGTCGGGGACGACGCCGGCCAGTTCGCCGACCTGGAGCCGTACCGTGCGCACCGCCGTGACGTCGCCCGCCTCGGCGGCGGCCGTCTCGACCTGGTCGATGACGGCGAGCGCCACGGACATCTCGTGCATCGGTGCTCTCCCGTCCTGCCGGGGCCGAGGCGTCACAGGCCCGGGCCGGGCTTCATTAGAGGCGAGGGGGCCGGGCGGCCCGGCCAGGCACGCCGTCGCCGGGGGCACGGGTACGCCGTTCGCCGCAAGGACGCGGCGAACGGCGTACCCGGCGCGGCGGCCGGTTCACATACGGCGGATCCGCAGATAGCGCCGGACGTCGGGGAACAGCTCGACGACCACGGCGGCCACGACGAGGGCGGCGGCACCGCCGGCGATGGCTCTCTTCATTGCGCTCTCCTCAGGCTGCTCAGGCTGCTCAGGGTGGTGTCCTCTGTGTCGTGTGCACCGGGAGCGGCCGCGTCGTCGCGCAGCAGCTCCTCGATCAGCTCCACGGCCCTCGGTACGGCGACTTCGACCGGCGCGCTGAGTCCGATCCCCTCCTCGATCGAGGCCGGTTCGCAGCCGACGATCAGGACGCGCCGGGGCGGCCGTCCGTCGGTGCCGGCGCACAGGGTGTCCAGCAGCGCGAGGACCGTGTCGGGGGTCATCCGGTGACCGTCGATCGCCGGGACGCCGCCGCTTCCGGCGCCGGGGCCGTCGTACTCGATGGTGTAGAGGGTGCCGGGGGCCTCGCCGCGGGCCGTGGCGTCGACCAGGACGAGGGTGTCGTAGCCGTCCAGGAGCTGGTAGGCGAGGTGGACGCCGCGGACGCCGATGTCCGCCACCTCGACATGGGTCGGCAGGGGGCGTCCGGTCAGCCGGCGTGCGGTCTCCACGCCGAAGCCGTCGTCGCCGAGGAAGATGTTGCCGATGCCGGCGACCAGGGTGCGCTTCACAGCCCGTCCTCCGGGGGGTCCAGGGCGTCCGCGGGGTCCAGGGGGACGATTTCGTCCGGCTGGAAGTACAGGTAACGGCCCTGTTCGCGACGGATGTCGGCGCCCGGGTCGCCCTCGACGGTCACCGCGAGGTGCACGGCGCCGTCGACGTCGTGCAGCACCGCCTCGACGACGGCGGCGCGGCCCTGGAGGAACAGGTCCTGGGCGTCGGTGTGCCGCAGCCCGGGGCGCAGTTCGACCCGGCTGCCCCGGCCCAGGGAGCGGCCGTCCACGACGATCCGGTCCCGCTCCGGGTCGAAGCCCGCGTCGCTCGCCGGGTCCCACCAGGGGGTGTCGGGGCGCTGCACCCCGTGTTCGTCGGGAAAGCCGGCGAAGCCGACGGCGTCGGAGAACGCGGAGGCGGCGGGGCCGTCCGGCGCGCCGCCCGCCTCGCCCGTGATCTCCCGCAGCCCACGCACGGCCCCGTGCAGCCGTTCCAGCACCTCCGCCGGCATCGAGTCCGCGAGGTCGATGACCGCGGCCGCCCGGGCGTCGGTGCCGCGGGCCTCGCGTTTCTCCTCGTCGGTGAGGGCGGCGGTGCGCAGCGCGAGGATCTCGTCGATCTCGGTGGCGTCGTAGAGCGCGCCGGGGCTCTCCGGGGCGATCGCCGGATGGTCCTCCAGGATGATCGGGGAGGACAGCACGAGGTCCGCGCGGCCGGGTTCGCCGGCGAGGACGGGCCAGGTGTGCAGATTGCGGCAGGCGGCGACCGCGCCCCTGGCCCACTCGGGCGGATCGGTCATCGACAGGAAGGATCCGGAGTCGAGGGCCATGAGGAGGTGGGTGGCGACCAGGGAGTGCGGGAGGGCCGCGTCCCGGTCGGCGGTGTGGCCGGCCGGGGGTGTCCAGGGGGTGGTGTTCTCGATGACGGCGGTCAGGCGCAACACCCGGTAGGGGCCGTCGAGTTCGCGGGCGGACAGCCGTACCCGCCCGGTGATCTCCGCGCACCGTCTGACCAGTCGGCCGACGGTCCGGCCCGCCGCATCCAGGACGGGTTCGGTGTCTTCGCGGGCGGGGCGCCGGAAGAGCAACGTGACGCCGTCGCCGAGGAGTTCGGCGACCGGTGCGACCACCTCGACGCGTTCCTCGCCGCCTTCGTCCCAGGGCACCAGCACCCGGTCGTCCCGGTGGAGTTCGGGGACGGTCTCGAAGTCGCCGTCGGGCAGGGCGCGTTGCACGGTGCGCCGCCGGGCGTGCAGGAAGCGGACCTCGACGGAGAGGGTCGCGCCGTCCTTCGGTTCCATCAGGCATTCGGTGTGCTGGAAGTCGTGTTCCTCGCAGTCGGCGCCCCAGGCCGGCGGCACGAGGACGCCGAACTGCCAGCGCAGCCGGTTCTTGGCGGCCGAGGCCCGGTAGGGGTAGAGCACATAGCCCTCGAAGAGGACGGCGTCGGCGACCTGCCGGGCGAGGGCGAACCGTTCCTCGGTCCGCGGGGCGAAGGCGGTCACGGTCACGGATCGCTCCTTCCGGTCGTGGCGGTGAGCGCGCGCAACGGGTCGAGCGGGGGCGGAGGTTCGGGGGTCTGCGCGAGCAGTGCCTCGACGGTGGCCTGCCAGGAGGGCAGCGCGTGCCGGGAGCGGTAGGCGAGGAGGGCGTCCATGGTGTCGCGCGGGAGCCTGATCCAGCCGCAGCCGGGGAAGTGCTGCTCCACCATCTCCCGCCAGACGCCGACCGGCATGCGGTAGACGGCCTCCCGGTCCCAGGGGACCGGCTCGACCCGGAAGCCGGCGGGGCCGGTGAACGCCGTACCGGAGAACAGCATCAGCAGCGGGACCTCGCCGTCGGTGAGGGCGTCGAGGTAGCGGGTCGCGGCGATGTCCATGTCGTAGGTGCAGGGGACGACGAGGTCCGCTTCGGTCTCGCCGGTGAACGAGGAGACCATCAGGGGGACTTGGGCGAACTGCACGGGGTGGAGGGTGGTGCCCCAGCGGGCGCGTTCGCCGAACAGGTCGGTGAGGGAGCCGGCCTCGGTGCTGTCGTAGCCGCGCCGGGCGGGTTCGATCCGGAGCTGGCAGCGCAGGGCGAGGGCGTGCACGGGGGTGTCGCCGGTCGCGGTGATCCGCAGCCGGAAGACGAGGGTGGGTCCGGCCGCGTACCGGTCCGCGCGGACGCCGGTGCAGGCGAAGGAGAACTCGGTCACGGTCCCACCGCCTGTGCGGCGGGCACCGGGCGGGCCTGCCGTCGTACGTCCGTGAAGAAGGCGTCCAGGGCGGCGCGGGCCTCGGCGCCGCCGTCGAAGCCCTGCCACAGCAGCCGCATCCGGCCGACGAGCGCGTAGCAGAGGTCGATCGGGACGAGATGGCACTCGATGACACCGTCCGTGCGGCGCAACAGGAGGGCCTCCACGTCGGGTTGGAGGAGGTCGGCGAGGCGGGTGCGGCCGAGGACCTCGTTCCAGGTGGCCGGATCGAGTTCGCTCTCGGTGGCTCCGGCCGGGCTCGGGTAGAGGGCGACGAGCCGGTCGAGCGCGGCGTTGCGGAAGAAGAAGGCGACGCCGACGGGGATCTGGAGGGCCTCCCACGCCTGGTCGTCGATGCGGTGGCCGGGGTCGGTGAGCCGACGGTCGGGGACCGCGCGGTAGCGGCCCGCGGCGGCGCCCGGTGTCTCCATGAGCAGCGCGCAGGGGGTGCAGGCGCAGGCCAGGCTGCGCTGTTCGGTGTCGACGAGGTGGCGGTGGTCCTCGGGGACCACCGCCGCGCACAGTTCGCACCGCTCGGGCCGGGGCGGGCGCTCGCCGAGGAATCTGCGCAGGCCGGCGGTGGACGCGTTCACCGGGTGCTCGTCGGTTCGGGGGCGGATCCGATCTGGAGCAGCGCGGGGGCCTGTTCCATGACGACGTCCCTGACCTCGGGCGCGTGGCAGGCTACGGCGGCCCGCGCGGCCTCCTGGGCGGCCGTGCCGGAGCCGCAGCCGCAGCCGCCGCTCGCCCGGGAGCGCAGCCGCAGGGTGCCGCTCTCCTCGTCGAAGGTCACGACCTCCAGATCGTGTTCGCGCAGTCCGGCGACGGCCCGGACGATCCGGGTGTCGCGGTCCTCGGGGTGCAGATCGTGCAGGACGAGCAGGCTGGCCACGAGGTCGTCGCCGAGCAGCCGGGCGGCGGGGTCGCCGGGGGCGTCGGCCAGCAGGTGGAGGACGCGGGCGAGGCCGGCGCCGTAGAAGTCCATGAGGGAGCGGACGAGTTCCTCGGCGGCGGCCGCGGCGGCGGGGTCGCCGCTCGTGGCCAGCCGGTCGAGGATCTCCTCGATCCGCCGCCCGGTCTGCTCGGCGTCCACCGGTCGCGGGGCGGTGGCGGACGCGGCGGACCCGGCAGGCGCGGTGGAGGCGGCGGACGTGGCGGACGCGGTGGGCGCGCTCATCCGCCGAGTCCGCTCAGTCCGGTGGGCACATGCATCGTCTTCACCGTCTTGCCGCCGCCGACGTACATGTGGACGCCGCAGGGCAGACAGGGGTCGAAGCTGCGGACGGCCCGCATGATGTCGATGCCCTTGAAGTTCTCCGGGGTGTTCTCCTCGAAGATCGGGGTGTTCTGCACGGCGTCCTCGTAGGGGCCGGGGGTGCCGTAGGAGTCGCGGACGCTGGCGTTCCACGGGGTCGGCGGGTACGGGTGGTAGTTGGCGATCTTGCCGTCGCGGATGACCATGTGGTGGGAGAGGACGCCGCGAACGGCCTCGGTGAAGCCGCAGCCGATGCTCTCGTCGGGGACCTCGAACTTCTCCCAGGTCTGGGTGCGTCCGGCGCGGACCTCTTCGAGGCCCTTCTCCGCGAAGTGCAGGGCGACGGCGGCGGCGTACGCCTGGAAGTAGGTGCGCGCGCGGTTGCGTTCCAGCGCGTTGGACCACTTCGGGATCTTCCACTCGAAGGTGGTCTCCGGCTTGGTCAGGGTGCGCGGCAGGTTGATGACGACGCTGTGCCCTGTGGCCTTGACGTAGCCGATGTCGACGAGCCCGGACAGGGCGGTGGACCACAGGCGGGCGATGGGGCCGCCGCCGGTGTCGAGGGCGAGGTGCTCCTTGCCGTCGAACCAGCGGGGCGACATGACCCAGCTGTACTTGTCGTCGAAGTTCCGCTTCTGCGGGGCGGGGATGGTGTGCTGGTTCCACGGGTGGCGCGGGTCCACCGGGTTGCCGAGCGGGTCCTGGGTGACGAACTGCTCCTGGCCCTGCCAGTCCTCGTAGTAGGAGCTGCCGAGCAGGATGCGGATGCCGAGGTTGATCTCGGTGAGGTCGTTGGTGACGAGCTTGCCGTCGACGACGACGCCGGGGGTGACGAACATCCGCCGGCCCCAGTCCGTCATGTTGGCGTACGTGAAGTCGCAGTACTCGGGGTCGTTGAGCGCGCCCCAGCAGCCGAGCAGGACGCGTCGGCGGCCGACCTCCTCGTACCCGGGCAGGGCCTCGTAGAAGAAGTCGAACAGGTCGTCGTGGAGGGGGACGACCCGCTTCATGAACTCCACGTACCGCATCAGGCGGCTCATGTAGTCGGTGAAGAGCTGGACGGAGGCGATGGTGCCGACGCCGCCCGGATAGAGCGTGGAGGGGTGCACATGGCGGCCCTCCATGAGACAGAACATCTCGCGCGTGTACCGGCTGACCTGGAGGGCCTCGCGGTAGAACTCGCCCTCCAGGGGGTTGAGCGAGCGCATGATGTCGGCGATGGTGCGGTAGCCGTGCTCGGCGGCGTGCGGGGCCTCGGTGCGCTCGGCGAGTTCGAGCACACCGGGGTTGGTCTCCTTGACCATCTTCTCGCAGTAGTCGACCCCGACCAGGTTCTCCTGGAAGATGTTGTGGTCGAACATGTACTCCGCGGACTCGCCGAGGTTGATGATCCATTCCCCGAGGTGCGGGGGCTTCACTCCGTACGCCATGTTCTGCGCGTACACCGAGCACGTGGCGTGGTTGTCGCCGCAGATCCCGCAGATGCGGCTGGTGATGAAGTGGGCGTCGCGAGGGTCCTTGCCGCGCATGAAGACGCTGTAGCCGCGGAAGACGGACGAGGTGCTGTAGCACTCCGCGACCCGCTTCTGCTTGAAGTCGATCTTCGTGTGGATGCCCAGGGAGCCCACGATCCGGGTGATCGGGTCCCAGGCCATCTCCACCAGGCCGCTGCCGTCGCCGGCCGCCTTCGTGCTCGCTGCCATCGTCTGTGCCGTGCCCTTCGTTGCGGGTGGGGGTGCGGGTGCGTGTGGTTGCGCGGAACCTGCGGGTGGGGGTGCGGATCAGGGGCGACGGGCCGTCACCAGGGCGGCTGGTAGCCGGTGGTGATCTTGTCGCCGGTACGGCGCCACTTGGGCTCCTTGTCCACGGTCCGCGCCGTGATGGTGCGCAGCCTGCGGATGACGGCGCCGTACGCGCCGCTGGCCGTGCTGGAGACCTTGGCACCGGGGGGCTCGTCCATGAACGGCATGAACTTGTCGGGGAAGCCGGGCATGGTGCAGGCGATGCAGATGCCGCCGACGTTCGGACAGCCGCCGATGCCGCTCATCCAGCCGCGTTTGGGCACGTTGCACTTGACGACGGGACCCCAACAGCCGATCTTCACCAGGCACTTGGGCGAGTCGTACGTCGTCGCGAACTCGCCCTGCTCGTAGTAGCCGGCCCGGTCGCAGCCCTCGTGGACGGTCGCCCCGAACAGCCAGGTCGGGCGGAGCTTGTCGTCCAGCGGGATCATCGGCGCCGCGCCGGCGGCCTGGTAGAGCAGGTAGGTGAGCGTCTCGGAGAAGTTGTCCGGCTGGATCGGACAGCCGGGCACGCACACGATCGGGATGCCCGCCTTGGACTTCCAGTCCCAGCCGAGGTAGTCCGGCACGCCCATCGCGCCGGTCGGGTTGCCCGCCATCGCGTGGATGCCGCCGTACGTGGCACAGGTGCCGATGGCGACGACGGCCAGGGCCTTCGGCGCGAGCCGGTCGATCCACTCGCTGGTGGTGATGGGCTGGCCGGTCTCCGGGTTGTCGCCGAAGCCGCACCAGTAACCCTCGGGCTTGATCGCCTCGTTGGGGATGGACCCCTCGACGACCAGCACGAACGGGTCGATCTCGCCGCGCTCCCCCTTGAAGAACCACTCGATGAACGTGTCCGCGCCGCCGATCGGGCCGCATTCGAAGTCGATCAGCGGCCAGTGCACGGCGATCTTGGGCAGGCCCGGCAGCACGCCGAGGACGATCTCCTCGATGCTGGGCTGCATGGCCGCCGTCAGCGCGACCGAGTCGCCGTCGCAGCTCAGCCCCGCGTTGATCCAGAGGATGTGGATCGTGGGGCTCTCTTCGGCGGGCGTGCCCGTGGCGTCGTCAGCGCCCACCGTCTTCGCCTTCGCCTCAGTCATGGGGACCGCCTCCTGGGGAGGTTTGGGATGAAAGCCTTGGTTTTGCCGGTATCCGGCATTTCGACCCTCGACGTTCTTGGTATCAGCCGTGGGGGCGCGACGGGACGCCATGGGGGGCCGTTCCGGTGAATCTGCCGCCGGAGGGGTTCGGGGAGGTTTGAGACGCCGGGGAGACGAAACGGGCGAGATGCGGCGGGGTCGCGTCGGGGCGCCTCTTGGTGACGAAGGCGTGACGGAGGGTGTGGTACGGGGCGGCCGGGTCGTCGAAGGTGGCGCGCATCCGGGTCAGCTCGGCCTCGCGGACGGCGGCCAGCGGGGTCTCTGCCTCGCGGCGCTGGTGTTCGGTCTTCTTCGCGGTGATCCGGGCCGCCGTCGCCGGCCGGGGCGCCAGGTGGGCCGCCAGGGCGCCGGTCTCGGCGGCGAACGCTCCGGGCGCGCAGTCCAGGACCCGGTCGACGAGTCCCAGGCGCAGCGCGCCGGCCGCGCTCACCGGCAGCGCCCGGTCCATCAGCCGCTCGGCCGCCGCCGGGCCGACCCTGCGGGGCAGGGTGTGGGTCCAGTACTCGGAGCCGTGGAGGCCCATCAGCCGGTAGTGCGGGTTCAGTACGGCTCCGGCCCGGCACCACACCTCGTCGGCGGCGAGGGCGAGCATCACCCCGCCGGCGGCGGCGTTGCCCGCGACGGCCGCGACGACCAGCCGGTCCGTGGTGGTCAGGACGGCCTCGACCAGGTCGTCGATGGCCTCGATGTTCGCCCGGGACTCGGCGGCGGGGTCGGGGGCGGCCTCGATGACGTTGAGGTGGATGCCGTTGGAGAAGAAGTCCCGCTCGCCGCCGAGCAGCAGCACCGAGGTGGGGCGGGCGCACGCCTCCCGGTAGGCGGCGAGCAGACGGCGGCAGCGGTCGGTGCTCATGGCGCCGCCGGGGAAGGACCAGGAGAGCCGGCCGACGGCGCCGTCCTCCCGGTAGCGGATGTCCGCCCAGGAGGGGTCACTGTCGTCGGGCAGGGCGGGCGGGGCGTGCTCGGGCAGCGGGGGCAGCAGGTCGCCGAGGGCGAGCACGGCGGGCAGCTTGAAGGTGGGCGGACCGCCGGGCAGCCGCCGGGCGCGCACCTCGGGGATCCACACCGCGCCGTCCGCGGTCGCCCGGCAGACCGCCCCGGCCCGGGTGGCCAGCAGCTCGCCCGGACGCCCGCGCAGCACGCCCTCGGGGTGGCCGCCGTGCAGATACCACTCCCCGCCGAGCAGCTCGTCCAGCACACCTGGCTGCGAATCGGCCGCCCGCAGCTTGCGCAGGACGGTCGCGGTGGGATCGGCGGCCCAGTCGATCCGTCGCATGCTCTGGTCGAGATACGGCCGCGCCCGCACGGTCGTGCCGTCCTGCGGCCGGGGCGTGTAACCGCCGTCGGCGAAGCGCGCCACCGCGACCAGGACGGCGGCGAGCGCGGCGTCGGCGATCTCCCCGCGGTACAGGTCGCTCTTGGCCACCGGGGGCACCCGGCAGGGCATGGCCGCCCAGACGTCCCCGGCGTCCATCTCCGCGTCGGCCTGGAGCACGGTGACGCCCCACTCCTCGGCCCCGTCGTGGATCGCCCGGTCCAGCGAGGACGGGCCCCGGTCGCCGGGCGGCCCCGGGTGCACGATCAGACAGGTGTACGCCGACCAGACCTCCTCGGGGATCGCCGTACGCAGCATCGGCGCGATGACGAGCTGCGGATCGTGCCGGCGCACGGCCTGCGTCAACGCCCCTTCCGCCAGGGCGAGTTCCACGGCCACGGCATGACCGCGGTCGCGCAGTTCGGCGTGGACGCGCTGGGTGAGGCTGTTGAACGCACTGGCGACGAGCAGAATCCGCACGACGACCCCGTCCGGGCGAAGGACCTGCCGGGACACCCCGGCCGCCTGAGATCCTCGACCGCGGCGGGGCGCCGCCCCCGGAGACAGACGGCGGGGTCATCCGAAAGCGCGGAGGACTCGGCCGTCCGGGCTCATCGGAGCGTCGTCACCCCGGCGGGCGCAGGCCCGTGGTCAGGCGCTGCCAGAAGGTGCGGGTGGCGCCGAAGTGGGTCTCGTGGGTCCAGATGTGGGTGCAGGACGGGCACTGGAGGTGCAGCAGGCTGCCGGTGTTGGAGAGGAGGTAGCGCCAGTGCGTGGAGCAGCTACGGCCCGCGGCGCACGGGTCGCAGCCCTGCCGGTCGTCGCAGTTCGGGCAGGCCACCCAGGCGCGGCGGCCGATGTCGGCCTGCGGGTCAAGCGGCAGCATGGCCGTCGTCCCCTCGCGGGGGCAGCACACCGGCCGCGACCAGCTCGTCGTGGAGCCGCTGCTGGTCGGCGTCGAGGCCGGAGTACAGCAGGGCGTACGCCTGCTGCTCGCCGCGCAGGGCCTCGCCGGGGTCCCAGTCGGGGCCGAGGGCGTCCAGGACATGCGCCCGCCGGAGCAGTTCGTGCGCGCTCAGATCCACGTCGAAGCCGAACGGTTCGGTGGGGAAGGTGGGGCCATGGGAGGACATGCGACCGAACGTAGGTAACCCTTACCTGCCGAGGCAAGAGCAGGTGGGGGATGTCACAGGGGCCGGCTCGCTGAGGCCGGCTCGCTCAGGCCGCGGTGTAGCCGAGCTGCCGTCGCATGTACGGCGTCATGAGCGTGCGGGCCTTCGCCAGGACGGCGGTGCGGCCGCCGAGGACGGCGGTGTCGCCGCCCGGCACCGGCAGCACGGTCAGTCCGTCGGACTGGCCGAAGGGCACGATGATCGGGGTGCGCTCGGCGGGGCGGTAGCGGCGGGGCTCCCTGCGGTGCCGGAGTGTGCCCCGTAGCTGGGCGCGGATGTTGTGGGCGGCGAGGTCGGCCTGGGCGTGCGCGGCGGGGGTGATCTTGAGGGCGGTGGCGTCGTTGACGTCGCCGACCGCGTACACGTCCGGCCGGCCGTCGACCCGGAGCGCGGGGTCGACCTTGACGTGTCCGGCCGCGTTCAGCCAGCCGCCGAGCCCGGCGAGCCTCAGCCAGAGCGTGTTGGGGGTGGTGCCGGTCGCCCAGAAGGAGAGGTCGGCGTGGACGAGGCCGCCGTGCGCGTCGCGATAGGTGCCGAAGTCGTTGCCGGGGGACATGAACGCGTCGAGCCTGACCTCCACGTCATGGGACTCCAGCCAGGCCAGCGCCCGGCGTCCGGCCCGCTCGCTGCCGGTGGTGTTGAGCAGCGCGGGTCCGGCGTGCGCGAGGGTGACCCGGGCGTCGGGCCTCGCGAGCCTTATCTCGGCGCCGAGTTCGACGCCGGAGGGTCCGCCGCCGACCACAAGCACATGCTCGGCGGTGGCGACCTTGCGCTGATGCGAGGCGAACGACTTCATCGCCTCCGCGGTGGTCGCACCGCTGAACCGGGCCGGCTCGGGATAGTCGGCGCCGGTGGCGATCACCACGACGTCGTACGGCAGTTGCTCCCCCGTCGCAAGGACGACCTCGCGCCGCTCGGTGTCGATGCGCAGCGCCTTGCCCACCACGACACGGCCGTTGCGCAGCAGCCGGTCGTAGGGGATGAAGGGGGTCGCCGACCACTCGGGGCGCACTCCGGCCCGCAGGGCGGCGACCCGGTGGAAGAAGACGTCCTTGCGGTCCACGACGGTGACCCGCGCGACCGCGTCCAGCCGCCTGGCCAGCCTCACCCCCGCGTATCCGCCGCCGATCACCACTACTTCGCCGTCACGCACACACGTCTCCTGCCGGCCTCGGGATGGGTGGCGACGAGCGTAGCGATTGAAGTTTGAAGTGCGCAGGGGTTGGTGTGGGAATTCTGTGAAGTGCCGTACGGAACAGGGCCGTTCGGCCTGTCAGTACGCGACACCACCGACGTCGGCGACCCACACGCGCAGGGACGGATGACCGGGGCCGTCGGCGTCCAGGAACCCCGCGACGACCGGCTCCAGCTCGCGCGACGGCACGTAGTGGTTCCGGAACGGCAGCTCCCGAGCGGTCACCGACCCGACAGAACAACGGAGTTGACCGGCCTGTTCGTCATGCCACACGTAGAAGGTGGCGACCCCAGTGAAGCCCAGCGCACGGACCCGGATCCGCAGGGCCGCCGCGATCCACGCCAACAGCACGCCCGTAGTGTCGCAGTCGGCCGGGGCGCCGGGGTTAGGGGGCGTACCTGGAACAGTTCCCGCGCCCACTCTCCTGCGCGGCACTGCTCGGCCTGGTTCTCAGACTTCAGGCTCGGTCGTCTCGAACCAGGTGGGTTCGTCGGACAGGGCCTGCTTGATCCGGAACACCTGGCGTTCTCGCATCGGCGGCAGGGCGTCCACGGAGAACCAGCCGACCTCGACCGACTCGTCGTCGTTGACCCGCGCCTCTCCGCCAACGGCGCGGCAGCGGAACGTGACGTCCATGAACTGGCACCGGTCGCCGTTGGGGTACTCGACGCGCCTGCCCGAGCGGATCAGCGCGATGCGCTCGGGGACACAGCGCACGCCGGTCTCCTCGTACACCTCCCGCACGGCACAGTCCGCGGGCTGCTCACCGGGATCGGGGATCCCCGAGATCACACACCACTCGAGATTGTCGGCCCGCTTCCCCAGCAACACCCGCCCCGCCCCGTCGACCACGACGGCACTCACACCGGGCAGCCACAACAACTGATGACCGGCGGAGGCCCGAATCTCGGTGATGAAGTCAGGAGTAGGCATACACCGACCCTAACGGTCCGCTCGGGTGCCGGGCGGCCGTGGACGGGCTGCCGTCGGCCGCCGGTGCCCGCCAAGGGGGCTACTGAACCGCTGTCCCCCGGCGTCCCCGTACCGCCGCCGTGATCGCCCAGCCCAGGCCCCCCGCCGCCACGGCCAGCAGGGCGATCTCCGGCAGGATTCCGAGCTTTGTCGCCGGGGTCTCCGTCGAGCGGAGGGGGATCTTCTGGACCAGGGAGTCGGCCACGAACATGCCGGTCTTCTGGGTGATGCGGCCGTCCGGCATGATGATCGCGCTGACGCCGCTGGTCACCGGGACGGTCACCGTGCGGCTGTGTTCGACCGCGCGGACCCGGGACATGGCGAGCTGCTGGTAGGTCATCTCGCTGCGGTCGAAGGTCGCGTTGTTGCTGGGGACGGAGATGAGCTGGGCACCGTCGGTGACCTCGGAGCGCACGGCCCAGTCGAACGCGGCCTCGTAGCAGGTGACCAGGCCGACCTTCGCGCCGTCCATGGTGAAGACACCCGGCTTGGTGCCCCGGCTGAAGTCCTGCCGGACCATCGCCGTCCACTCGCTGTTGATCGCGCCGATCAGCGACCGCAGCGGCAGGTACTCGCCGAACGGCTGGATCTGCCGCTTGTCGTAGGTCTGGGTGGGGCCCTTCACCGGGTCCCACAGGATCTGCTCGTTGTAGAGCTTGCCGTCCCGTTCGACGACGCCGCCGACCGAGATGGGCGCGCCGATCGCCTTGGCCGCCTTGTCGATGACCTCGGCCGCGTCGGCGTAGGCGAAGGGGTCGATGTCGGAGGAGTTCTCCGGCCACAGCACGAAGTCGGGCTGAGCCACCTTCCCGGCCTTGACCTCGGCGGCCAGCCGCTCCGTCTCGCGCGCGTGGTAGTCGAGGACGGCGCGGCGCTGGGAGTTGAAGTCCAGGCCGAGCCGCGGCACGTTGCCCTGGATGACGGCGACCGTGGCGGTGCCGTCCTCCGCCGTGTCGCTCACCAGGGTGCGCGCGGCGAGGGCGCCCGCGAAGGGCAGGGCCAGGCTGAGCAGCGCGACGACCGCGGCCGGCCGCCGGATCTCACCGGTGCGCCGCCGCTCCACGCCGAGCCGGATCAGCTCACCGAGTCCGAACCCGCCGAGGACGACCGCGAAGCCCAGGACGGGCGTGCCGCCCACCGCGGCGAGCGGCAGGAACACGCCGTCCGCCTGGCCGAAGGCGATCTTGCCCCAGGGGAAGCCGTTGAAGGGGGCACGCGCGCGTGCCGCCTCACCCGCGATCCAGAGGGCGGCCGCCCACACGGGCCGGCCGGGCAGCTTCGACACCGCGGCGATCCCGACGCCGACCAGGGCGACGAAGACCGCCTCGATCGCCACCAGGGCGAGCCAGGGGCCGGGGCCGACCTCGACGCCCGTCCACACCAGCAGCGGCAGCAGGAAGCCGAGCCCGAAGAGGTAGCCGAGTCCGAGGGCCGCCTTCCAGCTTCGGCCGCGCAGGACCCAGCCGAAGCCGGCGAAGGCCGGCAGGGCCAGCCACCACAGGGTGCGCGGCGGGAAGCTGACGTAGAGCAGCACTCCGAAGAGTGCCGCTGCGGCGGCCGGGAGGAGGCGGCGCAGGAGCCTGGCGCCGCGCGACACCGGCGCGGCCTGGGGCTCCAGCCGGTCCGGCCGGTCCACGGAAGTTGCGGTGACGGTCACTCGGGGAGTGTACGGCGGGTCGCCGCCGGGCCGACAGCACGGTCCGCACGGTGACCACGCCCGCCCGGAGCGCGATCCGACGCGTCCCCAAACCGCCCATCAGCCGTTACGGTGTGCCTGGACCTCTCTCGCACACGCGTCCGGGGTCCGTCGGCAGACGGCGGTCCAGGCCGGGGGCGATCGGGTTCGGGGGGACGGTGGGGTCCACGGGTTCCACGAGAACGGTGCCGGTGCCCGGCGCGGGCGCCGACGGAGAGAGACGCAGCGTCTCCGACGCGGCGGGCGTCGCGGTGCTCGGCGCCTGCGCCGCCTGGTCGCTGGTCACCGCGGCCGTGCACGACGGACGCCCCGAGGGTGTGCTGCTCGCCGTGCTGGCCGTGACCGCCGGGTACGCCGCCGGACGGATCCTCGGCGTCCTGCTGCCCGTCGCCACCCCGGCGGCCGCCGCGCTGGCCGGGGTCGCCCTGACCGTCGCGCTGCCCCGGCTCTCCCCCGGTCCCGAGTTCGCCTCCCCGCTGGGACACGCGGGCGCGACGGCGGCGGTGCTCACCCTGTCGGCCGGCGCCGCGTGCTGCGCCGCCTGGGCCACGCCCGTCCCCGCGCTACGGCACCTGCTGCGGCTGCTGGCCGCAGGGATCGTGTTCTGGGCCGCCGCCCGGGGTGCGACCACCGCCGTCGTCCTGTGCGGTGCCGTGCTGCTGTGCTCGGTGGCCGTGGGGCAGTCCCGGCGGCGCGGGCCCGTCCTCGTGGGCCTCGCCCTGTCGGCGGCGCTGGTGACGGGCCTGACCTGGGCGGTCGCCGGGAGGGCCCTGCCCGCAGGGCTCACCGGGGCGCTGGAGGACGAGCTGACCGCGCGCCGGGTCGACCTGTGGCGCGACGCGCTGACCCTGGCGCACGGGGACACGGGCCTGGGCGTGGGTCCGGGCCGTTTCGGGGAGCTGAGCGCGACGGCGGCGCAGTCCCCGCTGTCCGACGGCAAGCCGCACTCGGCGCCGCTCCAGTTGGCGGCGGAGCAGGGTGTCGTCGGGGTGCTGCTGCTCGCGGCGGCCTTCTGCTGGGTGCTGTTCGCGCTCTGGCGGGCGCCGCGCCCCACGCCGGTCGTCCTCACCACGGCCGCCACGCTCACCGCGCTCGCGGCACTGGCCGCGGTCGGCAACGCGCTGAGCTTCACCACGGTGTCGGTCGGCGCGGGTCTCCTGGCGGGCCTGGCGACGGCCCGCCCCCTCACCGCCGTACCGCCACCCGTGTCACCACCGGTGCCCGCCCCGCGCGTCCCGTAGGGGTCAGCGCGCGGCCCCCGGTGACGTCTCCGTGCCGGTCCCCGTGCCCGTCCCGGTCCGCAGCCGCGCCTTGATGGCGACCACGGCGGCCTCGGCGTCGTCCACGGTGATCGTGAAGGTGTGTCCGTCCCACAGGCGCAGCACGACGCCCTCGCCGCGCCGTACGACGACGGCGGTGCCCTTCTCCGGGCGCCAGCGGTAGCCCCAGCCGCCCCAGTGGCGCGGGGTGACGAGCGGTTCGAACTCGGCGCCGGCGACATGGGACAGCGGGATGCGGCGGCGCGGCAGCCCGATGTGGCCGCAGCGCACCTCGACGGACTCCTTGTCGAGTCTGAGGTCGACATGGACGAAGGCGAGGGTGCCGAAGAGGACCAGGAGCCCGGCGGCGATGCAGCCGACGACGGACATGACGAGCGGGGCGCTGCCGGACGTCCAGGCGGAGTCGACGGCCAGCAGGATCCCGAGTGCCACACACGCGGCACCGACCAGCGCGAGCGCCCACTGGAGCCGGTTGGTGGCGCGGCCGGTCCAGACATCGGGGTGCGGGGTGTCCCCGCCGTGGGGGTGGTCCCTCATGTTTATGAGATTACTCAGGTTTCGCTGCGCGGGTAGCGCGTCGCACAGGGTCACTGGGCCGGCCGGGGGTGCGGACGGCCGGATCCCGTCACGCTCGGCCCCGCCCGGTCACTGGGCGGGGGTGACCGCCTGGAGCAGCCGGCCCTCGGCGTACGTCAGCGCGGCCGCCGGCAGGGCGGACTCGCGGCCGTTCAGCAGCACCGTCACGCTGCCGGTGGCCGGGGCCTCGGGCGCGGGGTGCGAGCCGATGCGGCGCAGTGCCTGCGCGGCCACGGCACCGGCCGAGCCGTGCAGCACGAGCGGCGGCCGGCCGGGGTGGTGGAGGGCGGCGCGGATGCGGTCGGCGACGAGTTCGTAGTGGGTGCAGCCCAGGACGACGGTCGTCACCTCGTCGGGGGTGAGGGCGGCGGCCGCGGCGACGGCACCGGCGATCGCCGGCTCGTCCGCGTGTTCGACGGCTTCGGCCAGGCCCCAGCAGGGCACCTCGGTGACGTCGACACCGGCGGCGAAGTCGTCGATGAGCCCGCGCTGGTAGGGGCTGCCGGTGGTGGCGGGGGTCGCCCAGATGGCGACGGGCCCGCCGCCGGCCGCGGCCGGTTTGATCGCGGGGACGGTGCCGATGACGGGGACGTCCGGTTCCAGGCGGGTCCGCAGGGCGGGCAGCGCGTGCACGGTCGCGGTGTTGCAGCCGATGATCAGGGCGTCCGGACGGTACGCGGCGGCGGCCTCGGCGACGGCCAGGGCGCGGCCGGTGAGGTCCTCGGGGGTGCGCGGGCCCCAGGGCATGCCCGCGGGGTCGAGGGAGAGCACGAGATCGGCGTCGGGCCGCAGACGCCGTACCGCGGCGGTGGCCGCCAGCAGCCCGATTCCTGAGTCCATGAGCGCGATCTTCACCCGGCCACCATAGACGATGTGCCCCTGCCGCCCGCCGGGGTGGGGCAGACTGCGCGGGGTGAGCGCCCTCGTGTGGATCTCCGCCCCGTCGCTGGCGGCCTGGCTGTGGCTGTTGCTCTGTCAGGGCTTCTTCTGGCGTACCGACGTCCGGCTGCCGCCCCGCCGGGACCCCGAGGAGTGGCCGCCGGTCTGTGTGGTGGTCCCCGCGCGCGACGAGGCCGAGATGCTGCCCGCCAGTCTGCCGTCGCTGCTCGCGCAGGAATATCCGGGGCGGGCGGAGGTCTTCCTCGTCGACGACGGCAGCACGGACGGCACCGGCGACCTGGCCCGCGCCCTCGCGGAGCGGACCGGCGGGCTGCCGCTCACCGTGACCTCACCGGGGGAACCGCCCGCGGGCTGGACGGGGAAGCTGTGGGCGGTACGGCACGGCATCGCCCTGGCACGCGCGCGTGAGCCCGAGTACCTGCTGCTGACCGACGCCGACATCGCGCACGCGCCGGACAGTCTGCGCGCGCTGGTGGCGGCGGCGCGCACCGGCGGCTTCGACGCCGTCTCCCAGATGGCGCGGCTGCGGGTCGAAAGCGGCTGGGAGCGGCTGGTCGTACCGGCCTTCGTCTACTTCTTCGCTCAGCTCTATCCGTTCCGCCGGATCGGACGGCGCGGCACGCGTACGGCGGCCGCGGCGGGCGGATGCGTCCTGCTGCGGGCGGATGCGGCGGAGCGGGCGCGGATCCCGGACGCGATCCGGCATGCCGTGATCGACGACGTGGCGCTGGCCCGGGCGGTGAAGGGCGGCGGCGGGCACATCTGGCTGGGTCTCGCCGACCGGGTGGACAGCGTGCGTCCCTATCCCCGGCTGCGCGACCTGTGGCGGATGGTCGCGCGCAGCGCCTACGCCCAGCTCCGGCACAGCCCGCTGCTGCTGGCCGGCACGGTCGCCGGACTCGCGCTGGTGTATCTGGTCCCGCCGGTCGCCGTCGTGGCGGGACTGGTCTCCGGCGATACGGCGGCGGCGGTGCTCGGCGCGCTGGCGTGGCTGGTGATGAGCGGGACGTATCTGCCGATGCTCCGCCACTACCGGCAGCCGCCGTGGCTCGCCCCGCTGCTGCCGTTCACCGCGTTCCTCTATCTCTTGATGACGGTGGACTCGGCGGTGCTGCACTACCGCGGGCGGGGTGCGGCCTGGAAGGGCCGCACCTACGCGCGTCCGGACGCCCTCACCGAGGAGAGCTGAGCAGAGGTACCGATGCGGGCGGGGGCTATTTGCGCCCGGGGGTCCAGTTCATCCCCCAGCCGTAGGCGTAGTCCACGGTCCGCTGGGGGCTGACCCCGCGCTCGGGCACCAGATAGCGGGCCTCGCGCTGGACGACGAGGTCGCCGCCGGTGTTGGTGATCAGCGCGAGCGCGCACACGGTGGAGGGCACGGTGCACTCGTCGAGGGAGAACTCGATCGGGGCGCCGAACTGCGGGTGCAGCGTGACCGTGGCGTGCAGGTCGGCGAAGGAGCGGGCGCCCTCGTAGACGGTCACGAAGACGAGGATGCGCCGGAAGTCGTCGCGGTGGTCGAGGTTGACGGTGAGGTTCTCACCGCTCGACACCGCCCCGGTGCGGTCGTCGCCGTCGAGATGGATGTACGGCGGCTGGTGCAGGGCGCCGAAGGCGTTGCCGAGGGCCTGGACGACACCCTTGCGGCCGTCGGCCAGCTCGAACAGGGCGCACAGGTCGAGGTCGAGGTCGTTGTGCAGGGCGACCGCGCGGCCGCGCTTGCTGCCCCACCCGGAGAACTGCTTGCGCACCTCCCAGTTGAGGTTCACGCGCATGGCGCCGGAGGTGCCGCCCTGCTTGGTGAGGGAGACCGACGGGGACGACTTGGTGAGCGTCACCTTGGTCAGCCGGACCGGCGCGCCGGGCGGCGCCGGGGGCGGAGGCGGCGGCGGGGGCGTGTGGTGCGGCGGGGGGACGGTGACGGGGAACGCGGGCATCGTGGGCTGCTGGGGCGCGGGCGTCGGTGCGGGGGCGGCGGGCTGCGGCCAGGCCGGGGGCTGGGGTGTCACCGGGGGCTGGGGCGGCGGGGCGGGGGTCTGCTGCGGTGCCGCGTGCTGGGGTTCGTCGACCGTGATGCCGAAGTCCGTGGCGAGGCCCTCCAGGCCGCTGCCGTAGCCCTGTCCGACGGCCCGGAACTTCCAGGCGCCCTGGCGGCGGTAGAACTCCCCCAGCACGAAGGCGGTCTCGACCGTGGCGCCGGTGGAGTCGAAGCGGGCGACGACCGTGCCCTGGGCGGCGTCGCGGACCTCGATGTAGAGGTCGGGCACCTGGGCGAAGGTGCCGCCGTCGGCGGACGCGGCCAGGACGACGGTCTCGATCGCGGGCTCCACGCGCGCGAGGTCGACGAGCAGGGTGTCGGTCACCCGGCCCGCGGCGTCCCGCTTGCCCTCGTGCCGGACCGCGCCGGAGGAGTGGGACGGCTGGTTGTAGAAGACGAAGTCGGCGTCCGAGCGCACCTTCCCGGACACCAGGAGCAGTGCCGAGGCGTCCACGTCGGGCACTCCCGGGCCGGCGCGCCGGCCCAGCTCCACCCGCAGTGCCGTCGTGGGCACCGGAACATTGGCCCCCTTTGACATTGACATGTCCGCCCCCTCGCGTGTCTGCACCGGGCCACCCGTCCCGGCGGTTGTCGGGTTCTCTACCCGCTCAACCTATTGCGAGGGACCGCGCACGCCCATCCGGGGGACGGGACCGGTCTGCTCCGATCCCCGGGTAACCGCCCCGGAACTCGGCTTTTACATGATCAGAGCGCTGTTCGCCGCCCCTTTTCCCCATGTTCGCTCGCATTGGGGATCCGGGGTCACCCCGGACACGGAAAACAACCCTCTTATCGGTCTCCCCAACCAGCACATCGTGGGCTTAACTTATGGCCATGACCTCCCCCCGCTCCACTTATGGCGGTTACTACTCCGCTTTTCCGGACACTCCGATCTACGACTCGCTCGTGGCCGAGCGGGGCACCCCGCAGATCGCCCCGATCCGGGTCCCCGCCGCGTACGACACGGGTATGAGCAGTCATCTGCCCGCGCTGCCGTCGGCACTGCCCGCCCTCCCGGCGGCCCCGTCCCAGCCGTCCTACGGCTACGGATATCCCCAGGCGCAGCAGCCCGCGCCGCTCCAGCAGGCGCCCGCCGCCTACATCCCGCAGCAGGCCCCGCGCGGCTATCAGGCCCCGCAGCCGCAGCAGCCCCGTCCGGCGGCCCCCATGGGCTACGAGGCGATGCGCCCCGCGGCTCCCCGGCCCGTCCAGCCGCAGTACCAGGATCCGTACAACAACAACCAGCAGTACCGCGGTTACTGAGCCGCCCGGGGGTCGTCCCTGCCGCCTGGCAGGATGACGCCATGGGCCACGCGCAACTGCTGTCGATCCACATCCATCCGGTCAAGGCGTTCCGGGGGCAGTCGCTCCGGGAGGTCGTCGTGGAGCCCTGGGGGCCGGCCGGAGACCGACGCTGGGCACTGATCGACGACGGGGGAAGGGTCGTCACACAACGCCAACAGCCGCGCCTCGCGCTGGCCGCCGCCGAGCTGCTGCCCGACGGCGGCCTTCGGTTGTCCGCGCCCGGCCTCGAACCGCTGACCGTGCCGGTGCCGGAGCCGGGGGACACGGTCTCGATGGAGATCTTCCGGGACAAGGTGGAGGGAGTCCCGGCCGGCGAGGGCGCGGACGCCTGGTGCAGCACCTATCTGGGGGCCGAGGTCCGGCTGCTGCACCTGGACGATCCCGCGACCCGCCGGCCGGTCGACCCGGAGTACGCGCGGCCCGGCGAGACCGTCTCCTTCGCGGACGGCTATCCGCTGCTGGCCGTCTCCGCCGCCTCCCTGGACGCGCTCAACTCCCTGATCGCCGCCGGTGACCACGCCGGTGAGGGCCCGCTGCCGATGAACCGTTTCCGGCCGAACGTGGTCGTGGACGGCACCGAGCCGTGGGCCGAGGACGACTGGACGCGCGTCGAGATCGGCGAGGTCGCCTTCCGGGTCGCCAAGATGTGCGGGCGGTGCGTCGTGACCACCACCGACCAGGGCACCGCGGCCCGCGGCAAGGAGCCCCTGCACTCCCTGGGCCGGCACCGCCGGATCAGCGGCAAGCTGGTCTTCGGCCAGAACCTGGTGCCCCTGAACCGCGGCACGATCCGGGTCGGCGACGCCGTCCGCGTCGCCACCTGACCACTTGACTCCACGCCCCCATGACCTCTCCGACCCCATGCCCGTTGAGCCGTTGAGCGGCGGGCGGCCGTACCACCGAACGGATCCGGCCGATGTCGGGCCGGGGCCCGCCGCGCGGGAACCGCCGCCGGGTGCCGGAGCGTTGGGCGTAGCGGGAAGGGGGACGGGGACAGGTGCGAGCGATGGGCGGCCTCTGGCGCTGGCGGAACAACCCGCTGCGCCGGACGACGGATCTGGTCGAGGCGTGGGTGGCGCTGTCGGCGCTGCTGCTGATCCTGCTCGCCGCCCCCGTCATGGGCTCGGTCGTCGGCACCCTCGCTCAGGAGGCCCTCCAGGACTCGGTCCGCGAACAGCACCGCTCCCGCCATGTGGTCACGGCGACCGTGGTGAAAGAGGTGACCCGCGCGCCCCTGGAGGCCGACCCTGAGGCCGCCTCCGGGCGGAACTCGCTCAGCCGGGTCGTCGCCGACTGGACCGCCCCCGACGGCACCGCGCGACACGGCGCGGTGCTGGCGAACATCAGAACCCCCCATCAGGGCGATCACTTCGCGATATGGACGGACGACCACGGCTCCCTGGTGGCCCGCCCGCTGGACTCCGCCACGGCCACGACACACGCGGTGCTGGCGGGCTTCGGCGCCGTCCTGATCACCGTCGCCGCGGTCGAGTGCGCCCGCCGTCTGATCGTCTGGCAGCTCGTCCGGCGCCGGTACGCACGCTGGGACCAGGCATGGGACCGAGCGGGTCCGGACTGGGGCCGTACCGGTACCGGCTGCTGACAGCCTGGCGTCTTAGGTCAACCCAGCGCCGGTCCGCACGCTACGGTGGACCGGCCGCACGATGCGGCATCAACCCGCGTACGACGAGGTGGGGGCACATCAACGCCATGGCACAGGGCACGGTCCAGGTGACGCACACCGGCACGTCGAGGTGGCGGCGCCGCACGGGTGAGTACGCATCGCTCGCCGCCGCCCTGGAGGCCGCGGCCGAGGGCGACGTCCTCACCATCGCTCCCGGAACCTACCGGGAGAACCTCGTGGTGCAGCGGTCGGTGACCCTGCGCGGCCCCGAGGGCCTGCCCGGTTCGGTGCGGATCGCGCCCGTCGACGGGGTGCCGCTGACCGTGCGCGCCTCGGCGGTGGTGCAGGACCTGCATGTGGAGGGCCAGGACGCGGCGGCGCCCGCGGTGCTCGTCGAGGAGGGCACGCCCGAACTGCTCGACCTGCGGATCGTCACCCGCTCGGCGGCCGGTGTCGAGGTGCGCGGCCGCGCGCGGCCGACGGTCAGGCGCTGCACCGTGGACAACCCGGCGGGCATCGGCATCGCCGTGGCCGACGGAGGCGGCGGCGTCTTCGAGGAGTGCGAGGTCGTCGCGGCCGGACAGGCCGGCGTGGCCGTGACCGGGGGCGCGCACCCGCGTCTCGAGCGCTGCCGTGTGCATCACACCTCGGGCAGCGGTCTGAGCGCCACCGGTGACAACTCCGCGCTGGAGGCGGTCGGCTGCGAGATCTACGAGGTGCGGGGCAACGGCGTGCAGATCACCGCCCGGGCCAGCGCGCACCTCACGGACTGCGAGGTGCACCGCACCACGGCCGACGGGGTCACGCTCGACACGGACGCCGTGCTCACCCTGGCCGACTGCCGCATCCACGACATCCCGGAGAACGCGGTCGACCTGCGGTCCCGTTCCGTGCTGACGCTGACCCGCACCACGGTGCGTCAGTTCGGGCGCAACGGACTGTCGGTGTGGGACCCGGGCACGCGCGTGGACGCCAACCAGTGCGAGATCTTCGACAGCACCGGCGACTACCCGGCCGTCTGGGTCAGTGACGGCGCGACCGCCGTCCTGGACGCCTGCCGGGTGCACGACGTACCGGACGCGCTGTTCGTCCTCGACCGGGGTTCGCGCGCGGACGTCGTCGACAGCGATCTGTCCCAGGTGCGCAACACGGCGGTGTCGGTGAGCGACGGCGCGACCGCCCAGCTCGACGACTGCCGGATCAAGGACGCGGCGACGGGCGCCTGGTTCCGCGACCACGGCAGCGGCGGCACCCTCAACAACTGCACGGTGGAGGGCGTCCAGACCGGTGTGATCGTCACCAAGGGCGCCGACCCCACCGTCGAGCGCTGCACGGTCGACTCCCCCGCCGAGGCCGGCTTCTATGTGTCGGCGGGCGGCCGCGGCACCTTCCTGGGCTGCCGGGTGACCGACAGCGGCGGCTACGGCTTCCACGTGATAGACGGCTGCCGCACGACCCTGCGCCGCTGCCGTACGGAGCGCTGCGCCCGCGGGGGCTACGAGTTCGCGGACGCGGCGCCCGGTTCGGGGCCCGTGGCCGAGGACTGCGCGAGCGACGAGAGCGTCGGGGTGCGGCCCGCCGCGCGGGAGACGGTCCTCCAGAGCAGCGGTCTGCCGTCGGCGCCGCTGCTGGGCGCGCTGCCCGGGCAGCGGCCGACCGTGCCCGAGGAGCCGCCGGCCGCCGCGCCCGAGGTCCGGCCGGAGGAGCCGGTCCGGGACTCCAAGGACGTGATGGGTGAACTCGACGCGCTGGTGGGCCTGGAGAGCGTCAAGCGCGAGGTGCGGGCGCTCACCGACATGATCGAGGTGGGCCGGCGCCGGCAGCGGGCCGGCCTCAAGGCGGCCTCGGTCAAACGGCATCTGGTGTTCACCGGCTCCCCCGGCACCGGCAAGACGACCGTCGCCCGGCTCTACGGCGAGATCCTCGCCGCGCTGGGCGTGCTGGAGAAGGGGCATCTCGTCGAGGTGTCCCGGGTCGATCTGGTCGGCGAGCACATCGGCTCCACGGCGATCCGCACCCAGGAGGCGTTCCAGCGGGCGCACGGCGGTGTCCTGTTCATCGACGAGGCGTACGCGCTCTCGCCGGAGGACGCGGGGCGGGACTTCGGCAAGGAGGCCATCGACACCCTGGTGAAGCTGATGGAGGACCACCGGGACGCGGTGGTGGTGATCGTCGCGGGCTACACGGCCGAGATGGAGCGGTTCCTGTCGGTCAACCCCGGGGTGGCGTCCCGTTTCTCACGGACCATCACCTTCGGCGACTACGGCCCCGGGGAGCTGCTGAGGATCGTGGAGCAGCAGGCCGAGGAGCACGAGTACCGGCTCGCGCCGGGCACCACCGAGGCCCTGCTGAAGCACTTCACCGAGTTCCCCAAGGGTCCCGCCTTCGGCAACGGCCGTACCGCGCGGCAGACGTTCGAGGCGATGGTGGAACGGCACGCGGGCCGGGTCGCCCAGGTCGCGGACCCCTCCACCGACGATCTGACGCTGCTGTACCCGGAGGATCTGCCCGAGCTTCCCTAGGGAGGATCCCCGGCCTCCTGCACGGTGCGGGGTGCCGGGACCTCCGGGTGCAGACGGGCCAGCAGTCGTTCGCGTTCGCGGGCGAAGGCCGGGTCCGCCTGGTAGTCGGAGTGGCCGAGGACGGGCCCGGGCAGCGGGTGGTCCTCGGTACGGCCGTACGCCAGCGGGTCGGCGAGGGGCTCGTGGTCGACCTCGGGGCCGCAGTCGTCGCCGGACAGCCGTACCGGGCCGCCGATGGGGTCGGTGCGCCGGTACAGATTGCGCCAGCAGTCGATGTCCCGGTGCAGGGCGGCGAGCGCGTCGGGTCCGAAGTGGGCCGGGAACCAGCGGCCGTAGAGGCGCTCGATCGGGGAGCCGTAGGTGAGCAGGGCGACGCGGCCGCGGTCGGAGGGGCGCAACTGCCAGGAGGCGGCGGCCGCGAGGACGCTGCCCTGCGAGTGTCCGGAGATCACCAGGCGTCCGCCGGTGGCGCGGGTCCAGGTGGCCATCCGCCAGGTGAGGTCGGGCACCGCGCGTTCGGCGTAGCAGGGCGGGGCGAAGGGGTGGGCGGCGCGCGGCCAGAACGTGCCGACGTCCCAGAGGATGCCGATGGTGCGCCGGGCGCCCGCGTCCTTGTAGGCGCGCCGGCCCCAGGTGACGAACAGTATGAAGCCGAGGCCGATCAGCCAGGAGCCGAGCGCCTGCGCGGTCTGGGCGGCGCCCTGCACGAAGGCGGGGGCGTCCTCCGTGGCCCGAACCGGTGTCCGGCCCGTGCCGAAGGCCCCGGCGAGCGCGCCGGCGCCCAGCAGCAGGGTGGCGGCGGAGGTGACGCCGACGACGAGGGGGCCGCGGTCGGTGAGCGTGGCCATGGCGCGGGCGCGGGCGATCCGGCCGGTGCGGGCGGGGTCGCCGGGGTCGGCGCCGTACTCCCGGGCGACGGCCGCGCGCTCGGCGCGGGTCAGCCGCACGGTGCGCCGGCCGAGCAGCGCGCACAGCGCCAGCAGCACGACGAGCAGGACGGGGATGACCGACGCCTGCCAGGTCAGCACCACCGGCGGGCCGTCGAGGAAGGTGCCGGTGCCGTCCAGCCAGTCGGAGACCCGCTGGGAGACACCGCCGGACATCACCCCGCCGAGGGCGCACGCCAGCATGGTGACGGCGGGCCCGCCGAGGCCGCGCAGCGCCGACCGTCCGCCGGAAGCGGCCTCCCCTCCCGACCGGTGCAGCACATGGGCGACGGCGGCGAGGGCGAGGACCACCGCGCCCTGGACGAGGGCGATCGCGCCGAAGGTGGCGTCCCCGGGCAGCCGCCCCTCGGACCGCCAGCCCGGGCGGGACCAGCCGGCGTACACGACCGTGAGGGCGAGGAGGACGAGGGCCGCCAGCGGGAGGCGGCGCACCAGATGGGCGTCCACCCGGCGGTCGAGGCGCCGTTCGCTGCGGCCGCGGCGGCAGACCACCCAGATCACGGCCAGCACCCCGCAGACCAGGGTGGCCTCCAGGAACCTGCCGAGCACGTCGAGCGCGAGGGGGCCGCCCGCCCGGCGGTCCTCGCGGGCGGCCGCCGTGCCGACCGCCGCGGCCACCGTGAGCAGGGCGGCCGCGGTGTGGGCGGCGCGCAGCCGGGCGACGAGGCGGCGGCCGTACCAGAAGCCGGGCCGGCTCAGGGCCGTGTGGGCGGGGCCGTTCTCGGGTTCGGGCGTCCGGTCGAGGGGCTCCTGCGACTCGTACGCCCGCCAGGTGCGGTGGGAGAGGTACCAGAGCAGGCCGGTCAGCGCGCCCGGGACCAGGGCGGCCAGGGCGAGACGGCGGCCGGGCGGGCTCCACCAGCCGCCCCGGGACACCTCGGGCGACAGGAAGCCCAGCCAGGAGTGCCGTTCGGCGCACGCGCGCGTACCCGCGCACTGCCAGGCGGTGAGGTCGAGGGCGACCTCGCAGGCCGCGGCGACCAGCAGCACGGTCAGACTCAGCCCGGCCAGCCGCACCAGCAGTCCGTAGCAGCGGACCACGCGCGTGCGTCCGGCGCCGGCGGGGCGCATCCAGTGGGCCAGGTTGACCACCATGAACGGCAGCAGCAACAGCCACAGGGCACGGGTGCCGTTCCCTGAGGTGAGGTTGGACCAGACGTACGCCTCGGGGACGGGACGGTCCCGAGGGCCGGTCGCCGAAGCCGTACCGCCGGTGTCGGTGTCGACGTCGTCGGCGCGGCGGTAGACGGCCGCCGTGTCGTCGCCGGTGACCCGGACCGTGCGCGGATCGTTCAGCATCTTCTCGGGCGTGGCCCCGCCCACGCCGTGCACCAGCAGTTCCAGGGCCGCTCCGCCCCGACGGGAACGTTCCACCGCTCGCACTTCCCCCGTGACCCCGTGACACGCCGTCGACATGTGTCCGTGCGCGCACCAGGATCGTCCCTCCGGGCACGATACGCACCCCTCGTCACCGAATCTCCTCCTGTTCGGGTGACGGTTGCGCCCGATCCGGTGACCGGGCTGCGGGGTCCAACCCCCCGGCCGGGACTGGCATGCACGCGACGGGGTGAGGGAACGCGCCGGACGCGCTCGTGCGAGGATGGGACGCCCGCGCACCGTGGCCAGGCAGAACACCGTCGCCGCCGCGGCCGGGCGGGCCCGTCGGACGTGTGAGGAAAGGACCGGAGCGTACGTGAGCGAGAATCAGAACCTCCTCGCGGAGCAGCGCCGCGCCCTGATCCTGGACGAGGTGCGGCGCCGGGGCGGCGTCCGTGTCAACGAGCTGACCCGCAAGCTGGGCGTGTCGGACATGACGGTGCGCCGCGATCTCGACGCGCTGGCCCGTCAGGGTGTGCTGGAGAAGGTGCACGGCGGCGCGGTGCCGGTCGTGGAGGCCAGCACCCACGAGCCGGGGTTCGAGGCGAAGTCCGGTCTGGAGCTGACCGCCAAGGAGGACATCGCGCGGGCCGCCGCCGAACTGGTCGCGCCGGGCAGCGCGATCGCCCTGTCCGGCGGTACGACGACGTTCGCGCTGGCGCACCGGCTGGTGGACGTGCCGGATCTGACGGTGGTCACCAACTCGGTGCGGGTGGCGGACGTCTTCCATGTCGCGCAGCGCACCTCGGGCCCCCGGCAGGGCGCGGCCACGGTGGTGCTGACCGGCGGGGTGCGCACGCCGTCCGACTCGCTGGTGGGGCCGGTCGCCGACCAGGCGATCAAGGCGCTCCACTTCGATCTGCTGTTCCTCGGCGTGCACGGGATATCCGCCGAGGCGGGTCTGTCGACGCCCAACCTGGCGGAGGCGGAGACCAATCGCCGTCTCGTGCGGTCGGCGCGCCGGGTCGTGGTGGTCGCCGACCACACCAAGTGGGGTGTGGTGGGCCTGAGTTCGTTCGCCGAGCTGGAGCAGGTCGACACACTGGTGACGGACGCCGGGCTGCCGGGCGCGGCGCGCGCGGAGATCGCCGAGCATCTGCGCCGGCTGGTGGTGGCGGGCGAGCCCGATGAGGGTGCAGACATCTGACGGACCGGCGGTTAGGGTGGCGCACCCGTTCTCCCCCACCTGGGCACGAGGAGGTTGTGCGCATGACTCGCCGACTGCGTCCCGAAGGGCTCGACTTCGCCGGTACCGCTCCCGTACGGCTGGTGTTCACCCGTGAGGTGTCCGCCTCCCCGGAGCGGGTGTTCCGGGCGCTGGCGCACGACGTCCCCGGCTGGGCCGAGTGGTTCCCCGCGGTGACCTCCGCGCAGCCGCTGGACGGCGGGACGGGCAGGGACGTACGGCTGCGGGGCGGTACCCGCTTCCAGGAGACGGTGCTCGCCGCCGAGGAGAACGAGCTGTACGCCTACCGGGTGGACGTCACCAACGCGCCCGCGATCCGGGCCCTGGTGGAGGAGTGGCGGCTCACACCGGCCGGTGCGGGGACCCGGGTGCGGTGGACGTTCGCGGCGGACGGCCCGGCGGTGTTCCGCGCGGGGCTGCGGCTGGCCGGGCCGGGCCTCGGGCGCTCCTTCCGGGGCGCGGTGGCGAAGCTGGACCGGCGGCTGACCGCTGTGCCGTGACGGTCGCGTCACCACCGTGCCGTGAGGGTCGCATCACCACCGTGCCGTGAGGGTCGCATCACCACCGTGCCGTGAGGGTCGCGGCTATTCGGGCCAGACGCCCGTCGCCAGCAGGGAGTCGATGGCCTCGCTGTACGGGCCGATGTCCAGGCCCTGTTCGGCCAGCCAGGCGTCGGAGTAGTACTTGTCCAGGTAACGGTCCCCGGGGTCGCAGAGCAGGGTGACGACGCTGCCCCGGCGGCCGTCGGCGACCATCTCGGCGACGATCTTGAGGGCGCTCCACAGGCCGGTGCCGGTCGAGCCGCCCGCCTTGCGGCCGATGGCCCCTTCCAGCGCGCGGACGGCGGCGACGCTGGCCGCGTCGGGGACCTTCATCATCCGGTCGACGGCGCCCGGCACGAAGCTGGGCTCCATCCGGGGCCGTCCGATGCCCTCGATCCGGGAACCGCAGTCGCAGGTGACGTCCGGGTCGCCGGTGGTCCAGCCCTCGAAGAAGCAGGAGTTCTCGGGGTCGGCGACACAGATGCGGGTGTCGCGCTGGGTGTAGTGGACGTAGCGGGCGAGAGTCGCCGAGGTGCCGCCGGTGCCGGCCGTGGCGACGATCCACGCGGGCTCCGGGAACCGCTCCCGCTCCAACTGACGGAAGATGGACTCCGCGATGTTGTTGTTGCCGCGCCAGTCCGTGGCCCGCTCGGCATAGGTGAACTGGTCCATGTAGTGACCGCCGGTGTCCGCGGCGAGCCGGGCGGACTCCTCGTACATCGTGCGGGAGTCGTCGACGAAGTGGCAGCGCCCGCCGTGGAATTCGATCAGCCGGATCTTCTCGGGGCTCGTGGTGCGCGGCATGACGGCGATGAAGGGCACGCCGATCAGCTTGGCGAAGTACGCCTCGGAGACGGCCGTCGAGCCGCTGGACGCCTCGATCACCGGGCGGTCGGGGCGGATCCAGCCGTTGCAGAGGCCGTAGAGGAAGAGGGAGCGGGCCAGGCGGTGCTTGAGGCTGCCGGTCGGGTGGGTCGACTCGTCCTTGAGGTACAGGTCGATGCCCCACGCGTCCGGGAGGGGGAAGCGCAGCAGGTGGGTGTCGGCCGAGCGGTTGGCGTCGGCCTGCACCCTGCGGACGGCCTCTTTCAGCCAGTCGCGGTAGTCGGCGTCGCTGTGGTCGACGTCGAGGGTGGCACCGGTCCGGGTGGTGCGGGGGGTGGTCACGGCGGGGCTCCTTCGCACAGCGCGCGCACGGGGTGTCGCGCGGTCGGCCCATCGATCATAGGCACCTTCGGCACCGCTTCTCACCTGCATAAACACATATTTGGGGGCCTCAAAGGGAGGCTGGGGAGGCTGGGGAGCGAGGTGCCCGGCCGACCGGGGCCGGGGACGCGTGGAGGGTGCGGGCCGGGCGCGGGGGCGGTGCGTGGGGGGGCGCATTCACACGCGTGCTCCCCCGGGACGGGGTCGGCCGTCATGTGTACTGGTGCTCGACGCCCGGCGGGGGCAGACTGCACCGCGCGGGGCGAAACTCCCGGACCGGGCGAAAGGGCCTGCGCGGGGGGCCTACGCGGTGCCGCCCCGGAAGGGCGCACCATCGCGCGAAAGGGGGCGGACAGGCATGGCGGAGCCGGAGTTCACGGCGACGGGCGTGCGGATCGGGAAGCGGCTGCGCTCGCTCACCCGGGCCGGGCAGGTGCGGATCAACGACGGCAGGGTGGAGCTGCTGACCAGCTACGGCAGTGAGATCGACAGCGCGCCGGTGCAGGCGGTCCGCGCCTCCCGGCCCTGGTTCGCCCCGGAGGACCGGGCGCTCGCGGACCTCAACGGCAACCGGTATCTGCTCACGCTGGGTGACCACGACCCGGCTCCGGGCGAGCCCGGACCCCCTGCGGCGAGCCGTTTCATCGAGGCCGTGCGGAGGGCCGCGGGCCGTCGGTGAGGCGGCGTGAGGCCCTCGCCGACGCGGCGCGAGTTGCGCCGCGGGATCCCCTGCGTCACGCTGTTCTCACGTCACTCTGGGTTTACCGGCGATAACGCTGCGAACCAGCCCGCCGGCCATGACAGCAGGCGGCCGCGTTGCGCAGCAGCTCTGCTCGTTCCGATCCGAACTCCGTGTTCTTCCGGACCTCAGTCGGGGAGTCGCAGCCGTGATCAGCAACCCAAGCAGGCACTGCGCGGTGGAGCTCCATGCCCTGCCGTCGCGGATCGGCCAGGTCCGCAGAATCGTATCGGCGCAGTTGCGCTACTGGCATCTGGATCCGTTGATAGACCGGGCGGCGCTCGGGGTCACGGAGCTGTTGACCAACGTCCACCGGCACGCCCAGCCCGACAAGCTGTGCGTGGTGGAGATGGAACTGCTCCTCGACCGGCTCACGGTCTCCGTGCGGGACCACGATCCGCGGCTTCCCGTGGTGGGAGCCGTGGACGAGGAGGCGCTGGCCACCTGCGGGCGCGGGCTCGCGATGGTGGCCGCGGTGAGCGAGAGCTGGGGCGCGCGGCCGGACGGCGAGTCCGGCAAGGTCGTCTGGTTCACGCTGCCCGCCGCGATCTCCCCGCCGGAGCGGGTGGCGCGTCCGCCGCGCCGTACGCCCCTGGAGCAGGTCGCGGCCCGGTTCCCGGAGGTCGTCTCCGTGGACGTGCACGCCCCCGCGCCCGCCCACTCGGCCCCTGTGGGCTGAGCGGGCGGGACGGTGACCGGGCGGGACGGTGGCAGGGCGCGCGGTCGTCACGCCGTACCGCTCCCCCCGGCCGTCCGGCCGAACTGCTCCTCCAGGACGGACAGCCGGCGCCAGTACTCGTCCTCGTCGATCTCGCCGGACGCGAAGCGCCGGCCGAGGACGGCGAGGGGCGAGTCACCGGTGGGCCGCGGGTCCGCCGCCCGCCACGGGCCGCGCCGGCCGCGCCACACCGTGCGGCGCAGCAGCGTGACGACGCCGACGACGACGGCCGCCCAGATCAGCGGGAGGAACAGGATCCACGGTCCGGGACCGCCGTCGCCCCAGTTCGCCAGGGTGTTCATCTCGGTCAACTCCTCGGTGAGGTCGTGAGGTCGTCCTTGCTTCCTCGACGGTCTCGCGCGGAGGGGGTCCGGGTCGTCGTACGACCGGCGGCAGTGCGGGTACCTCCCGGGGAGTAGCGGGGTCCTGGAGCGGCCGCCCGCTGCGGGCAGCCGACGACACCAACCGCCGCGTCCGGACGGCCGCCGTGGTCCCGGCCCGCCTCGACGGACTCTCGCGGAGGAGGCCCCGGTCGGACCGCGGTCGGCGGGTACCTCCCGGGAGTAGCGGGTCCTGGGGCGGCCACCCACTCCGGACGGCCGCGTGCCCCAGCCACCGCGCCGAGGCGGACGCCGTCGTCGCGGGCCCGCCTCGGGGCCCGGTCAGCCCACGGTCGGCGGTCGTGCGGGTCCCCTCCCCGGGAGTAGCCGAGCGTCGCGTCTCAGGCGGGAGCGTCGAAGCTCGCGAAGTACGCGGCTGCCATGTCCTCGTCGCCGTGGCCCTGGGTGGCCGCTCGTTCGAAGCGGGCGGCGGTTGCGGATGCGACGTCGAGGCGGACGCCGTGGGTGCGGCCCGCCTCTACGATCAGCCGGGCGTCCTTGGCGGCGGTCGTGACGGCGAACTGGGCGGGCGTCAGGCGTTCGTCGAGCACCAGGCCGGTCTTGGCGCGCAGGTAGCCCATGTCCAGCGGGCCGCCGGCGATCAGGCCGAAGAACGCCTCCGGGTCGACGCCCAGGGCCTGGGCCAGCGCGAGCACCTCGCCGGCCGCGGCGGTGGCCGCGAGGACCCAACTGTTGGCCACCAGCTTCAGCCGGGTCGCGCTGCCCTCGCGGCCGTCCTCACCGGTCCACACCGTGCGGGCGCCGACCGCGTCGAAGACGGGCGCCACCGCGTCCCGGTGCGCGGGCGGGCCGGCCGCCAGGACCGTCAGCAGGCCGTCCTCGGCGGGCCGGCGCGTGCCCAGCACCGGCGCGTCGAAGAACACCAGTCCGTGCTCCGCGGCGAAGTCGGCCAGCTCGGCGACCGCCTCGATCCCGGCGGTCGTGGACTGCGCCCAGACGGCACCCGGGCGCAGGGCCGGTGCGGCCTCGCGCAGGACATCGAGGGCGGCGGGGCCGTCGTACAGCATGGTCAGGACCACGTCCGCGTCGCGCACCGCGTCGGCGGGCGTGGCGGCGACCGCGATGCCCTCGGCGGCCAGCGGTTCGGCCTTGGCGCGGGTGCGGTTCCAGGCGCGGACGGTGTGTCCGGCGCGGGCGAGGTTGCGGGCCATGGCGGCGCCCATGATGCCGGTGCCCAGGACGCTCACGGTGATCGTGTCGGTCATGACGCCAACCTACTGCGGCCGCCGTTCAGACCTCGGCGAGCGCCGCCAGCGGGTCGTCGAGCACCGGCTGCCAGGCCAACTCGGCCGCCCCGGCGAGGCTGTTGTGGTCGAGGGAGCAGGCGAGGATGGGGACGCCTCCGCTCCGGCCCCACAGGCTGCGGTCGGCGACGACGGCGCGCAGCCGGTCGGGGTCGGCGTCCAGGAGGGTGCGGTGCAGGCCGCCGAGGATGATCCGGTCGGGGTTGAGGATGTTGACCAGCCCCGCCAGACCGAGTCCGAGCCGGTCGATGAGGGCCTCGGCGGCCGTGCGGACGACGGGGTCGCCGTACTCGTCGCGGATCAGGTCGTTGGCCTGCTGGAGCAGGGAGCCCTCGGGGCCGGGGTCGCGTCCGGCGGTGGTGAGGAGGGCGAGCGGGTCGGCCTCGACGTCGAGGCAGCCCCGGCTGCCGCAGTGGCAGGGGCGGCCCTCGGGGTTGACGGTAAGGTGGCCGACCTCCAGGGCGAGGCCCGAACTGCCGGTGTGCAGACGGCCGTCGAGGACGAGCGCGCCGCCGACGCCCCGGTGTCCGGTGGCCACGCACAGCAGGTCGCGGGCGCCGCGTCCGGCGCCGTGCCGGTGTTCGGCGAGGGCGGCGAGGTTGACGTCGTTGCCCGCGAAGGCGGGTCCGGTGATCCCGGCGTCCCGGACGCACGCGGCGAAGATCTCCCGCACCGGCGCGCCCACCGGCCAGGCCAGGTGGAGGGGGTTGAGGGCGAGGCCCTCGGGTTCGGCGACGGCGGACGGAACGGCGAGTCCGGCGCCCACGCACCGGCGCCCGGTCCGCCGCAGCAGTTCGGCCCCGGCCTCGACGGCGGCGCCGAGCACCTTCGCCGGGTCGGCGTCGACGGCCTCGCAGCTCGGGGTCGTGGCGACGATCCGCCCGCCGAGGCCGACCAGCGCGGCCCGGAACCCGTCGGAGTGCACCTGGGCGGCCAGGGCGACCGGGCCGTCCTCGGCGACCTCCAGCCGGTGCGAGGGGCGGCCCTGGGAGCCGGCGGCGGCACCGGGCCGGGCGTCGACCCGGATCAGACCGAGCGCCTCCAGTTCGGCGGCGACCGCGCCGGCCGTCGCGCGGGTGACGCCGAGTTCGGCGGTGAGCACCGCGCGGGTGGGCGCCCGTCCGGTGTGCACCAGCTCCAGCGCGGGTCCGAGCGCGCCGCGCCCCCGGTCCAACCGTGCCCTCGAGGTGGTCCCTTCCCCCGCCGGCCGGGGGTCCGCCTTACCGCTCATGAGGGCGAGTCTCCCATGATCCGCTCCCCGGCCGACGCCGGGGAAGGCGCTTGCCGTCCCCGCGCCGGTCCCGCCCCACGGGGGCTGAGCTGCGGCTCGGCTAGCCTTGCCCCACGATGAACGACCGTATGACGACGCCTCGGGGCGACGACCGCATGACGACGCCGCGGAGCCACGACCGTATGACCACGCCATGGGGCGAGGTCGCGCTGACCCGCCATCCCGTGGATCCGCGCGACCGGCTGCGCGCCTGGGACGCCTCCGACGCCTATCTGCTCCGGCACCTCGCGGAGCGGGACGTGCCGCCGTCCGGCGCGGTCGTGGTGCTCGGGGACCGGTGGGGGGCGCTGGTGACGGCACTCGCGGCGCACCACCCCGCGCGGAACGACGGCTTCTCGCTGACGCAGATCACCGACTCCTGGCTGGGGCAGGAGGCGACCCGGGCGAACCTGGCGCGGGCCGGCGTGGAGCCCGGTGCCGTCCGGCTGCTCACCACCCAGGACCCGGTGCCCGAGCGGATCGACGTGCTGCTGGTGCGGGTGCCGAAGAGTCTCGCCCTGCTGGAGGACCAGTTGCTGCGGCTGGCGCCCGCCGTGCACACGGGGACGGTCGTGGTCGGCACCGGCATGGTGAAGGAGATCCACACCTCGACGCTGCGGCTGTTCGAGCGGATCCTGGGCCCGACCCGGACCTCGCTCGCCGAGCAGAAGGCCCGGCTGATCTTCTGCACGCCCGATCCGTCGCTGCCCCGCCCGCAGACCCCGTGGCCGTACGTCTACGACCTGCCGGCCGATCTCGGCGGGCTCGCCGGCCGCCCGGTGGTGAACAACGCCGGGGTGTTCTGCGCGGACCGGCTCGACATCGGCACCCGGTTCTTCCTCCGGCATCTGCCGGCGCCCGGTGCCCGGCGGGTGGTCGATCTGGGCTGCGGCAACGGGATCGTCGGTACGGCGGTGGCGCTGGCCGACCCGGAGGCCGAGGTGCTCTTCACCGACGAGTCGTTCCAGGCGGTGGCCTCGGCGGAGGCGACCTACCGGGTCAACGAGGCACCCGGGCATGCCGAGTTCAGGGTCGGGGACGGTCTGGAGGGGGTGCCGGACGACAGTGCGGACCTCGTGCTCAACAACCCGCCGTTCCACTCCCACCAGGCGACGACCGACGCGACGGCATGGCGGATGTTCACGGGCGCGCGGCGGGTGCTGCGGCCGGGCGGCGAACTGTGGGTCGTGGGGAACCGGCATCTCGGCTACCACGTGAAGCTGAAGCGGCTGTTCGGGAACTGCGAAGTGGTCGCCGGGGACCCGAAGTTCGTGGTGCTGCGGGCCGTCAGGAAGGGCTGAGCAGTCGGGCGAGGCGTTCCACGGTCCGCGCCATCGCCTCGCGGGCCGCGCTCAGATAGGTGCGGGAGTCGACGGCCTCGGGGTGGGCGGCGAGATGGTCCCGGATCGCGCCGGTCATGGCCTGGTTGAGGGCGGTGCCGATGTTGACCTTGGTGATGCCGCCGGTGACGGCGGCGGTCAGCTCGTCGTCCGGGACGCCCGAGGAGCCGTGCAGGACGAGCGGTAGGTCGAGGGCTGCGGCGAGGCGTCCCAGCAGGGCGTGATCGAGGGCGGCCGTTCGGGTGGTCATGGCGTGGACGCTCCCGACGGCCACGGCCAGCGCGTCCACGCCCGAGCCCGCGACGAACGCACATGCCTCGGCGGGGTCGGTGCGGGCGCCGGGCGCGTGGGCGCCCTTGCCGCCGATCTCCCCCAACTCGGCCTCGATCCACAGTCCTTGGGCGTGCGCCCGGTCGACGGCGGCGCGGGTCGCGGCGAGGTTCCGGTCGTACGGCAGCCGGGAGGCGTCGTACATCACGGAGCTGAACCCGGCGTCGGCGGCCTGGTGGAGCAGCGCGTCGTCCTGGACGTGGTCGAGGTGCAACGCGACCGGTACGGCCGCGTGTTCGGCGGCGGCGGCCGCGGCGCGGGCCAGCGGCAGCAGCCGTCCGCCGCGGAACTTGACGGCGTTCTCGCTGACTTGGAGGACGACGGGCACGCGGGCGGCCTCGGCGCCGGTGACGACGGCCTCTACGTGCTCCAGCGTGATGATGTTGAAGGCGGCGACGGCGGTCCGGGCCGCGCGGGCCCGGGTGACCAGTTCGCCGGTGGTGACGAGAGGCACGGCAGCTCCTGGTGGACCGGGTCAGAGGATCACCGAGCGGGTGAGATGGCGGGGCCGGTCCGGGTCGAGACCGCGGACGGCGGCGAGCGACACGGCCAGCCGCTGGGCGCGGACCAGTTCGGCGAGCGGGTCCAGCGCGGCCGGGACCCACAACGCGCCGGTGGCCCGCACCTGTTCGGCCAGACCTTCGGGCGCGCGGCCGAACATCCAGGTGGCGGTGCCGGTGGTGCTGATGCTGACGGGACCGTGCCGGTACTCCATGGCGGGGTACGACTCGGTCCAGGCCAGGGCGGCTTCGCGCATCTTCAGCGCGGCCTCGTTGGCGAGACCGACCGTCCAGCCGTGTCCGAGGAAGGTGAACTGCGTGCTGTCCAGGAGCCCTTGGGGCAGCGGCTCGGCGAGCGCGGTGCGGGCGTCGGTGACCACGGAGTAGGTGTGCAGCCCGAGGTGGGCGCGGAGCAGGGTGAGCGCGGTGGTGGCGAACCGGGTCTGCACGACGGAGCGTTCGTCGGCGTAGGCGAGCACCACCACGTGGTCGGCGACCGCCATGACCGGGGTGTCCGGATCGGCGGTGAGCGCGGTCGTCGGGGTGCGACCGCGCAACCGGGCGAGCAGATCGAGCACCTCGGTGGTGGTGCCCGAGCGGGTGAGGGCGACGACCCGGTCGTAGGCGCGCCCATGGGGGAAGGCGGAGGCCGGGAAGGCGTCGGTCTCGCCGTGGCCCGCGCCCTCGCGCAGGGCGGCGAACGCCTGGGCCATGAAGTAGGAGGTGCCGCAGCCGACGACCGCGACCCGCTCCCCCGCCGCCGGCAACTCCGCGCCGTACCGGCCTGCTTCGGCGGCGGCGCGGGTCCAGCACTCGGGCTGGCCGGTCAGTTCGTCCTCGACGTACGTCATGCCCGTCCCCCTCGGGAGTCACCTTCCGGAGGTGCTCGTTGATGCACGATAGAGGCATCTTTCGAACAACTTCAAGCATGCGTGCTGCACGGGCTGCTACTCGGTGTCGTGGGCGAGGTCGATGTCATGGACGTCCATGGCCCCGCCCGCGCCTTGGACCCGGCCGCCGAGGTCGAGCACCGTCGCGCGGGGCGGGTAGCCGGTGGCGACGATCGTGTACCGCCCCTCGTCGAGGTCCGCGAAGGCGTACGTCCCGTCGGGCCCGGTCGTGGCGGTGGCGACAACGTTGCCGACGGCGTCCGTGAGCGTGACGCGTGCGCCGCCCAGCGGAACGCCCGCCCCTCGGACCGCGCCCCGCACCTGGACACCCGGACGCAGTTCGACGTCGACGCGGGTGATCCCGGTCGCGCCGATCTCGACGGGCAGGGCCAGCGGCCGGTGCTTGGGCGAGTTCACGACGAGCGTCACCGGCCCGGGCACCAGCTCGGCGACGGAGAACTCCCCCGCGCCGTCGGTGCGCACGGTGACCTGTACGTCCCCACGGGCATCGGTGACGACGACCACCGCTCCGTCGACCGGCCCGCCGTTCGAGGACCGCACCACACCGGCCAGCCCGGTGGTGCCGCTCAGGAGCACGTCGTACGTCACCGGTTCGGCACCGACGACGACGGTGGTGGCCTGCGGCCGGCAGCCGTCGGCGGAGGCGATGAGCACATAGGCGCCCTCCCCCGGCACCGGCACGGCATAGGCGCCGTCGTCCCCGGTGTTCGTCCGGGCCACTTGGCGACCGCCGGGCGAGAGCAGCGTGACGGCGGCGCCGCCCACCGGCACCTGCTCCGCGGCCAGGACGCGTCCGCGCACGAGGCACCCGTCGGCCGGTCCGCCGGTGGCCAACGCCGGTACGGTCGCGATGAGTTCGGCCACGGCGCGGGCGAGGGGTACGGCGACGGCGGCCCCGATGTCCGGCTCCCTCACGGGGGCGGCGGAAGGGGCAGCGGCGGCGGTGCGCCGTCCCGGGAGGAACGCCGCGAGGACGAACGCGAGCAGCGCCGCACCGGCTGCCGCCCCCATGAGCGCCGTCCGGTCCAGGACCACCCCGGCGACCGCGGTCGCCGCCACCCCACCGGCGAGCCGGAGGGAGATGTCGAGGCCGTGCGCGGCGGACGTCCGGGCAGGAGCCACGGAACCCGTGATCAGCGCGGGTATCGCACCGTAGGCGAGGCCGATGCCGGCGCCGACGACACAGGAGACCAGCACCACGTCCCACACGGCGTCCATCGCGACGCCCCCCGCCCCGAGCCCGTGTCCGGCGGCCACGATCACCGCACCGGCCATCAGCGTCGCCTTGGGCCCCTTCGCCTTGGACAGCGGGACGGACGACGCGGCCGCCGCCAGCACGACCAGACCCATCGCCGGCCCGACCGTCGCAGGGGACCGGCCGACCGACACGATCGTGAACAGAGAGAACCCGCCGGCCACGGAAGCGAGGCTGGTCAGCAGAACCGGCCCACGGGCACCGACGCGCAGGTCCACCAGGGGTTCCCGGACCCGGAGTTCGAGAAGTCCCCACAGCGGCAGGACGACCAGCGCGACGGCGAGCAGCCCGAGCGGGACGGGATCGGTCCAACCCCGTTCGGCACCCTGGGAGATGCCCAGCAGCAGGCAGCCCGAGCCGGTCGTCAGACCCAGCGCCCCTGCGAGGTCGAAGCGGCCCCCGGTGCGCCCGGCCGACTCCGGTACGGCCACCAGGACGAGCACCGCGGCGACGGCACCGAGCGCGGCGGACGTCCAGAACAGGGCGTGCGGGTCGATGCGGTCCGCGCCGAGGGAGCCGACGGCCAGCCCGAGCGCGCCGCCCGCCCCGAGGGAGGCGCTCATCAGCGCGAACGCCACGTCACGGCGTTCGGCGGGACGTTGGTCGCGCAGGATGCCGATGCCGAGCGGGATGACGCCGAGCGCGAGGCCCTGGAGGGCCCGTCCGACGAGCAGCGGGGTGAGGGTGTCGCCGAGCGCGGCGGTGACCGATCCGGCGATCAGCAGGGTGAGGGCGGCGAGCAGCGTGCGGCGCCTGCCGTACAGGTCGCCCAGCCGTCCCATGAGCGGGGTGGCGACGGCGGCGGCGATCAGGGTGACGGTGACCGCCCAGGCGCCGCCGGAGGTGGACGTGCCCAGCAGGTCCGGCAGTTCGGGGACGGTGGGGACGACCAGGGTCTGGGTGAGCGAGACCACGAGCCCGGCGAAGGTCAGCGTGATCCCTGCGAAGGCCGGCGCGGCGACGGGCGGAACGGTCCGCGCTGGGGCATGGGGCATGGTGGGGCCTCCGTGATGGCGGATACGGATCGGCACAACTGCGCAGCATCGTAGGGCTAGTTGAAGAACTCAACCAATCAGCACATGCGGTGTGCGGCAGGTGAAGATCCCGGGCAGGAGGAGGCGCCCCTGCCCGGTCCCCGTCAGTCCTCGTCGGTCCCCGTCACGGTGTCAGAGCGAGCGCTCCAGATGGTCGGCGACCAGCTTCACGAACCGTCCGGGCTCCTTGGGCCGGCCGCCCTCGGCGAGTACCGCCAGACCGTGCAGCAGCTCGGCGGTCTCGGCGAGTCCGGTCCGGTCCTCGCGCTCCCGGTACGCCTGGTTCAGGCCCTTGACCAGGAGATGCCCGGGGTTCAGCTCCAGGATCCGCTGGGCGGCGGGCACGTCCTGCCCCATCGCGCGGTACATGTTCTCCAGCGCCGGCGTGAGGTCATTGGCGTCCGAGACGATGCACGCCGGGGAGACGGTGAGACGGGAGGAGAGGCGCACCTCCTTGACGTCCGCGCCGAGTTGCTCCTTCATCCAGCCGAGCAGGTCCGCGTACTCCTCGCCCTGCTTCTCGCGCTCCTCGTCGGCCTGCGTGTCGTCCTCGGTGCCGAGGTCGACCTCGCCCTTGGCGACGGAACGCAGCCGCTTGCCGTCGAACGCGCCGACCACGTCGACCCACACCTCGTCGACGGGGTCGGTGAGCAGCAGGACCTCGATGCCCTTGGCGCGGAACGCCTCCATGTGCGGGGAGTTCTCGATGCTCTCGCGGGTCTCGCCGGTCAGGTAGTAGATGTCCTCCTGGCCGTCCTTCATCCGCTCCACATAGCCGGCCAGGGTGGTGGGTTCGTCGTCGGCGTGCGTACTGGCGAACGACGCGACGGCGAGGAGGGCGTCCCGGTTGTCCGTGTCGGAGAGCAGCCCCTCCTTCAGGACGGAGCCGAACTCCCTCCAGAACGTGGCGTACCGGTCCGGTGCCGAGGTCATCGTGTCCTTGACCGTGGACAGGATCTTCTTGGTGAGCCGGCGCTGCATCATCCGGATGTGGCGGTCCTGCTGGAGGATCTCGCGGGAGACGTTCAGCGAGAGGTCCGCCGCGTCGACCACACCCTTGACGAACCGCAGATAGGGCGGGAGCAGCGCCTCGCAGTCGTCCATGATGAAGACGCGCTTCACATAGAGCTGCACACCGCGCTTGTAGCCCTGGGTGTAGAGGTCGTGCGGGGCGTGCGAGGGCACGAACAGCAGCGCCTGGTACTCGAAGGTGCCCTCGGCCTGGAGCCGGATGGTCTCCAGCGGCTCGCGCCAGTCGTGGCTGATGTGCTTGTACAGCTCGTGGTACTCGTCGTCGGACACCTCGTCGCGCGAGCGGGCCCACAGTGCCTTCATCGAGTTCAGCGTCTCGGGCTCGGCCTCATCGGCCTCGTCGGCCCCTTCGGTCCCGTCCGCCGTCTTCTTGGGCAGCAGCCGGATCGGCCAGGTGATGAAGTCCGAGTACCGCTTGACGATGTCCTTGATCGTCCAGGCGGAGGTGTAGTCGTGGAGCTGGTCGTCGGAGTCCGCCGGCTTGAGGTGCAGGGTGACGGAGGTGCCCTGCGGCGCGTCCTCCACCGTCTCCAGCGTGTACGTGCCCTCCCCGCGCGACGACCAGCGGGTGCCGTGGCCCTCCCCGGCGTGCCGGGTCACCAGGGTCATCTCGTCGGCGACCATGAAGCCGGAGTAGAAGCCGACGCCGAACTGGCCGATGAGCCCCTCGGCCCCGCCCTCGTCCTGCGCCTCGCGCAGTTCCTTGGCGAACTGGGCGGTGCCGGAGTTGGCGATGGTGCCGATCAGCCGGCCCACCTCGTCGTACGACATCCCGATGCCGTTGTCCCGCACGGTGAGCGTACGGGCCTCGTCGTCGGTCTCGATCTCGATGTGCAGGTCGGAGACGTCTGCGCCGGGAAGGTCGTCCTTCAGCGCGGCCAGGCGCAGCTTGTCCAGCGCGTCGGACGCGTTGGAGACGAGTTCGCGCAGGAAGACGTCCTTGTTCGAGTAGACCGAGTGGATCATCAACTGGAGGAGTTGACGGGCCTCTACCTGGAACTCAAACGTTTCAGTCGGCATGGTTCGCGTGCACCTCACGGGTTCTGGTGTCTCCAGGACTGGTCGGCCCACTCTAAAACACCAAGTCAGGCAGCCCTGAAGCCTGTTCGAGCCGCACGGCCCGCGTCGCACGGATCTTCGACCGTCCGTGCGAAGGCCCGTGCGACCACCCGCGCGACGACCTGTGCGACCGGCCGCGCGCGGCCCGTGCGACCAGCCGGATGACGGTCGCGTGACCGACCGATCACACTCCCCCGTCTTGTCCTCGCCCGTCCTCCGACCTAGCCTGAGTTTGTGCCGCAAATAAACAAAACCCGATCGCACAACGCCGTGCCGGGTCCCCGCACCGACCTCACCCGCCTCCGTATCGCCCTGACCGCCTTCTTCGCCCTGGACGGCTTCGTCTTCGCCGGCTGGGTGGTCCGCATCCCCGCGATCAAGGAGCAGACCGGCGCCTCGGCCGGCGACCTGGGCCTCGCACTCCTCGGTGTGTCCGCGGGCGCGGTCGTCACGATGACGCTGACCGGCCGCCTCTGCCGCCGCTACGGCAGCCATCCGGTCACCGTCGTGTGCGCGGTCCTGCTCGCGCTGAGCGTCACCCTGCCCCCGCTGACCCACTCCGTGCCCGCGCTCGGCGCCGCACTGTTCGTCTTCGGCAGCGCCTACGGCGGCATCAACGTGGCGTTCAACAGCGCCGCCGTCGACCTGGTCCGCGCGCTGCGCAGGCCGATCATGCCGACCTTCCACGCGGCGTTCAGCCTGGGCGGCATGATCGGCGCCGGACTGGGCGGGCTGGTCGCGGGTTCCCTGTCCCCCACGCGCCATCTGCTCGGCCTCGGCGTCATCGCCCTGCTGGTGACGGCCCTGGCGGGTCCCACCCTGCTGCGACAGGCGCCGCCCCGGCCCCCGGAGGACGACGCCCCGGGACTCCAGGACACCCGAGCCCCGGCATCACCGACCCCCCACACCCGCCGGCTGGTCGTCGTCTTCGGCCTGATCGCCCTCTGCACGGCGTACGGCGAGGGCGCCCTCGCCGACTGGGGCGCGCTCCATCTCCAGCAGGACCTGGGCTCCTCGGCCGGTGCCGCGGCGATCGGTTACTCGTGTTTCGCGCTCGCCATGACCGTCGGCCGCCTCACCGGCACGACGCTGCTGGAACGGTTCGGCCACACCCGTACGGTGGTGATCGGCGGCTCGGTCGCGGCGTCCGGGATGCTGCTCGGCTCCCTCGCCCCCGCGCTGTGGGCGGCGCTGCTGGGGTATCTGATCACCGGGCTAGGGCTGGCCAACCTCTTCCCGGTGGCCGTCGAACGCGCGGGCACCCTGGCCGGGCCCAGCGGCGTGGCCGTCGCGTCCACCCTGGGCTACAGCGGCATGCTGCTCGGGCCGCCGGCGATCGGTTTCATGGCCGAGTGGTTCTCCCTGTCCGCCGCCCTGACCAGCGTGGCCGTCCTGGCGGGTCTGGCAGCGCTCATCGGCCTCGGCACAAGACGAGTGGGCTGACGGCACCGGACGTATGGGTGACGGCGCAGGTCGCGGGGGCCGACCGGCGGGCCGGCCGACACGGCCGCCGTCCGTCCCTTCGTCAGCCGGTGCCGACCCCCGGACCGGCGAGCATGCGCGTCAGCACCGCGCGCTGCACGGGCAGGACGTCGCCGTGCAGCGCGCGCCCCTTCCCGGTGAGCGCCACCCGGACGCCCCTGCGGTCCTCGGCGCACATCCCGCGCTCCACGAGACCGTCCTTCTCCAGCCGGGCGATCAGCCGGGACAGCGCGCTCTGGCTGAGGTGGACCCGCTCGGCGATCTCCTGGACGCGATAGCTGCACACGGCGCCGGGCACACCGCTCTCCGCGAGCACGTCGAGGACCTCGAAGTCACTGGCGCACAGGCCGTGCCGGCCCAGAGCCCGGTCGAGTTCGCAGTGGGTGCGCGCATGCAGCGCGAGCATGTCCCGCCACTGCTCCACGAGCTCCTGATCGGCCTCAACGGGCTGCCCGGCCCCGGACTTCTTCGCCGTCATGGCCCGCACCGTAGCAGAGAATTCATTTTATTGCACTGGAATTAAATGCGCTTGCATTCGATGCATGCGCATGTAATCTCTCGGGCATGACCTCTCCGCTCCCCAACTCCGCGTCGCCCGCCTCGGCGGTGCGCTGGACCTCCCGGCTGTGGGGCACCCTGCTGGTGCTCTGTGCCGCGATGTTCCTGGACGCGCTGGACGTGTCGATGGTCGGCGTCGCCCTGCCGTCGATCGGCTCCGACCTCGGTCTGTCCACCTCGACCCTGCAATGGATCGTCAGCGGCTACATCCTGGGCTACGGCGGCCTGTTGCTCCTCGGCGGCCGCGCGGCCGACCTGCTGGGCCGCCGCCAGGTCTTCCTGGTCGCCCTCGGCGTCTTCGCGCTGGCCTCGCTGCTCGGCGGGCTCGTGGACTCCGGTCCGCTGCTGATCGCCAGCCGTTTCATCAAGGGCCTGAGCGCGGCCTTCACCGCACCGGCCGGCCTGTCCATCATCACGACGACGTTCCCGGAGGGCCCGCTGCGCAACCGCGCCCTCTCCATCTACACCACCTGCGCCGCGACCGGTTTCTCGATGGGCCTGGTCCTCTCCGGCCTGCTGACCGAGGCCAGTTGGCGGCTGACCATGCTGCTCCCGGCGCCGATCGCGCTGCTCGCCCTGCTGGCCGGCCTCAGGCTGCTGCCGCGCAGTGAGCGCGAACGCGACCACAACGGCTACGACGTCCCCGGCGCCGTCCTCGGCACCGCGTCGATGCTGCTGCTGGTCTTCAGCGTCGTCCAGGCCCCGGAAGCCGGCTGGGCCTCCGCCCGTACGCTGCTGTCGTTCCTCGCCGTCGCCGTCCTGCTGACCGCCTTCGTCATGGTCGAACGCCGCTCCCCCGGACCGCTGATCCGGCTCGGTGTGCTGCGCTCCGGCAGCCAGGTCCGCGCCCAGCTCGGCGCGATGGCCTTCTTCGGTTCGTACGTCGGCTTCCAGTTCCTCGCGACGCTCTACATGCAGTCGCTGCTGGGCTGGTCGGCGCTGCACACGGCCCTCGCCTTCCTGCCCGCCGGCGCGCTGGTGGCCGTCTCCTCGACCAAGGTGGGCGCGATCGTGGACCGGTTCGGCACACCCCGGCTGATAGCGGCGGGCTTCGCCCTGATGGTCGTCGGATACGCGCTGTTCCTCCGCGTCGACCTCGACCCGGTCTACGCGGCGGTGATCCTGCCCAGCATGTTGCTGATCGGCGCGGCCTGCGCGCTGGTCTTCCCGTCGCTCAACATCCAGGCCACCAACGGCGTTCCCGACCACGAGCAGGGCATGGTCTCGGGGCTGCTCAACACCTCCGTGCAGGTCGGCGGGGCGATCTTCCTCGCCGTGGTGACGGCCGTGGTGACCGCGGGCGCCCCGGACGACCCCACCCCGCAGGCCGTCCTCGACAGCTACCGTCCGGGCCTCGCGGTGGTGACGGCCGTCGCCGCGGCGGGCTTCCTGGTCACCCTCACCGGGCTGCGCACCCGACGCGGACGGAACTCGGTCGTCGTGGCCAAGTCCACGGCGGCGGAAGCCGGTTCGGCGGCGGAGGCGGAGCGGGTGGGGGTCCGCGACTGAGGCTCGCCACCTGCCACCTGCCTCCTGCCACTGGCTGATCGGGCCGGGTGCCGCCCGTCGCGCACACCGCGCGCGGACGGCCCCGGCCCGTCTCGGCCCTCCCCCGCCTCCACGCCCTGTGGGATGATCGCCGGCGTGATCGATTCCCCCGTGCGGAAGGGCGTCCCGCGCCCCACCCGATGACCTGGCCGGACGAGGCCGTGGCCGACGGCTCCGCCACGACACCCGGCCACCCGTCCCGCAGCGCCCTCTTCACCGCCGTACGCGCCGACCCCGCCGGTCCCGTGGCCACCAGGCTGCTCCAACTCGCCCACGCCGACGCCCCGCACGTCCGCCGCGCGGCCCTGGACCTCCTGCACGGCCTGGCGGGGGCGCGGGCGGTCGACACCGCCCTGACCCGGCTCGACGACCCGGACGCGGGGGTACGGCACCGGGCCGCGCGGCTCGTCGGGCAGTACGGCCGACCCGACCGGGTTCGCGCCGCCCTCGCCGCAGTCCCCGATCCCGTCGTACGCACCCTCCTGGCCGCCTCGCTCGGGCCCGCCGTCGCCCGCCTCGGGGACGACCGCCTCGCGTCGGTCCGCTTCCTCGCCCGGCTGCACCTCCTGCGCACGGCCCCACCCGCACGGTGGCGTGCTCTGGACGCGGCGCTCATGACGGACGCCGAGGAGGCGGCACTCCATCTGGAGGGCGCCGGACGCCTCTGGGGCCGGGCCCTCCACCAACTGGCGCGCGAACAGCACGCGTACGACATCGCCGGCCGGCTTCTCGCGGACCCCGGCACCCGGGGCGTGGGCGCCGAACTCGCTGGCGAGGCATGCCACATCTGGCGGGCCGCGCCGGTAGCACTGCTGCCGCTGCTCGTCCGGCACCAGAGCCAGGAGACCGAGATCACCCCGGGTCTCGACAAGGCCGTCGCGACCGCCCTGCTCTCCGGGGCCGCGCGGCGCACGCATCGGAGCCTGCTCACGCGGGTGCCGTCCGTGCCACCACCGGCCGCCGTGACCGCGCCGGCTCCGCTTACGGCCGCGTCCGCCGCGCTGTTGCTCTCCGCCAGGCCGGTGGGGATCGTGCGGCTGCGGCGGGCCGGCGAGATCTTCGGTGCCCTGCTGGACTCCGGTCCGCTGTCCTTCCGGCAGGCGGCCCAGCTCTACAACCTCACCTTCCACCGGCCGGGCCGGGCGCAGGCGGAGTGCGCCCCGTTGTGGCTGCGGCACGCCGGTCCGGCCGCGCTGTCCCGGCTTCTGGCGCTCATGACACCGCACTTGGCGGACTACGCGATCGGCACGTACTACCTGGCGGGTCTCGCCCGGATGGGCCGTGCCGCCCGGCCCGCGCTGCCGGCCGTGACGGCGCTCATCGACCGGCGCACCCGCATCCCCGTCAACGACTCCACCCGCGACGGCGAGACACGCCTCGACGAACGTCTCCTCGCCGCGGCCCTCGACACCCGCCACGCGCTCCTCACGGACACAGGCTGAACCGGCCCCGGGGCAGGGGCGGTTGCCGCATCGGCCGTACGGCTGTGAGACTCGACGCATGGACGGGTTCGGGGACGGGGACGGGGGCGGCTACCGGGCACGGCGTACGCAGGCCGAGCGGGACGCGGTCACCGTGGAGATCGGGTACGCCTTGTGCAGCGCGGCGTTCGTGGGGGCGCTGACCTTCGGGGCGCTGGCGGGACCGGCGCTGCTTCTCGAACTCCCCCATCTGGTCGAGACGTTCCTCGTGCGGGCGGGACTCGTGCTCGCGCCGGTGGTGTTCGTGGTCCGGGCGGTCGCCGTGCTCGTCGCCTTCCGGCAGGGCCCTCCTCAGCCCAGCCAGCCCGGCCGGACGAGCCCCGACTCGTAGGCGAGGACGACCAGTTGGGCCCGGTCGCGGGCGCCCAGCTTCACCATGGTGCGGCTGACGTGGGTCTTGGCGGTGAGCGGGCTGACGACCAGCCGGCGGGCGATCTCCTCGTTGGACAGTCCGATGCCGACCAGCGCCATCACCTCCCGCTCCCGTTCGGTCAGCCGGTCCAACTCGGCTGCCGCTGCGGGCTCTTTGGAGCGGGCGGCGAACTCCGCGATGAGCCGGCGCGTCACCCCGGGCGACAGCAGCGCGTCCCCGGCCACCACCGCCCTGACGGCGCGCAGGAGTTCGTCGGGTTCGGTGTCCTTCACCAGGAAGCCCGAGGCGCCGGAGCGGATCGCCTCGAAGACGTACTCGTCGAGTTCGAAGGTGGTGAGCATGACCACCCGCACATCGGTGAGCGTCTCGTCGTCGGTGATCCGGCGGGTGGCGGCGAGCCCGTCGAGCACGGGCATCCGGATGTCCATCAGGACGACGTCCGGCCGCAGGGCGCGCACCAGCCGCACCGCCTCGTCGCCGTCGGCCGCCTCCCCGGCCACCTCGATGTCGGACTGCGCGTCGAGCAGCGCCCGGAAGCCCGCCCGGACGAGCGACTGGTCGTCGGCCAGCAGTACGCGGATCACCGGTCCTCCCTCTGCTCCGCCGGGAGTTCGGCGAGCACCCGGAAGCCGCCGTCGGGGCGCGGCCCCGCCTCGATCGTGCCACCCAGGGCGGCGGCCCGCTCCCGCATCCCGGCCAGCCCGTTGCCGCTGCCGCCCGCGTCCACGCCGGTCGCCGGACCGTCGTCGTCGATACGCAGCCGTACCGCCGCGCCGGACCTCTCCAGGTGCACGCGCGCGTGCCGGGAACCGGAGTGGCGGACGACATTGGTCAGGGCCTCCTGGACGATCCGGAACGCGGCGAGGTCGGTGCCGGGCGACAGCCGGGGCGGCTCTCCCCGCACCTCGACGGTCAGCCCGGCCCGCGCCGCCTGTTCCACCAGTTCGGGCAGCCGGTCCAGGCCGGGTGCGGGGGCGCGGGGCGCGGCGCCGGGCGCGCGGAGGTTGTCGAGCACTTGGCGGACCTCGCCGAGCGCCTCCTTGCTGGCGGACTTGATGGCGGTGAGGGCGGTGCGGGCCTGGTCCGGGTCGGAGTCCAGCAGGGCGAGGCCGACACCGGCCTGCACGTTGATGACGGAGAGGCTGTGCGCGAGGACGTCGTGCAGTTCCCTGGCGATCCGCAGCCGTTCCTCGTCGGCGCGCCGACGGGCCGCCTGCGCGCGCTCGGCGCGGTCCCTGGCCCACTGTTCGCGCCGGGCGCGGGCCAGCTCCGCGACCGCCACGATCGCCACCACCCAGCCGGTGACGACGATCTCCTGCGCGAAGGAGGCGGGCGCGTCCCCGGCCGGCGGCAGCCACCGGTACAGCCAGTGCGCGACGAGCAGATGGACGGCGCAGAGAATGCCGAGGGCCGTCCACGCGGCACGGCGGTGCCCGGCGACGACGGCGGCGAAGCAGGCCACGGCCACCGTGAGGAACACCGGCCCGTACGGGTATCCGGCGCCCAGGTAGACCGCGGCCGTGACCGCCGTGCCGAACACGACGGCCACCGGGTGGCGGCGGCGCCACAGCAGCAGGGCGCAGGCGACGAGGAGCAGCACGCGCGCGAAGGGGTCGAGCGCGGCCCGCTCGCCCTCCTGGGCGTGGGCCGCGAAGGTGGAGCCGGCCAGCACGAGGACGGTCAGCAGCAGGGTGGAGCGCCAGGGCCAGGGCGCGGTGCGGGGCCCGTCGTCCGCCCAGTCGTCCGCCCAGGGGCGCGGCCACCGTCGGGGGCGGCCGCCGCCCCGGCGCTCCTGCTGTTCGTCCATGCTCGCCACGCTAGACGCCACCGGCAGGGCCGGACGTCCGCCGGACGGGGTGACCGGCCGTACTCCCGCTGTCGTACGTACCGGGGCCTAGTGAGGATTGTCCCGGGGCGGCCGTAGGCCGACGCCGAGGGCGAGCCGGGTCGCGGCGTGGCGGAAGAAGGGCTCGCGGTCCTCGACCACCCGGTGGAACTGGCCGAACAGCTCGAAGCCGACCAGTCCGTACAGCTCGGCCCAGGCGGCGACCAGGGCGGCGGCCGCGGCGGGCGGCAGGTCCGGGGCCAGGTCGGCGGCGATCCGCTCGGCCTCGACGCGCAGTTCGGCCGGCAGCGGCAGTTCGGCGAGGCCGGGGCCCTGGTGCGCGTCCCGGATGATCCCGATGAGGAGGAGGCCGACGCGGGCCGCGGCGGGGATGGTCGTCTCGGGGGCGTGGTAGCCCGGCACGGGCGAGCCGTAGATGAGCGCGTACTCGTGCGGATGGGCCAGCGCCCAGCCGCGGACCGCCTCGCAGACGGCCACCCAGCGCTCGACCGGCCCGGCCCCTTCGGTGACGACGGCCGCGTGGGCGGTCTCCGCGCGCTCGCCGAGGGAGTCGTAGGCGTCGATGATCAGCGCGGTGAGCAGGTCGTCGCGGCTCGGGAAGTAGCGGTAGAGCGCGGAGGAGACCATGCCCAGTTCGCGGGCGACGGCGCGCAGCGACAGTTTGGCGGCGCCCTCGTCGGCGAGCTGCCGGCGGGCCTCCTCCTTGATGGCGGCCGTGACTTCGATCCTGGCGCGGGCGCGGGCCCCCTGGGCGGTGCGGCTCATGGGGGGCAGTCTTCCACGGAAACGAGAGCGGTGCACATGTTCGAGAGCGATGAACCGAAAAGAGAGCACTGCTCTTGCAATGGCGTACGGGTCTGGGGCAGACTCGAAGAGAACCGAGAGCACCGCTCTCCGAAATCGACCGGGGGTCGCCATGTCGTCGTCGCCTTACTACCTCAAGGACAGCTCGCTCAACGTCCGGCTGAACAGCGTGATCGGCTGGCTCGCCCGGCACGGGCTGAGCCTCGCGGGCTCGGCGGAGATGTCCGTCAAGGGCCGCAAGAGCGGCCGGATGCAGCGCATTCCGGTCAACCCGCACACCTACGAGGGCGGGCAGTACCTGGTCTCGGCCCGCGGGCACTCGCAGTGGGTGCGCAACATGCGGGCCGCGGGCGGCGGGGAGCTGCGGGTCGGGCGCAAGGTGCGCACCTTCACCGCGGTGGAGCTGCCCGACGCGGAGAAGCTCCCGATCCTGCGGACCTACCTGGAGAAATGGGGCTGGGAGGTCAACCAGTACTTCCAGGGCGTCACGGCCAAGTCCACGGACGAGGAGATCGTGGCGGCGGCCCCCGACCATCCGGTGTTCCGGATCACGGTCGAGGGCTGAGCCGGGTGCCTCGCCGACGAACCGCTCAGACGTCGTCCTTCTCGCCGTCGGTAGCTGCCGCCTCCGGGGCCTCCGCGTCGGCCGACGGCGTCGCCTCCCGCCGGTCCATCGCGTTCAGCGCGCGCTGGGCCATCGGATGCGCGCGGACCAGCTCGCCCAGGGTGGTGCGCCCGCGCGTGATGTCCGCGAACGCCCGCCAGGCCGGGCGGACGCCGGTGAGCGCCGCGTGGAAGAGGCCGGGGCGGCGCTCGAAGATCGCCAGCATCCGCTTGCCGACGGCCATCTCCACACCGAGGCCCGCCTTCACGGCGAACGCGTAGTTCAGCGCCTGGCGGCGGGTGTCCACCGCGTCGTGCGCCTCGGAGACGCGGACCGCCCATTCGCCGGCCAGCCGGCCCGAGCGCAGGGCGAAGGAGATGCCCTCGCGGGTCCACGGCTCCAGCAGACCCGCCGCGTCACCGCAGACCAGCACCCGGCCCCGGGAGAGCGGGGAGTCGTCGGCACGGCAGCGGGTCAGATGGCCGGAGGAGATGCTCGGTTCGAAACCGGCGAGGCCCAGCCGGCCGATGAAGTCCTCCAGATACCGCTTGGTGGCGGCACCCTCGCCGCGCGCGGAGATCACCCCGACCGTCAGGGTGTCGCCCTTGGGGAACACCCAGCCGTAACTGCCGGGCATCGGGCCCCAGTCGATGAGGACGCGCCCCTTCCAGTCCTCGGCGACGGTGTCGGGCACCGGGATCTCCGCCTCCAGGCCGAGGTCCACCTGGTCGAGCTTCACGCCGACATGGGCTCCTATGCGGCTGGCGCTGCCGTCCGCGCCGACCACCGCACGCGCCAGGACGGTCTCGCCGCCCTGGAGGACGACCGCGACCGTGCGCCGGTCCGGGACCGCCGAGCCGTGCTGCTCCACGCGCGCGACGGTGGCGCCCGTCCGCAGTTCGGCGCCCGCCTTCTGGGCGTGCTCGACGAGCTGCTGGTCGAACTCGGGCCGGTTGATCAGCCCGAACAGCATGTGCCGGGAGCGGCGGGTGCGGGTGAAGCGCCCGTTGTTCGAGAAGGTCACCGCGTGCACGCGGTCGCGGAAGGGGAGTTCGAAGCCGGGCGGGAGCGCGTCACGGGAAGGACCGATGATGCCGCCGCCGCACGTCTTGTAGCGGGGCAGCTCCGCCTTCTCCAGCAACAGGACGCGCCGCCCCGCGACCGCCGCCGCGTAGGCGGCCGAGGCCCCCGCGGGTCCCGCGCCCACCACGACGACGTCCCACACCTGCCGCACGTCGTCCGCCGAAGAGTTCTCGCTGCTCACGATGGTCTACTGCTCCCGATCAAGCCGCCTGCCGCACCTGTCCCCCGCATCCTACGGCGGAGATCGTCACGGTCCGATGACGGTCCGCTGTGGCAGGATCGGCGGCGTGCGCGACCCCATCCCGGCACCGCGTACGCTCGCACGGTCCCCCGAACGGACCCGTGTCACCCCGTACAACGTCGCACCCACAAGGAGCGTGCCCATGTCGTCGAATCCGGTCGCCGAGACCGTCGCCTCGCTGATGCCCAGGGCGAAGGCGGAGCTCACCGAACTGGTGGCCTTTCCCTCGGTGGCGGACTTCGACCAGTTCCCGAGGAGCGGGAGCGAGGCGGCGGCCGCCTGGATCGTGGACGCGCTGCGCGCCGAGGGCTTCCAGGATCTCGCCGTCCTCGACACGCCGGACGGCACCCAGTCGGTCTACGGCCACCTCCCCGGACCCGAGGGCGCCAGGACCGTGCTCCTGTACGCGCACTACGACGTGCAGCCCCCGCTGGACGACGCGGCCTGGACGACCCCGCCGTTCGAACTGACCGAGCGCGACGGACGCTGGTACGGGCGGGGCAGCGCCGACTGCAAGGGCGGCGTCATCATGCACCTGCTCGCGCTGCGCGCCCTCAAGGCGAACGGGGGCGTCCCGGTCCACGTCAAGGTGATCGTGGAGGGCTCGGAGGAGCAGGGCACCGGCGGTCTGGAGCGGTACGCCGAGGCCCACCCCGAGCTGCTCGCCGCCGACGCCATCGTCATCGGCGACGCGGGCAACTTCCGGGTCGGTCTGCCCACCGTCACCTCCACCCTGCGCGGCATGACCATGCTGCGGGTGAGCGTCGACACCCTGGCGGGCAATCTGCACTCCGGCCAGTTCGGCGGCGCCGCGCCCGACGCGCTGGGCGCGCTGATCCGCGTCCTGGACTCGCTGCGCGCCGAGGACGGCTCGACGACCGTGGACGGCCTCACCGACGACGCCCGCTGGGACGGACTCCAGTACGACGAGGAGCAGTTCCGCCAGGACGCCAAGGTGCTGGACGGTGTGGAGCTGATCGGCTCCGGCACGGTCGCCGACCGCATCTGGGCGCGGCCCGCCGTCACCGTCCTCGGCATCGACTGCCCGCCGGTCGTCGGCGCCACCCCGTCGGTGCAGGCGAGCGCCCGCGCGCTGATCAGCCTGCGGGTGCCGCCGGGCCAGGACGCGGCCGAGGCGACGAAGCTGCTCCAGGCCCACCTGGAGGCCCACATTCCGTGGGGCGCGCGCGTGAGCACCGAACAGATCGGCCAGGGCCAGCCCTTCAGCGCGGACACCACCAGCCCGGCGTACGCGGCGATGTCCGACGCGATGGCGGTGGCCTACCCCGGCCAGGAGATGCAGTACGCCGGCCAGGGCGGCTCCATCCCCCTCTGCAACACCCTCGTTGCCCTCTACCCGAACGCGGAGATCCTCCTCATCGGCCTGAGCGAGCCGGAGGCCCAGATCCACGCGGTGGACGAAAGCGTGTCCCCGTCGGAACTGGAGCGCCTGTCGGTGGCGGAGGCGCTGTTCCTGCGGAATTACGCGGGGAGCTGAGGGGGGCGGGGCTGCGGCGCCCGCTGGGGTCACCTGAGCCCTGGCGGCAGCGCACCGCTTCTGTATGGTGCCGGGCCGGCGGCCAGGTCGGGCGGCCACGCGGGCGCGGCGCACCGGGCGACCACAGCACCGGCCCGCGCCCTTTGGGCTGCACCCAGCGGACGGCCGGGCTCCGGCGGACCCGACGGGACATGGACGCGACGTGCAGCGGGTTCAGGACGCCGTCGTGGGGCCGCGGGCCTTGGCCTGCGGCCAGGTGCAGCATGGTGACCTTTCGAACGACGGGCGCTTCACCCGCACGCGCCGTACCCCGCACATGCTGTTCAGCAGGCCGTCGAGCGCTCGCGGAAGGCGTGAGCCGAACTGGGGACCGGCGCCACCTGCCGCTGATCCCCTGGTCGGACCCCACACCCCTTCGAGCGACGCTGAGTCGACGGGCCGGGGGCCACGCGCGCGTGCCGGTGGGACGGGCACGCGCGCGTGGGCGGGAGACACCCGTGCAGCGGCACCTACTTCGTAAGCGGCGCACTCGGCCGATCACCGCCGCCGTGCCGGACCGACCGCTCTCCTGAAGCGGCGCCGAGCTTGTGGCCTTGGCGGCGGACCCGCCGGCAGGCGTCGGACGTACACGTGCCGACGGAACGGGCACGCGCGCGTGTTCTGCGTTGCCGACAGGCAAGCGGCCGACCAAGCCCCCCCGGGGAACCCCGCCCCGCGCGCTGCGGCCACAAAGCCGTGCGGGGAGCGGCGCCCGCGCAGGCGGAAGGCCGATGTCTGTACGGACTGGTTCCGTGCGGGCCGGTGCAGATAGGTGGCCTACCCCGCGCGCGCAGCGCCCAGGTCGCCGACGGTCGGTCGACGTCCAGCCAGGCGCAGGTCGGTGCCGGTGCGAGCCGGTCGGCGGTCAGCCGACCGGTACCCCCGCCTCCAGGTACAGCGCCGCGCCGCGTTCCCGTGCGCGGAGGGCCCAGCGGAGGCGTTCGTAGCGGACCGGGGGGAGCAGGCCCGCCGCCTCCTCCTCCGTGGCGAAGCGCCAGCCGCGCAGTTCGGGGCCGGGCAGCAGCAGTTCCTCGGCGTCGGCGGAATCGAGGCGTCCGCCGTCGAAGAGGAGGCGCAGGCCGCCGTATCCGGGTGGCAGGGGCCGTTCCCAGTCGACGACGAGCAGCCGGGGTACGTCGGTCAGGCGGATCCCGGTCTCCTCCTGGACCTCGCGCATCCCCGCGCGCGCGGGAGCCTCACCGGGTTCCACGACCCCGCCCGGGAACTCCCAGCCCGGCTTGTAGGTCGGGTCGACCAGCAGCACGCGGTCCTGTTCGTCGAAGAGCAGCACCCCGGCGGCCAGTGTCTCGGCGGTGGGCTCCGGGGTCTGCACGATCTCGCAGACCGGTGCGGCGCCGCTGCCGACGGCCTCGACGATCCGGGCGGCGGACTCGCTCGGGGTGAGAGGCCCGGTGTCGATGAGATGCGCGTCTGCGGTGAGCCAGGAGGCCAGCGCGGCCCGGTAGGGCTCGATGTGGTCGTAGGACCACTGGCGGATCCGTATCTCGCCGTCGGGGAGTTCGGGCGGTATCTCGCGGTCGGCTATCCGCTCCCGCAAAATCGTTTCAGCCGGGGCGAGAAGCACATGGCGGACCGGGATACGGCGGGCGGCGAGACCGCCGAAGATCTCGTCCCGGTACTCCTGGCGGAGCAGGGTCATGGGGACGACGAGGGTGCCGCCGACCTCGTTGAGCAGGGCGGCGGCGGTGTCGATCACGAGCCGGCGCCAGATCGGCAGGTCCTGGAGGTCACCGACCTCGGCGAGGTGCTTGGGCGGCAGCAGGTGCGGAAGCGCCGCGCCGATGACCTCGGGGTCGAAGAGCGTGCTGTTCGGGAGCAGGTCGATCAGTTCCCGTGCGGTGGTGGTCTTTCCCGCACCGAACGCGCCGTTGATCCAAACGACGGTCACGTTTCCCCCTCTTCTGTTGGCCCCCTGTGGCTTGCCCGCTCCACCCTGCCACGGAAACCAGTTCGCGTTCAGGTCACATGAACGCCGTGGCGCCGGTGCCCCTGTCCCACGGGGCACCGGCGCCGATGTCCGCTGTGTGCCGGCGTGCGGCGTCAGGCGCCCTGGCCGAGCGCGTCGTCCTCGACGGCCAGGCTGTCGCTGGCGACCGTGTGGTCCAGCTCGCTGAGGGCGTCACCGACGTTCAGACGATCGAGGTCCTCGGCACCGAGACCGTGCGAGGGGGTGATCGCCGCGACGACAAACCCGGTGGCGAGGGAGGCGATGGCGAGCATGCTGCGCTTCTTCATACCCGCCCCAACTGCCGGACGGCCCCGGGGGTCACGCGTTTCCCTCCGGAGGCGGAGTCGTGGCCCGGAGCGAACGCCCTGCCGACCGGAAGGCCCTGAAGCAGGACCCGGCCGGGCGGTTACGGCGGCAGCAGCCCACGTGGGGCCCGGGCGTCCGGCCCACGCCGGTGGGCCACATCTTCGCCGAGGCCCCCCGAAGCGTCCCGGTTCACACGTGAACGCCGCCCGCAGCCCCCGCCCCGCCCCACCGGAACGTTCCTTCAGAACCCGCCCCTCATACCCCCGCCGCCGCCACCCCCGCCAGCGCCGCCGCTGCCGCCCCCACGAGGCCCGCGTCCGTGCCCATGCGGGCCGGGGCCACCGTCAGGGGGCGGACGAAGGAGAGGGTGGCGTAGTCGCCGAGGTAGCGGCGCAGCGGGGTGAAGAGGATCTCGCCCGCCTTGCCGACGCCGCCGCCGATCACCGCGATGTCGATCTCGACAAGGGTCGCCGTGGCCGCGATGCCCGCGGCGAGGGCCTGGGCGGCGCGGTCGAAGGAGGCCCGCGCGACCGGGTCGCCGGTACGGGCCGCGGCGGCGACCGCGGCCGCGGAGGTGTCGCCGTCGGGGCCGGGCACCCAGCCGTTCTCCAGGGCCCGCCTGGCTATGTTGGGCCCGCTGGCGATGCGCTCGACGCAGCCGCGCGCACCGCACGGACAGGGGTCGCCGTCCAGATCGACGCTGATGTGACCGATGTGGCCGGCGTTGCCCGTGGGGCCCGTGTGCAGCCGGCCCCCCAGGACCAGACCTCCGCCCACCCCGGTGGAGACGACCATGCACAGGGCGTTGTCATGGCCGCGCGCGGCGCCCTGCCAGTGCTCGGCCGCGGTGATCGCCACGCCGTCGCCGATCAGCTCGACCGGCAGGTTCCCGGCCGCCGCCCGCACCCGGTCGACCAGCGGATAGTCGCGCCAGCCGGGCACGTTCACCGGGCTGACCGTGCCCCGGGAGGCGTCCACCGGGCCCGCGCTGCCGATGCCGAGGGCGTAGGCCCGCGGCCACAGCGGTGACGAGGTCAGCTCGGCCAGCACCTCCTCGACGGCCCGCATGACGGTCTCGCCGTTCTCCCGCGCGGGCGTCGGCCGCTGGGCGCGCACCAGGATCGTGCCGTCGCCGCTCACCAGCGCCCCGGCGATCTTGGTGCCGCCGATGTCGAGCGCGGCCACGAGGTCGGTCTGCATCAAGGTCTCGGTTCTCCCCGTCAACCATGGAAAAGGCCCGGCCGGTGCAGCGCTGGGGGACGCGTGGCCGGAGATGGCGTTGGACAGTGTCCCCCGACTCTGACAACGTTGTCCAGGCTCTATGCTCGACGCCACATCCTCATACAACCCCAGGGACCCGCGCATCCCCTCGCAACATTTTGTGGAAGAGGCGTGGCCGGAGCCTCCCGTGGACGACAGGACAGGACACCGCACCGTGCCCGAGACGCCCCGCCGCCCCGACAGCCGTTACGGCAACCGTCCCACCATGAAGGACGTCGCCGCCCGTGCCGGAGTGGGACTCAAGACGGTCTCACGCGTGGTGAACGGCGAGCCGGGAGTCACCCCCGAGACCGAGCGGCGCGTCCAGGAGTCCATCGAGGCCCTCGGCTTCCGGCGCAACGACAGCGCCCGCGTCCTGCGCAAGGGCCGCACGTCGAGCGTCGGCCTGGTCCTGGAGGACCTCGCCGACCCGTTCTACGGCGCCCTGGGCCGCGCCGTGGAGGAGGTGGCCCGCGCGCACGGCACGCTGCTCATCAACGGCTCCAGCGCCGAGGACCCCGAGCGTGAGCAGGAGCTGGCGCTGGCGCTGTGCGCCCGCCGGGTGGACGGCCTGGTGGTGATCCCGGCCGGGGACGACCACCGCTATCTGGAACCGGAGATCAAGGCGGGCGTGGCCACGGTCTTCGTGGACCGTCCGGCCGGCCGTATCGAGGCCGACTGCGTCCTGTCGGACAACTTCGGCGGTGCCCGCGAGGGGGTCGCCCATCTGATCGCGCACGGCCACCGCCGGATCGGCTTCATCGGTGACATGCCGCGCATCCACACCGCCGCCGAGCGGCTGCGCGGCTACCGGACCGCGATGGAGGACGCCGGGATAGCGGTCGAGGACGCGTGGATGTCCCTGGGCGTCACCGACCCGCGGCGGGTGCGCCGGGCCGCCGAGGAGATGCTGGACCGACCCGATCCGGTCACGGCCGTCTTCTCGGGCAACAACCGGGTGACCGTCACGGTGATCCGGGTCCTCGCCGAGCGCGGCCGCCAGGTCGCCCTGGTGGGCTTCGACGACCTGGAGCTGGCCGACCTCCTCCAGCCGGGCGTCACCGTGGTCGCGCAGGACCCGGCGGCCCTGGGCCGGACGGCGGCGGAGCGGCTGTTCCGGCAGTTGGAGGGCGGTCCCGTCACCCCCGAGCGGATCGAACTCCCCACCCGGCTGATCGCCCGCGGCTCCGGCGAACTGCCCCCGGCGGACTGAGCCGCGATGGACGCACGGCACGCGCACCGCACCCTGGAGGCCCTGGGCCTGGCCGGGTCGCCCCGCGACCAGCCGCTGTCGTATCCCGGCGCCTGGCCCACGGAATCGGGGCTGCTCGACGGCGATCTGCTGCTCCCGCTGGATCGCCTCTCCTACCGTGACCGCACCCCGGTCCTGGCCGTCGGCTCCAACGCCAGCCCCGCCCAACTGCGGTACAAACTGGCCGTGTCGGGCGTGCGCTCGGCCGTCCCGATGGTGAAGTCCCGGGTCACCGGTGTCGAGGTCGGCGTCTCCGCACATGTGAGCCTCCTGGGGTACATGTCCGCCTCCCCCGTCGAAGCCCCGGGCAGGGAGCGGGAGTTGTTCGTCATCTGGCTGGACGACGCCCAACTCGCCGTCGTGGACGCCACGGAGCCGAACTACGACCGGGTCGCGCTGTCCGCGCCGCGGTTCAGGGTCGAGCTGGAGAACGGCGAGACACTCCCCGAGGTGTTCTCGTACGTGAATCGCCATGGCGTTCTGCACGACGGCACCGGGGCGCCGCGCGGCCATCCGGGGCAGCGGGCGCTGATCTCCGAACTCCTCGCGGGATCACCGGCGTTGCGGATCCTGTTCGGGGTGACCCCGGAGGAGTTCGTGGCCCGTGCGCGGGCCGACGCGGGGCTCTGCGACCGGGGCACGCGGCTGTTCGCGGAGGAGAAGATGGTGACGCGTTCCGGTCTCGAGGATCTGCGGTGTGGCTAAGATCCGGGTACGGCATCGCGTGTCGGTCACCGTCCGGGTGAGGCATGGAGGCGCCCGTGAGTTTGCCTTACGGAGGCATTCCACACATGTCCGTCGAACTGAATCACACCATCGTCCACTCCCGTGACAACCGGGAGTCCGCCGAGTTCCTGGCCCGTGTGCTGGGGCTCGAAGTCGGCACCGAATGGGGCCCGTTCGTCCCCGTGGACACCGCGAACGGCGTCACCCTGGACTTCGCCACCGTCCCCGCGGAGTCGATCGTCACCCAGCACTACGCGTTCCTCGTCTCCGACGACGAGTTCGACGCCGCCTTCGAGCGGATCACCGAGGCCGGGATCACGTACTTCGCGGATCCGCAGGGCCGGCAGCCTGGCGAGATCAACCATCATCACGGCGGCCGGGGCCTGTACTTCCTGGACCCGGCCGGGCACGGGATGGAGATCATCACCCGTCCGTACACCTTCCCCGCGCGGTAACCCCGCACAGGGACCGGCGCTCATCGCGCCGTAGCCGTCAGATCACCTCGCCGGGGTGCCGTGTAGCCCTCCAGGGCCGTCCGGGTCAGCCCGGTCGCCCCGGTCACCTCGGCGAGGTCGAGGGCGCCGCAGTCCAGGCCGCGCAGCAGATGGCCGCTGAGCGCCTTGGCGGTGGCCGGTTCGTCCATCACGTCGCCGCCGGTCCGGTTCGCGTACCGCGCGAGGCGCTCGGCGGCCGCGGCGAAGCTCTCCCGGTAGAAGGCGAAGACGGCCGCGTAGCGAGTCGGGAGATGGCCGGGGTGCATGTCCCAGCCCTGGTAGTAGGCGCGGGCCAGGGCGCGCCGGGTGAGGCCGTAGTGCAGCCGCCAGGCGTCGTGGACCCGCTCGGCGGGGCCGACGGGCAGCACGTTCGTGGAGCCGTCCGAGACGCGTACGCCGGTGCCGGCCGCGGCGACCTGCATGACCGCCTTGGCGTGGTCGGCGGCCGGGTGGTCGCTCGCCTGGTAGGCAGCGGAGACGCCGAGGCAGGCGCTGTAGTCGAAGGTGCCGTAGTGCAGTCCGGTGGCCCGGCCCTCGGCGGCCTGGATCATCCGGGCGACGGTGGCGGTGCCGTCGGTGGCCAGGATGGCCTGGCTGGTCTCGATCTGGATCTCGAAGCCGAGCCGGCCGGCCTCCAGCCCGCGCGCCTTCTCGAAGGCTTCGAGGAGGCGGACCATGGCGGTGACCTGCTCGGGGTAGGTCACCTTGGGCAGCGTCAGCAGCAGTCCGCCGGGCAGGCCGCCGTGCTCCAGCAGGCCGGTGAGGAAGATGTCGAGGGTGCGGATGCCCCGGTCGCGCACCGCGGCCTCCATGCACTTCATGCGGATGCCCGTGTACGGGGGCGCGGTGCCGCGCGCGTGCGCCTCGGCGACCAGGCGGGCCGCGCGGGCGGCGGTCTCGTCCTCCTCGGCGTCCGGGCGGGGGCCGTAGCCGTCCTCGAAGTCGACGCGCAGGTCCTCCACGGGTTCGCGCTCCAGCTTGGCGCGCACGCGCGTGTACACGGGCTCGGCGAGGTCGTCGGAGAGGCCGAGGACGGCGGCGAAGGAGGCGGCGTCGGGCGCGTGTTCGTCGAGCGCGGCGAGGGCCCGGTCGCCCCAGGAGCGGACCGTGTCGGCGGCGAGGAGGTCACCGGGGACGTAGACGGTGTGGACGGGCTGGCGGGTACCGGGGTCGCCCGGGTAGCGGCGGGCGAGTTCGGCGTCGACGGGGGCGAGGGAGGCGCCGATCTCCTCGCCGACGGCGCCCGCGAGGCTCGTCGCGACCTTCTCCTGCCGGCCCTGACCCTGACCCATGCCGCGCCCTCCCGTTTCGCCCGCACCCGCACCAGGAATCAACATTTTGTTGAACACCTGGACCGAAGCTTGCCGTGGACCGTCCTGCGGGTCAACACCCCCTGTCCGGGCCGTGACCCGTGATGACCGCCGTGCTCGTTGTGATCACTCCCGCACCCCGTGCCCCTTCCGCACGGCCGTGCCCACCTCCATCCTGGCTCACGAGGCGAAGGGGGACACATGACCGGCAGTGCGGGGCCGACGCGGCGGACGGGGCTGAGGACGCTCGTGGCGGGCCTGGCCGCCGTACCGCTGCTCGGCACGGCCGCGGCGTCCCAGCCCCGCCACCAGGGCCTCGCGCCGCGCGGGACACCGCCGCGGGCGGCGCCGCTCCGCGTCATGACCTTCAACCTCCGGGTGCCCGCCGTCAGCGACCCCTGGCCGGTCCGCCGCCCCGTCATGCGCACCCTGCTGCGCCGGGCGGCGCCGCACGTCATCGGCACCCAGGAGGGCCAGTTCACCCAGTTGCGGAACGTGTGGGGCGACCTCGGACCGCACTACGACTGGATCGGCACGCCCGGCAGCGGCAACGAGGAGTCGACCGCCGTCTACTACGACGTCCGCCGGCTGGACGCCGTCGAGCACGACGTGTTCCGGCTCTCCGACACGCCCACCGTGCCCGGCTCCGAGACCTGGGGCGGGGCCTATCCCCGGCTGGTCACCCGGGTCCGCTTCCGCGACCGGCTGGACGGCGGACGGGAGTTCCACGTCCTCAACACCCATCTGGACCATCGCAGCGCGTACGCACGCGCGCGTGGCGCCGCCCTGATCGCCGAGCGGATCCGCGGCCTCGGACCGGCTCTGCCGGTCCTGCTGACCGGCGACTTCAACGCGGCCGCGCACGCCAGTCCGGCCTACGACACGCTGCTGGCCTGCGGACTCGTGGACACCTGGGACACGGCGGCGCGCCGGGGGCCGGCCTACGGGACCTTCCACGGGTACCAGCCGCTGCGGGCCGACGGGGAGCGGATCGACTGGATCCTGGCGACCCCGGGTGTCACCGTGCACCGGTCGTGGGCCGACACGTTCGCCGCGGCCGGGCAGTACCCGAGCGACCATCTGCCGGTACTGGCGTCGCTGACCCTGCCCTGAGCCCTGTCGGTCTGGCCCGGGACGGACCGAGACCCCCGTGACCGGTGCGGTCACGGGGGCCTCGTACAGCCTGGCGGCGATCAGCCCTTGCGGGTCTTGATCTCCTCGGTGAGCTGCGGGACGACGTCGAACAGGTCGCCGACGACGCCGTAGTCGACCAGGTCGAAGATCGGGGCCTCGGCGTCCTTGTTGACGGCCACGATGGTCTTCGAGGTCTGCATGCCGGCGCGGTGCTGGATGGCGCCGGAGATGCCGTTGGCGATGTAGAGCTGCGGCGAGACGGACTTGCCGGTCTGGCCGACCTGGTTGGTGTGCGGGTACCAGCCCGCGTCCACCGCGGCGCGGGAGGCGCCGACGGCCGCGCCGAGGGAGTCGGCGAGGGCCTCGATGATCGCGAAGTTCTCCGCGCCGTTGACGCCACGGCCGCCGGAGACGACGATCGCGGCCTCGGTCAGCTCCGGACGGCCGGTCGACTCACGGGCCGTGCGGCCGGTGACCTTGGTGCCGGTGGCCTGGGCGGAGAAGGTCACCGCGAGGGCCTCGACCGCACCGGCGGCCGGGGCGGCCTCGACCGCCGCGCTGTTGGGCTTGACGGTGATGACCGGAGTGCCGGTGGAGACCCGGGACTTGGTGGTGAAGGACGCGGCGAACACCGACTGGGTGGCCACCGGGCCCTCGTCGCCGGCCTCGAGGTCGACGGCGTCGGTGATGATGCCGGAACCGATGCGCAGCGCCAGCCGGGCGGCGACCTCCTTGCCCTCCGCGGAGGACGGCACGAGGACGGCGGCCGGGGAGACGGCCTCGACGGCGGCCTGGAGCGCGTCCACCTTCGGTACGACGAGGTAGTCGGCGTACTCGGACGCGTCGTGGGTGAGGACCTTCACGGCGCCGTGCTCGGCGAGCGTGGCGGCGGTGTTCTCGGCACCGGCGCCGAGGGCGACGGCGACGGGCTCGCCGATGCGGCGGGCGAGGGTCAGCAGCTCGAGGGTCGGCTTGCGGACGGCACCGTCCACGTGGTCGACGTAGACGAGGACTTCAGCCATGGGATTGCTCTCCTGCGAAACGAAGTTGAGGGGCGGCGGTGGGCGTGTCGAGCCTTAGATGAACTTCTGGCTCGCGAGGTACTCGGCGAGCTGCTTGCCGCCCTCGCCCTCGTCCTTGACGATCGTGCCGGCGGTGCGGGCCGGGCGCTCGTTCGCGACGTCGACCGCGGTCCAGGAGCCCTCCAGGCCGACCTGCTCCGCCTCGATGTCGAGGTCGGACAGGTCCCAGGACTCCACCGGCTTCTTCTTGGCGGCCATGATGCCCTTGAAGGACGGGTAACGCGCCTCGCCCGACTGGTCGGTGACCGACACGACGGCCGGCAGGGCGGCCTCGAGCTGCTCGGAGGCGGCGTCGCCGTCCCGGCGGCCCTTGACCGTGCCGTCCTCGACGGAGACCTCGGACAGCAGGGTGACCTGCGGGACGCCCAGGCGCTCGGCCAGCAGGGCGGGGACCACGCCGGCGGTGCCGTCGGTGGAGGCCATGCCGGAGATGACCAGGTCGTAGCCGGCCTTCTCGATGGCCTTGGCCAGCACCAGGGAGGTGCCGATGACGTCGGTGCCGTGCAGGTCGTCGTCCTCGACGTGGATCGCCTTGTCGGCGCCCATGGACAGCGCCTTGCGCAGGGCGTCCTTGGCGTCCTCGGGGCCCACCGTCAGAACGGTGATCTCCACGTCGTCGTCGGAGTTCTCGGAGATCTGCAACGCCTGCTCGACGGCGTATTCGTCGAGCTCGGAGAGCAGACCGTCCACGTCGTCCCGGTCGACGGTCAGGTCATCGGCGAAGTGCCGGTCGCCAGTGGCGTCGGGCACGTACTTCACAGTGACAACGATCCTCAAGCTCACGCCGGCTCTCCTACTGCATCGTCAGTTCTCGGCTGCCTTTCTCCAGGCAGCATAGGCGCCACAAGCGGCCGATCCCGATCGGGGCGACCCGCGCTCCGAACGAAATATTACTCGTCAGTACACCCAGTTCCTGCCCGCTAAGCAAGCGCTTTGAACTGTGACGTCTGCAACGCAGCGTAATCGGAACTCGACGTCCTCGCAGGCGCAGGGGCAGTGATCAATCCCGCAGCGCGGTGAAGCGGCCTTGGTGGTAGAGCAGCGGACGGCCCGCGCCCGCCGGGTCGCCGAGGACGACCTCGGCCAGGACGATGCGGTGGTCACCGGCCGGGACCCGGGCCACGATCCGGCAGACCAGCCAGGCAAGGACGTCGTCCAGGACCGGCACGCCGTGCGGTCCCTCCCGCCAGACGGTGGGGGCGCCGAAGCGGTCCGCTCCGCTGCGGGCGAACGTGGCGGCGAGGTCGCGCTGATGCTCGCCGAGCAGGTGGACGCCCACATGCTCGGCGCGGGATATCGCGGGCCAACTGGAGGCGCCGGTGCCGATGCCGAAGGAGAGCATCGGCGGTTCGGCGGAGACCGAGGTGAGGGAGGTGGCGGTGAAACCGGCAGGTCCGCCCGCGCCGGACGCGGTGATCACGGCGACACCGGCCGCGTGCCGGCGGAAGACGGAGCGCAGGAGGTCGGGGGAGGCGAGCTGAGCGGTGCGGAGATCGGGCGTGGCCGTCATGGAGTTGTCCTTCTGCGGGAAACGGGGTGCCGGTCCGTGGGTGCTCAACCGCCCGGACAGCGCGCGCTCGCGGTACGGGCCAGGTCGATGTGGACCCGTCCGTGGAGAAGGAGTTCCTCAGGCATACGGTCAGGCTGACGATAGATGGCGGGCGCAGTCAAGTACGTCCCGGAATGCGGGAGCCGCCGCACCGTGCCCCGACGGGCCGTCACACCGCCTCGCCCAGCGCCGCGATGACGTCCGCCCTGCGGGGCTGTCCGGTGGCCCGCCGGACCACCCAGCCGCCGGCGTCCAGCACCAGGACGGTGGGGGTCTTGAGGATGTCCAGCTCGCGCACCAGGTCGAGGTGTTCCTCGGCGTCGATCTCGATGTGCGCGACACCGGGGACCATCACGGCCACCTCGCCGAGAATGCGTCGGGTGGCGCGGCAGGGCGCGCAGAAGGCGCTGGAGAACTGCACGAGCGTGGCCCGCTCCCCCAGGTCGCCGCCGAGCCGGGCGGCGTCGAGCCGCTTTCCGTCGTCACGCCCGCGCACCCGGACCCTCCCGCTCCGCCGCCGATGCAGCACTCCGAAGGCGCTCGCGGCGGCGAGCACCAGCACACACACCACCAGTCCTGTCATCTACGGCTCCAGCGTTCACGAGACTGCAAAGATTCCCGGGCCCAGGAATCGTTTCCGCTGCGGAATGCTTGATTCATGGACATCGATGCGAGAGGCCCCCGGTTCGGGGCCGCCGTGACGACCGTAGTGCTCGCGGTCGTCCTGGTCACGGGCAGTGCCTGGCTGCTGGCCTGGCAGACGCTGGCGTTCGCGCTCGGCGCGGCGGGCGGGGTGGGGCGCTCGCCGTACGGCTGGGTGTTCCGCAGGGCGGTGCGGCCGCGGCTCGGGCCGCCGACGGTCTTCGAGGCGCCGGAACCGCCGCGGTTCGCGCAGGCGGTGGGGCTCGCGTTCGCGGTGCTCGGGCTGGTCGGGTTCGTGCTGGGGCCGCAGTGGCTGGGGCTCGCCGCGACCGGGGCGGCGCTGGCGGCGGCCTTCCTCAATGCCGCTTTCGGGTACTGCCTGGGGTGCGAGTTGTACCTGCTCGTGCGGCGGGTGACGGTACGCGCGGAGTAAAGGCGGCTTAAAAGCCCGAGGTGGATCAAGGGGGTCACGTGACGAGGATCTCGTCGCCATGGGGCACCAGGGCTGGCCCCCCGGCCGTTCTTCGGGCACGATCTGCGACATGCCGTAAACCTACGGCTGCGTAACTTTGCCCGCGGGGGTATTCCTTTCCGGGCAAGAGGAAGGGTTCGCCCCGCCCATGGCAGAGCTTGTCTACCGTCCCGTCGTCGGCCTCGCCCAGACCTTGTTCAAGGCCTGGGACCTCAAGATCGACTGCCAGGGGTCGGAGAACATCCCGCGCTCGGGCGGAGCCGTGCTGGTGAGCAATCACATCAGCTACCTCGACTTCATCTTCAACGGTCTCGCGGCCCTCCCGCAGAAACGTCTCGTTCGGTTCATGGCGAAGGAGTCCGTGTTCCGCCACCGGATCTCCGGTCCGCTGATGCGCGGGATGAAGCACATCCCGGTCGACCGCGAGCAGGGCGAGACGGCCTACCAGCACGCGCTGGACTCGCTGCGGTCCGGCGAGATCGTGGGCGTCTTCCCCGAGGCGACGATCTCGCAGTCCTTCACGCTGAAGAGCTTCAAGTCGGGCGCGGCCCGGATGGCCCAGGAGGCGGGCGTCCCGCTGATCCCGATGGCCGTCTGGGGCACGCAGCGGCTGTGGACCAAGGGCCACCCGCGCAACTTCAAGCGCAGCCACACCCCGATCACCATCCGGGTCGGCGAGGCGCTGGAGGCGTCTCGCGACAAGTACGCGGGCGCCCTGACCCGCCAGCTCCGCGAACGCGTCCAGGAACTCCTGGAGGCCGCCCAGCGCGCGTACCCGGTCCGCCCCAAGGACGCCACCGACACCTGGTGGATGCCGGCCCACCTCGGCGGCACGGCCCCGACCCCGGAACAGGTACGGGCGGCGGAGGCGCGCTGAAGTTGTTCGCAGGGGGCGCGCCCTGACGGCGTGAGGCTCCCCCGGCCGGGCGGGCAGGACGGCGACCGGCCGGCCGACGCCACCGGCGGCTCGACGCCGTGCCGCCCGGCGAGGCCCATGGCAGGCCGCATGCCCCGGCGCGGGGCGCGTCGGGCCGACAGGTCTCCCGGCACCTCCGTCGGCGGCTTTCTGTCTGAGGGCAACCCCGGCCGACGGCCGTCCGGCCCCGTGAGCGGCACAGCAGCACCGGCCCCGGAACAGGTACGGGCGGCGGAGGCGCGCTGAGGTTGTTCGCAAGGGGCGCGCCCTGACGGCGTGACACTCCCCCGGCCGGGCGGGCAGAACGGCGACCGGGCCGGCCGACGCCACCGGCGGCTCGACGCCGTGCCGCCCGGCAAGGCCCATGGCAGGCCGCACGCCCCGGCTCGGGCGCGTCGGGCGACACGTCTCCCGGCGCCTCCGTCGGTGACTGTCTGTATGAGGGCACCCCCGGCCGACAGCGTCGCCGGACCGGCCCGCCGCCCGAAAGGCCGGGCGCCACCGACGGCCGTCCGGCCACGTGAGCGACATGGGGCCGAACCCGGTCGGGTAGGCGTGGCCCGGGCCCGCCCCCGCTGACGAACCTGCCATCCGGTGGACCTGGCGGTGTGGGCACGGGCCCCCTTATTTCCGGCGAGAGCCGGGAGAGCGCGCACCGTACGCCCTTTGCCGAGGACAGTCGCCGACAGACCTCTGCGCCAGGACGCGACCCGGAGCAAGCTGACGCGAAACGGCGCGCCACCGGCGCAGGGCGCCGCGCACTGCCGTCGATGGCGCCCCGGCCCGCACGAGAGCCGCAGAGGCACACAGCACCTCCGGGCGGCGCACCGCCGATCCCCGCCCGCACAGGAACCTCCCCGGCTGCGGCCCACCGACGACCGCCCTGCGGCGAGCCCGGGGCAGGGTGCCGCCGCGACCGGGCGGCCTGGGCTCCCGCGCCGGTGCGCCGCTTCCGGCAGCGCCTTGACGTCACCGGCCGTCCGGCCACGTGAGCACCACGGCACCGGCCCCCGTCGCGTGCGCGCGGCCGAATCCGCCGACTCTTGTCGTCCGACGGGTCCCAGGAGGTGTGCCGCGTCATGGAGCGCGGCGGGCAGAACGGCCACGGTCACGCGCCGCCGACCGCGTGACGGAGGCCCGTCGCCCACCCCGGCCACCGGCCACCCGTCGGCCGCCAAGCTCATACCAGCGCCGTCGGCAAGCTGCTCCACAACTGGTCGCGGTCGGAAGCCGACTTGAGGGCCGAGAGGATCGCCGGGGGTGGGGTCGCGTAGAGGATCGGGTCGTCCTCTTCGCCCGCCTCCGAGTCGGGTACGAAGGCCAGTTGTTCGCCCGTCAGGGAGAACTGGGCGTTCACGCCGGGCTTGTTGCCTCGGGGGTCCTGGCGGTGCCAGGCGCCGTTGAAGCGGACGGCGATCAGACCGTGGAGGACGTCGAAGCGCTGGTAGCAGAGCGCCGTGGGGATGTCCTCGGCCCGCAGCAGCGCGGCCAGCGCGTGGGCCTTGGCGTAGCAGATGCCCGTGGTCTGCTCCAGGACGTCGGAGGCCCGCCAGGTCACGCGCGGATCGCCGGCGTCCTGGGAGTGGGGGATGACATCGCGGACGTACTCGAAGGCGAGTCGCGCATAGGCATACGAGTCGGAGGCGTTCGAGGCGAGGCGGGCGGCCGTGGCGCGGACGACCGGGTGGTGATGGTCTATGACCTCGTCAGCGGCCAAGTAGGCGGACAGGTCCGGGTTCTGCTGGATCAGCTCCATGGGCTCAGAGCATAGAAATGCGATCACCCAGGAGTCAATGAATTTCCGCGTGACCGCATATCTATGCACAACGCCAGAGTGCACGCGCTAGCGCGCCATCTCCTCCTTCAGCGCCGCGACGAACAGGTCCACGTCCTCCTCGGTCGTGTCGTACGCGCACATCCAGCGCACGTCACCCGCCGCCTCGTCCCAGAAGTAGAAGCGGAACCGCTTCTGGAGCCGCAGGCTCACCTCGTGCGGCAGGCGCGCGAAGACGCCGTTCGCCTGCACCGGGTGAAGGATCTCCACGCCGTGCACCGCGCGGGCGCCCTCGGCAAGCCGCTGGGCCATCTCGTTGGCGTGCCGGGCGTTGCGCAGCCACAGGTCCTTGGCGAGCAGCGCCTCCAACTGCACGGAGACGAACCGCATCTTGGAGGCGAGCTGCATGGACAGCTTGCGCAGATGCTTCATCCGCCGCACCGCGTCCTGGTTGATGACGACGACCGCCTCGCCGAACAGGGCGCCGTTCTTCGTGCCGCCCAGCGAGAGGATGTCGACGCCGACCGCGTTGGTGAACGTCCGCATCGGAACGTTCAGCGAGGCCGCCGCGTTGGCTATCCGGGAGCCGTCGAGGTGGACCTTCAGACCGTGCGCGTGCGCGTGGTCGCAGATCGCGCGGATCTCGTCGGGCGTGTAGAGGGTGCCCAGCTCGGTGCTCTGGGTGATCGACACGACCTGCGGCATCGCCCGGTGCTCGTCCTCGAAGCCCCACGCCTGCCGGTCGATCAGCTCGGGCGTGAGCTTGCCGTCCGGGGTCGGCACGGTGAGCAGCTTCAGCCCGCCCATGCGCTCGGGCGCGCCGCCCTCGTCCACGTTGATGTGGGCGCTCTCGGCGCAGATCACCGCGCCCCAGCGGTCGGTGACCGCCTGGAGCGCGACGACATTGGCGCCGGTGCCGTTGAAGACCGGGAACGCCTCCGCCGTGGGGCCGAAGTGGCTGCGGATGATCCCCTGGAGATGCTCGGTGTAGTCGTCCTCGCCGTACGCCACCTGATGGCCGCCGTTGGCCAGGGCCAGGGCGGCCATCACCTCCGGGTGGGCCCCGGCGTAGTTGTCGCTGGCGAAACCGCGGACCTCGGGGTCGTGGTGGCGACGCGCGTCGGTCTTCGGAGGATTCACGGCTTCTCGGTAAGCCACAGACGCTGTCCGTTCACTTCGGATGCGGGCTTGTCCCAGACACCGGTGATGGCCTCGGCCAGGTCCTTGACGTCCGTGAAGCCCGCGAACTTCGCGTTGGGCCGGTCGGCGCGCATCGCCTCGTGCACCAACGCCTTCACCACCAGGATCGCAGCCGCGGAGGTCGGCCCCTCGGCGCCCCCGGCCTTGCGGAAGGCGTCGGCGAGCGCGAGGGTCCACGCCTCGGCGGCGGCCTTGGCGGCGGCGTACGCGGCGTTGCCCGCGCTGGGGTTGGTGGCGCCAGCGGCGCTGATCAGCACGTACCGGCCGCGGTCGCTGCGCTGGAGGGCCTCGAAGAAGGCGAGCGACGTGTGCTGCACGGTCTTGACGAGCAGCAGCTCCAGGAAGTCCCAGTCGTCCAGGCTGGTCTTGATGAACGTCTCGCTGCCCCGCCAGCCGCCGACGAGGTGGACGACGCCGTCGACCCGGCCGTACTCCTTCTCGACGCGGTGCGCCCAGTCCCGGGTGGAGTCCAGGTCGAGCAGGTCGACCGGCTCGCCGGTGACGGTGGCGCCGCCGGCGCCGTAGCGGGCCGCGTCGACGGCCTCCGCCAGGCGCTCGGGGTCGTTGTCCGCGCCGACGACGGTGGCGCCCGCCTCGGCGAGCCTGAGCAGTGCCGCCCGGCCGGCGGGTCCGCCCGCGCCGGCCACCGCGATCACCGCACCGTTGAGAGCCCCGTTCCCCATCCTTGCCTCCTGCTGAGCGGTGTTCGTACGGTCGCTCACGCGGCGACCCGGTCGGCGCTGTCCGCCGTGATGCCCTTCGTGGAGGCGATCACGTTCTTGAGCTTCTTGGACAGGGCCTCATAGAACATGCTCAGCGGAAACTCGTCCGGAAGCACGTCATCGACGAGTTTCCGCGGCGGCAGGGACAGGTCGAGGGCGTCGGGACCCTTGGCCCACTTGGAGCCCGGGTGCGGGGAGAGATAGGTGGAGACCAGCTCGTAGCCGGCGAACCAGTGGACCAGCTTCGGGCGGTCGATGCCGTCGCGGTAGAGCGTCTCGATCTCGGCGCAGAGCTGGTTGGTGACCTGCGGGGCGCGCTGCCAGTCGATGAACAGCTTGTTGTCGGTCCAGCGGACGACGTCGTGCTTGTGCAGGTAGGCGAAGAGGAGCTGGCCGCCGAGACCGTCGTAGTTGCGCACGCGCTCGCCGGTGAGCGGGAAGCGGAACATCCGGTCGAAGAGGACCGCGTACTGCACGTCACGGGCCTGCGGGACGCCGTCGGCCTCCAGCTTCACGGCCTCCTTGAAGGCGGTGAGGTCGCAGCGCAGCTCCTCCAGGCCGTACATCCAGAACGGCTGGCGCTGCTTGATCATGAAGGGGTCGAACGGCAGGTCGCCGTGGCTGTGGGTGCGGTCGTGGACCATGTCCCACAGGACGAACGCCTCCTCGCAGCGCTTCTGGTCGTGGACCATGGCGGCGATGTCCTCGGGGAGCTGCATGCCCAGGATGCCGACGGCGGCGTCGGTGACGCGGCGGAAGCGGGCGGCTTCGCGGTCGCAGAAGATGCCACCCCAGGAGAAACGTTCCGGCGCCTCGCGGACGGCGATGGTCTCCGGGAAGAGCACGGCGGAGTTGGTGTCGTACCCGGCCGTGAAGTCCTCGAAGGTGATCCCGCAGAACAGCGGGTTGTCGTAGCGGGTGGCCTCCAGCTCGGCGAGCCACTCCGGCCACACCATGCGCAGCACGACGGCCTCGAGGTTGCGGTCGGGGTTGCCGTTCTGCGTGTACATCGGGAAGACGACCAGGTGCTGGAGGCCGTCGCGGCGGTCGGCGGCGGGCTGGAAGGCCAGCAGCGAGTCCAGGAAGTCCGGCACCTCGAAGCCGCCCTCGGCCCAGGTGCGCAGGTCGGCGACCAGGGCGCGGTGGTAGGCGTCGTCGTGCGGGAGCAGCGGGGACAGCTCCTCGACGGCCTCGATCACCGCGCGGACGGCCTGCTCGGCCTCCGCGCGCCCGGGCGCGCCGTCAGCCGTGAAGTCGATCGACCCGTCCTTGGACTGCCAGGGGCGGATCCGCTCCACGGCATCCTTGAGCACGGGCCAGGCCGGGTGCTCCACCACCCTGGTCATCGGAGGAACGTTCTCCCCCACAGCCGCCTGCACAAGAATTTCCGTCATGTCCCATCCTCCACGGGAGAACCTCGCGTATGGAGACCGTATACATACGGGGTTTCCTTCAGCAAGTGGAGGCCCGGGAAATTATCCTGCACGCCCGCAACTTCACCGCACTTTTTCCTGTTGGACATCGCAGGAGCGAGCGCTTCCGCTACCGGCTGCCCAGGGTGCGGCGACCTACACGTGTCCATGACCACCGGTGGCCGTTAGGCTGCGAGCTTCTCCCCCCACCGTCGACGACGGAAGCGAGCCCCGTCTTGAAGTTCCTCACCATCGGTCACCGCGGAGTCATGGGTGTCGAGCCCGAGAACACCCTGCGTTCCTTCGTCGCCGCCGAGCGGGCCGGCCTGGACGCGATCGAACTCGATCTGCATGTGAGCAGAGACGGTGCGCTGGTGGTCATGCACGATCCGGACGTCGATCGGACGACCGATGGGAGCGGTACCATCGCCGATCTCACGCTCGCGGAACTGCGTGCGCTGGACGCGGGACGCGGCGAGCGGGTGCCGGTGTTCGAGGAGGTCCTGGACGCGGTGACGCTGCCGCTCCAGGCCGAGATCAAGGACATCCAGGCGGCGCGGGTGCTCGCCGAGGTGATCCGGGAGCGGGATCTGGCGGACCGGGTCGAGGTGTCCTCCTTCCACGACGCGGCCGTCACCGAGATGTCCCGTCTGGTGCCCGGCATCCGCACCGCCCTGATCGGCAGCCGCTACGGCCTCGACATCGTGGACCGTGCCGTGGACGCGGGCGCGGCCACGGTCTGCCTGAACCTCCGCCGTCTGACCCTGGAGATCGTCGAGGAGGCCCGCAAGCGGGACCTCCGCATCATCGCGTGGGTCGTGAACACCCAGGAACAGCTCCGCCTGGTGCACACGCTGGAGCTGGACGGGGTGACGACGGACTATCCGGGGCTGGGCGAGCGGCCCTGACGGGAGTGGTGCCGCCCGCCCGGCGGCCGGACGCGTGGCGGCGCGACTACACCAGCGGCTTGACCAGCAGCTCGAAGCGGAGGTCCGTGCGCTGGGGGATGCCGAAGCGGTCGTCGCCGTAGGGGAAGGGGCTGGTGCGGCCCGTGCGGCGGTAGCCGCGGCGTTCGTACCAGGCGATGAGGTCCTCGCGTACGTCGATCACCGTCATGTGCATCTCGGCGACGCCCCAGGTCGCGCGGGCCTGGCGTTCGGCCTCCGCGATGACGAGCTTGCCGAGGCCCGCGCCCTGGAGGGTCGGGCTGACCGCGAACATGCCGAAGTAGGCGTGGTCGCCGCGGTGTTCGAGCTGGCAGCAGGCGACGGTCCGGCCGTCCCGCTCGACGACCAGCAGACGGCTGTCGGGCGACTTGATGACCTCCAGGACGCCCTCGGGGTCGGTCCGCTGGCCCTCCAGGATGTCCGCCTCCGTGGTCCAGCCGGCCCGGCTGCTGTCCCCCCGGTACGCCGACTCCACGAGCGCGACCAGGACGTCCACATCGGCGTCGGTGGCATCGCGGAAGGTGAGTCCGGACGCGGTGGTGGCGGCGGTCTCCATGAGGTGGCTCTCCGATTCTCGGGCACGGCTCGGGCAGGGACGAGCGTAACTCCCTCCCCCACGGGCCCCTAGGCTCGGGACGCATGGTGCATGTACTCAGCAGCAGGATCCTGCTCCGGCCCACCGACCCTGAGCGTTCCCGGCGTTTCTACGGCGATCAGCTCGGCCTGGCCGTGTACCGCGAGTTCGGTACGGGCCCGGATCGCGGGGTCGTCTACTTCCTCGGCGGCGGCTTCCTGGAGGTCTCGGGGCGTTCACCGGCACCGGCGGACACGGATCCCGCCGTCCGGCTGTGGCTCCAGGTCGCGGACGTCACCGCGGCCCACGAGGAGCTGCGGGCCGCCGGGGTCACCGTTGTGCGGCCGCCGGTGAAGGAGCCGTGGGGGCTGGTCGAGATGTGGATCGAGGATCCGGACGGCACCCCGATCGTGCTGGTGGAGGTGCCGGCGGACCATCCGATCCGGTACCGGCCGGGGATCTGACGCGGTCACGCCGAGGATGCCGCCGGGCGGGGCGGGGCATAGCGTGCTGAAAGGGGGTTCTTTCTCCGGAGCAAGGGGGCTCTTTCTCCGGAGCACCGGACGCTGGACCGGAAGGAACGCCATGAAGCCCGACGCGCCCGTGCCCGGCCGGCCCTGCTGGGTGGAGCTGGGCACCTCCGATCCGGACGCGGCGAAGCGGTTCTACACGGAGCTGTTCGGCTGGCGCCCGGAACGCGATCCCCGGCAGGAGGCCGGCGGCTACACCGTGGCGCACCTGGGCGAGGAGGCCGTCGCCGCGCTGGCCCCGCTCCACCAGGAGAGCCGGCCGTGCGCCTGGAACGTCTCCTTCGCGGTGTCGGACGCCGACGTGACCGCCCGGCTGCTGACCGAGGCCGGCGGCACCGTCCTGGTGGGCCCGATGGACGTGTTCGACCTGGGCCGTTTCGTCGTCGCCCTCGATCCGGGCGGCGCCGCGTTCCAGCTCTGGCAGGCGGTCTCCTTCCCCGGCGCCGGGCTGTTCGACGAACCGGGCTCGCTGGGCTGGGTGGAGCTGCTGACCCGCGATCCGGCACCGGCGGAGGCGTTCTACTCGATCGTGTTCGGCTGGACCGTCCGCTCCTCGGAGGACTACGTGCACTGGGGCGTCGGCGGCGTGGACTTCGGCGGCATGGTCAGGATGGACGAGAAGTACCCCCCGGAGGTCCCGCCGCACTGGCTGCCGTACTTCGTGGTGGCCGAACTGGACGCCTCCGTGGCGACCGCCCTGGACGCGGGCGCGACGGCGCTCATGGAACCCGCGAAGGCACCGGACGGCCCCCGGTTCGCGGTGCTGCGCGATCCGCAGGGGGCGGTCTTCGGCCTGTACGAACCGTGCGAGGAGGACGGGGAGAACGGGCAGAACGGGGCGGGCGAGTAGCCGGTCCGTCCCGTTCGCTCACGCCAACGGGCCCCTCAGGGCTGCCTCGTCCGCAGATGTCCCTCCAGACGGCTCAGCAACTCCCCCAGCAGATCGGCGAGTTCGTTCTGCCGGTCGTCGTCCAGGGGGGAAAGTACCGCGCCCTCGTAGGCCAGTTGCTCGGGCATGACGGCGTCGACCAGGTCCCGGCCCGCGTCCGTGAGCCGGAGGTGGGAGACGCGCCGGTCCCGGGTGTCGCCGCGTCGCTCCACCAGCCCGCGTTCGGTGAGCACCTTGAGGCGTTTGGTGACCGCGGCCCCGGAGGAGAAGGTCTCGCGGGCCAGTTCCCCGGGGGTCAGTTCGTGTCCGGTGCGCATGAGCGCGCCCAGCAGGTCGAACTCGGGCCGGCTCAGCCCCGCCCGCCGCAGCGGCGCGGACTCGGCCTGTTGCAGCAGGGCGGCACAGCGGTTCACCCGCCCGACGATCTCCATGGGCCCGGTGTCCAGCTCGGGCCGGACGACCCGCCACTGTCCTACGACACCGGCGACCGTGTCGCTCCGGCCCGCCGAGCCTTCCCCGGCTCCCGGGGATTCCGCGGCTCCCGGGGATTCCGCGGCGAGGTCGCCGTTCGTCCCGTCTCCGGCCGCCGGTCGTCCCTGCGTCGCCGTCATCGCCGTACGTCCTCCGCTCGCGCGTGGGTGGGGGCCAGGTGGAGTCCCTGGCGTCGTACCGTCGCCGCGAGCGTACGGTGTGCCGACTGCTCGGCCGTCACCACCCGCTCCTCGGGGAGTGCGCGCTGCCACCATTCGCCGGCGGCGGCCTCGGCGGTGGCCCGCAGATCGACCAGGGCGGCGGCGAGGCCGCGGCGGGCCTGCTCCAGCGCGGCGGGGGCGGGGTGCGGTGCCGCCAGGAGGCGCGCCGCCCGGTCCCGGGCCTCCTCCACGGCCGTCAGGGCGTGTCCGAGACGGTCCCCGGCGCGGCGGTTGGTGACGGCGATCGCGGCGACGAATCCGACCGCCGCGCCGACGAGGGTGTCCACGACCCGTTCCGTGATCAGCCGGCCCGAGTCCTGGTACTGGGCGAACTCCGTGATGAGCAGCGCCATGGGGGTCACGCAGACGCTGCCGAGCCAGTAGTTGCGGCTGATCAACGCCTCCGCGCCGAAGTTCAGCGCGAGGCAGACCAGCACGAGCGCCACCTGGTGGACCCGGGTGAGCGGGACGAGCGCCGCGAAGACGAGGACGCCGGCGAGATTGCCGACGACGCGCTGGACGGCGCGGTTCCAGGTGAGGGTGACGTTCGCCTGGTAGAGGGAGGCGGCGGTCACCAGGGCCCAGTACGGGCGGCCGACGCCCAGCGCGAGGGAGGCGTATCCGGCGAGGGCGCAGCCGAGGGCGGTGCGTACGGCGATGGGGGCGAGCGGGCCGAGACGGCGCCGGAGCGGGGCCCGGCCGACGGCCCGTTCGGCTTCGGCGCCGGCCAGCTCGTCGTCGTCCAGGTGGTCGTCGTCCAGGTGGTCGTCGGGGCGCGGGAGCGGCGCGGTGCCGCGCAGGTCGCGGGCCCAGGCGCGGAGCCGGACGGGGTCGCTCTCGGCGGGGGCGGCGAGCGCGACCTCGGCACGGATCAGGAGCCGTTCGAGGGCGCGGCGCGTGGTGTCGCCGTGGGCCGACATCACCGTCTGCCAGGCGGCGTGGACGGCGGCGGCCGCGGCGGTGCGGGAGTGGGGGTGGGGGTGGGCGGTGTGTGAGTCCGAGGGGGCCTGGTCGGCGTACGCCGCCGCCAGGGTGAGGGCGTGGGCGGTGGCGCGGCGCTCCGGGCCGTGCGGGCGCAGCAGGCCCGGCGCCATGCAGACGAGCCAGGCCCAGGCGCCCGCACCGAGGGCGAGCGCCACATGGCCGGGGACCTGTCCGAGGGTCCCCGGCAGGAAGAGCGAGGCGGAGCTGATGAAGGCGAGGATGACATTGGCCGGCGGGCCGAGCCGGGTCGCGTCGCACAGCACCTTCTGCGCCGCCGCCAGCAGCGCGCCGACGGTGACGAGGACGACGGCGCTGTCGGTGAAGGAGGCCGCGACCAGCGCGACGGCCAGACCTCCGGTCATGCCGAGCACCACCCAGGCCAGGACCCGGGCGCGGGCCGCGTAGGGACGGTTGTGGGCGTACAGGGCGCACAGGGACCCGGCCATCGTGTACACCGCCAGGTCCAGTCGGCCGAGGGCCAGCAGGAGCAGGTTCGGCAGGGCGACGGCGACGACCACGCTGAGGGCCGGCTTGAACCAGATGTCGGAGGGACGATCGAGGCGCAGCACGTCGGCGAGGGGGAGGCGGGGTCGGGGCATGCCTATTAATTTAGCATGTGTTTTACTCGTGAAACAACTCTGCGCTCCGTCGAATGCTCCCCGTGTACACCCTTGCGCTCGCGTGCGCGCCGCGTGGCGTGGGCATCGCATCCCTCGACGCGATGACGCGACGTGATGACACGACGCCATGACGAGACGTCGTGATGTCGAGCGGGGAGGTGCGTGTGCACGGACCGGCTTCGCCCGGCTGGCTGCTGGTCGCGCTGTGCGCGGCGACCGGTGCCTACTGTCTGCTGCGGATGCGCAGCGCCGTCGAGGAACAGCGCCGGGCCGCGGGCGGGGAGGCGCTCATGGGGTTCGGCATGGCCGCGATGGCGATACCCGCCGCGGTGTTCACCCCGCCCGGGTGGGCGTGGCCGGTCTACGCGGCGGTGTTCGGAGCGGCGGCGCTGCGGGCACTGTGGGCGCTGCGGGCGTCCCGCGCGCGGCCGCACCATCTGCATCATCTGGTCGGGGCCTCCGCGATGGTCTACATGGCGGCGGTGATGGCCGGCTCCCCCGCGTCTGCCTCCGGCCACACCCATGGGCACGCCGGCGCCGGGGTCCCGCTGCTGACGGGTGTCCTGCTGCTGTACTTCACCGGATACGTCCTGGTGGCGGGGGCGCGTCTGCTGCCGGTGCAGGTTCCGGTGGCGGTCCCTGCGGGGACCGTCGGGTCCCGGTCCGGGTCCGGCGTCGCGTGGGGTGACCGGCCCGAGCTGGCACGGGCGTGCCGGCTGTCCATGGGGATCGGGATGCTGGCGATGCTGCTGACGATGTGACCCGGGTACGCCTCGCGCCCCGATGTTCAAGTCCCGCTCCGGAGACGGCAGTCGGCACCGCGCCGGCGTGGTCTGCGTCACTTTGCCGGGACAACGCGTACCCCTGAGCGGCGCGCCGCTCATAGGGTTCTGCCCATGATGGTCCCCGCGGTCCTGCTGTTGCTCGGAGCCCTGACCGCCGTGGCCGCGCCCCGGCTGATCGCCCGGGCCGACTGGCCGGACCGTGAACCGGTGGTCGCCCTGTGGGCGTGGCAGTGCGTGGTGGTAGCGGTCCTGCTGTGCTGCGCCCTGTCGATGACGCTCAGCGCGGCGGCGGCCTGGCAGGCGGTGCGGGGCCATGTCTTCGCACCGGCCCCGCAGGCGGTGGTGGAGGCGTACGGACTGGGCCCGACAGGTCCGTGGGCGGCGGCGACCGCGGTGGCGCTGGCGTGCGGTGGGCTGTGGAGCGGGGCGATGCTGGTCCGGGAGGTCGTACGGGCCAGGGTCCGGCGCCGGTCGCGGCAGGCCGAACTGCTGGTGCGGGCGCCGCTGTTGCCGGGCGAGGAGGCGACGGGCGGGCGGCTGGTGGTCCTGGAGGGCAAGCGTCCCGACGCCTGGTGGCTGCCGGGTGCGGCGCCTCAACTGGTCGTCACCACGGCCGCGTTGCGACGTCTGAAAGGGCGTCAACTGGACGCCGTACTGGCGCACGAGCAGGGGCACGCGCAGGCGCGGCACGACTGGCTGCTGCACTCCTCGTCCGCGCTGGCCACGGGGTTTCCGCAGGTCCCGGTGTTCGCCGCGTTCCAGGACGAGATGCACCGGCTGGTGGAGCTGGCGGCGGACGACGTGGCGTCGCGCCGCTTCGGCCGGCTCACGACCGCGCTGGCGCTGGTCGAACTCAACGAGGAGCGGGGGGTGTTCGGTCCCGCGCCGACCCCGCAGGCGAACGTCCCGCAGCGGGTGAACCGGCTGCTCACCCCGCCGGACCGGCTGACGGCCGCGCGGCGGCTGCGGCTGACGGCGGCGGCGTCGCTGGTGCCGGTGATCCCGGTGCTGGTGACCCTGGTACCGGGGCTGCGCGCGCTGGGCTGAACACGCACCGGTCGACTCAAACGTCACAGGTTGGCCTGTAACCCCACAAGTCGGGGAGGATCACAGCATGCCCAACCTGTCTGTCGACTTCCCCCACCGTCCCCCCGCCCTGCGCACGGCGCTCACGGTCTCCTGTCTCCTGGGCCTGTGTTCGCTGCTGCTGCTCGCCCTGGTGGGAGCGGAGTGGCGCCCCCTGCTCTCCGTCGACGAGGACATCTCGCGCACCACCCACCGCTGGGCCGTCGCCGACCCGGGGTTCACCCAGGTGTGCCGTGTCCTGACGGACTGGGTCTGGGATCCGCTGACCATGCGCCTGCTGGGAGCGGCGGTGGCCGTGTGGCTGATGTGGCGGTACGCGGACTGGTGGACGGCGGCGTGGCTGGTCGTGACGGCGACGGTGGGGACCCTCGTCCAGCAGGGCCTCAAGGCCGCCGTCGGCCGGGAGCGCCCGGTCTGGCCCGATCCCGTCGACTCCGCGCAGTACGCGGCCTACCCCTCGGGCCACGCGCTGACGGCCACGCTGGTGTGCGGCGTCCTGCTGTGGCTGCTGCACCGCCACGGCGTCGCCCCCGCGGTGTGGCGTACGGCGGTGGCGGTGGCCGTGGTCTCGGTGGTGGGCGTCGGCCTGACCCGCATCTGGCTGGGCGTCCACTGGCCCACGGACGTCCTCGCCGGCTGGCTCCTCGGCGCCCTCCTGACCACCCTGGCAATCGCCGCCCACCTGCGATGGCGCCCATGAGCACGCCAGGCGCGCCGCGCCGGTACGGCTATGTGGGCCCCGAGGGCATCCAGGGCGTCCACACCGTTCCCCGAAGACCTCAACGCACCACCCCAGGTCGGTAGCCCCAGGCCACCATCAGGGGAAAAGTGCGCCCGCTCTGGGCGATCCCCCGCGTCGCCCAGAGCGGGCGGCAGCCCGGAGGGTTTCCGTTCGGAGCCGTCCGGGTTGCGTTGAGTATAGTTGGCTGGCAGCCAGTCAACGCAGGAGTTACAGGATGTCCCCGCGCAGCGCCTCGGTCAATGAAGAATTGCGACGGCGTTCCCGGGAGCGGCTGCTTCAGGCGGCCGTCGAGGCGGTGAGCGAGCACGGCTACGAGGCGACGACGCTCGGCGACATCGCGGACCGCGCGGGTTCGGCCCGCGGACTGGTGTCGTACTACTTCCCGGGCAAGCGCCAGCTCGTGCAGTCGGCCGTGCACCGGCTCATGCACCGCACGCTGGAAGAGGCACTGGAGCGCGAGCCGCGCACGGAGGACGGCCGGGAGCGGATGGCGCGGGCCATCGACGCGATCCTGGGTCTGGCCGGGAACCGCACCGTGCTGATGCGGCAGCACATGGCCGGGCTGCTCCAGGCCGAGGGGTTCGTGCGCTGCCCGGAACAGCAGCGGCTGGCCGAACTGCTGCGGGACACCCTGGCCCGCTACGGCTCACGGAACGTGGACGCCGACTACCCGATGCTGCGCTCGGTGCTGATGGGCGCCGTCTTCGCGATCGTGCTGCCCACCGTCGGCATGCCGGTCGCCGCGATGCGTGAGGAGCTGTTCGAGCGGTACGGGCTGGACCGGGAGCTGGGGGTCCCGCCGGACGCCGAGGCGCCCGGCGGGAGTTGTGACACGGACCTGTCGCGGTTCTTCGCCACGGAGCCGCCCGGGACGAAGCGCGAGGGTCAGTCGAAGTAGTCCGGCTGGGTCTGGACGTTCAGCTCGTCCAGGCGGATCCGCTTCGCCGGATCCGTGCGCCGGTCGCTGAGCTTCAGCACGTCGAAGCCCTTGGCGATGTCGTTCGAGTAGATGTAGCCGTTGTAGTAGTACGCCGACCAGGCTCCCCCGCCGACGAGCGTGGTGGTGGAGATCGGGCCGCGCTCGAAGTACGCGATCTCCTTCGGCTTCGAGGAGTTGGTGAAGTCCCAGACCGAGACGCCGCCCTGGTACCACGCCTGGACCATCAGGTCCTTGCCCTTGACCGGGATCAACGAGCCGTTGTGGGCGACACAGTTCTCGGTGTCCGCCTGGTGGCGCGGGATCTTGAAGTAGCTGCGGAAGACCAGCTTGCGCTTGTCGCCCTTGCCGACGATGTCGTAGATGCCGTCGGCACCGCGGTCCGGGCCGATCTCCGCGTTGCAGGTGGCCGCGCCGCCGCCGCCCAGCTCATCGGTGAAGACGACCTTGTCGGCCTTCTGGTTGAAGGTCGCCGAGTGCCAGAACGCGAAGTTGACGTTGTCCTGGACCTGGTCGATCACCTTCGGGTTCTCCGGGTCCTTGATGGAGAACAGGATGCCGTCACCCATGCAGGCGCCGGCCGCCAGGTCCTTGTCCGGCAGGACGGTGATGTCGTGGCAGCCGGTGGTCTTGGACACGCCCGGGTTGGTGGGCGAGCCCGGGTTGCCGCCGCCGTCGGGGCCCTCGCCCGGGAAGAGGACGGGGAAGCTCACGACCGCCGCCCGCTCGGGCGCCTTGCGCGGCACCTTGATGACGGAGATGCCGTCGTGCGGCGGCTGGCAGTCCGGGTAGGTGGCGCTCGGCGAGTACGAGGAGACGTACACGTAGACGTTCTTGCGCTCGGGCACCAGCGTGTGGGTGTGCGAGCCGCAGGCGGTCTCGACGGCGGCGACGTACTTCGGGTTCCTGATGTCGCTGATGTCGAAGACCTTCATGCCCTCCCAGGAGGACTTCTCCGTCGCGGGCTGCGTGGTGCTGTTGCAACTGCTGTCGCTGCGCGAGGAGTCGGTGGAGAGGAAGAGCAGATCGCCCGAGACCGAGATGTCGTTCTGCGAGCCCGGGCAGAGCACCTGGGCGACGGTCCTCGGCGCCTTCGGCCTGCTGATGTCGAAGATGCGGAAGCCGTCGTAGTTGCCGGCGAAGGCGTACTTGCCCTGGAACGCCAGGTCCGAATTGGTGCCCGGCAAGGCGTCCTTGGGGATGTTGACGAGGTGCTCGATGTTGTCGGAGTGGACGATCTCGTCCTGCCCGGGTATCTCGCCGGCGGCTATCGCCTCGGCGGCCTCAGCCTGTGCACTGCGGGAGATCCCTTGCTCCGTGGCCGGTGCGTCCCCGGGGTCGGGGGTCGCGGCGGCCGGTACGGCGGTGAGCAGTGCGGCCAGCAGTCCGGTACAGGCGGCTACGACACCCATGCGTCTGCGCCGCGTTCGGGGATCGTTCAACAGGGTCACTGCATCCTCCCTAGTTGCCGTTCGTGGGGGAACGGTTCACGGTGCTCCGAAGTATCGTCTTCATCATGCACAGATCAAAGGTCGGCAACGCATTCGTCATGAATGATTTTGATCAGTAGGGCGAAGAATCCCGAGTGGATCCCTGAACGGATGCCCGAGTGGACGGTCCTGTTCCCCCAATTCCCTTGTCACTGGAGGTCGTTGTGCTCAACCGCCGGGTAGCCCTGGTCACCGCGGTCGCGTCGCTCGTCCTGGCGCTGGCCGCCTGCGACTCGGACACGGAGGCCAAGTCGGGTGCGGCGGACGGCCCTTCGGTGATCGCTCCGGGCATGCCGGGCGAGGCGAACAGCACGCTCTCGGCCGAGGAGGCGGCGGACCGGCGCGCCGAGGACGACACCCCGAACTCGGCCGACGTGGCCTACGCCCGCAAGATGATCGAACACCACGCCCAGGCACTGGAGATGACTCGACTCGTCCCGGACCGGGCCCGGTCGGGGGACGTGAAGCGCCTCGCCCTGCGCATCTCCGCCGCGCAGCAGCCGGAGATCGAGACGATGCGGGGCTGGCTCACGACCCACGGCAAGTCGGAGACCGCCGACGCCCACACCCATGACGCGATGCCCGGCATGGCCACCGCGGCGCAGCTCGAGAAGCTGCGCGCGGCGGAGGGCAAGGCGTTCGACGATCTCTTCCTGACCCTGATGATCGCCCATCACGAGGGCGCGATCACCATGGCCACCGACGTAAAGGCGCAGGGGAACAACCTGCTGATCGAGGAGATGGCGGACGACGTGGTGGCCCAGCAGTCGAGCGAGATCAACCGGATGCGCCGGATGCTGTGACCCGCTCCGGGCCACCGTCTCACCGCCTGGCGTGCCGCGGCGCCAGGTACCCGGCGTCCCGCGCCTGGGCGATCAGCCGCAGCGACCTGCGGCGACTGTGCCCGGTCGCGCACATCACCGCGAGCACGGGGTCGAACCCGTCCTCCTGGGCGGCGCGATACTCCTGCGCGACCAGCCACCGCCCCTGACCCCCACGAGGCCACGCGGGCCGGGCCCGACGGGGGCCGGGGGGTCCAGGGGGCCCAGGAGGTCCGAGCGGCTCGGGGCGCTCGGCGGGTACGGCGGTCACGGCGTCCTCGGCAGGTCCGGCGGGTGCGGGTTCCTCGGCCGGTACGGCGGGCTCGGCGGCGGCGCCCAGATCGGGGATGCCGCCGGGCTCAGCCGGCAGTCCGCACCCGCCGTACCCCTCGGGCCCGCCGGCCTCACCAGCGTCACCGGCCGCCGGAAGGGCCACCTGGGCTTCCACCGCCGCCGGCACGCCCCCGCCGCACCACTCGAACAGCGGTCCCTCGATCCAGTCCGCCAGCTCCGTCAGGTCGATCAGGGAGAGGGCCGGCATGGCGCGGACGTCCTCGATGGAGACATGCCCGTCGGCGACGACGGCCAGCAGCTCGACCCGTGCGCCGTCCGGGAACTCCAGCCGGACATGGGACCAGGACGTGGCACCGGCACCCTCCTGCACCTCCCAGGCGGGCCAGACGGACACCGTGCCGTCCTCGGCGGACCGATCGGAAAGATTAAGAAACGATGCTTCTAGCACACACGCAACGTAACCGCATGATCACTTTCCATACGAACGGACACGCACGGCTCCCGCGGGCACAGCACCCTGTCAGCGGAGCGGCAACGGTGCGATGCTGAAGACACCAGCGATCACCTCCGTCCCCCGTGGGAAGGAGCACCGCCGTGCTGCGTGTCGCCGTGGTCGGATCCGGCCCCAGCGGGGTCTACACCGCCCAGTGCCTGGTCCAGCAGGATCCCGAGGTGCGCGTCGACGTCCTGGACCGGCTGCCGTGCCCGTACGGCCTGGTGCGGTACGGCGTCGCCCCGGACCACGAGAAGATCAAGTCGCTCCAGCGGAACCTGCGGACCGTGCTGGAGCACGAGCGCGTGCGCTTCCTGGGCGGTGTGACGGTCGGGGCGGGCGGGGTGGGCGTCGACCGGCTGCGCGAGCTGTATCACGCGGTCGTGTACTGCGTGGGCGCCTCCGCCGACCGGCGGCTCGGCATTCCCGGCGAGGATCTGCCGGGCAGTTGGTCGGCGACGGAGTTCGTGTCCTGGTACAGCGCCCATCCGGACACGGTCACCGACGGTTTCGTGCGGGGCGCCCGCTCGGCCGTGGTGATCGGCGTGGGGAACGTCGCGGTGGACGTCACCCGGATCCTGGCCCGCGGCGCGGCCGAGCTGAGCCCGACCGACATGCCGGAGGCGGCGCTGACCGCGCTGGCCGGGAGCGGGATCACCGAGATCAGCATGGTGGGCCGGCGCGGCCCCTCCCAGGCCCGCTTCACCACCAAGGAGCTGCGGGAGCTGGGCGCGCTGCCGGACACCGACGTGATCGTGGACGAGGCGGAACTCGCGCTGGATCCGGCGTACCGCGATCCGTCCGGGCTGCCGCCCGCGCAGCGCCGTAACGTCGAGGTGCTGCGCGCCTGGACGGCCCTGCCCCACCGGGACGTACGGCGGCGGATCCGGCTGCGGTTCTTCCTGCGGCCGGTCGAACTCCTCACGGACGGCGGCCGGGTGGGCGCGGTGCGGTTCGAGCGGACCGTGCCGGACGGACACGGCGGGGTGACGGGGACCGGCCGGTTCGAGGACGTCGAGGCGCAGTTGGTGCTGCGGTCCGTGGGCTATCTCGGAGTGCCGCTGGAGGGGCTGCCGTTCGACGCGGAGCGGGGCACGGTGCCGCAGCGGGACGGCAGGGTGCTGCGCGAGGGCGCGGTGGCGCCCGGCGAGTACGTGGCGGGCTGGATCAAGCGCGGTCCGACCGGGGTCATCGGCACCAACCGGCCGTGCGCGAAGGAGACGGCGGCCGCGCTGCTCGCGGACGGTCCGGCGCTCCTCTCCCGGCCGGTGCCGGACGACGCGCTCCCGCTGCTGCGGGAGGCCGGGGTGGAGCCGGTCGGCTGGGACGGCTGGCTGGCGATCGAGCGGGCCGAGGCGGCGCTCGGCGCCTCCCTGGGGCGGGGCGTGGTGAAGCTGCCGGACTGGGCGGCCCTGTGGGCGGCCACGGGTCGCTGAGCGATACACACATCGGCAACACCGGCGAAATCAACAATCTGTTTAACGGCCGTACGGTCTCGTGCTGTCCGGATTCCGCCCCCGCGCTGGAGTACCCATGACCACGAACCCGCCCTCGCCCGCCGCCACTTCTTCCGCTCCGCCTGTTCATCCCGTCGACGAGGTGCCTCCCGTACGGCAGTTGGCCGCGTTCGGGCTTCAGCATGTGCTCGCGATGTACGCGGGCGCCGTGGCCGTGCCGCTGATCGTCGGCGGTGCGATGAAGCTGTCGGCCGCCGACCTGGCGTATCTGATCACCGCCGACCTGCTGGTGTGCGGCATAGCCACGCTGATCCAGTGCGTCGGCTTCTGGCGCTTCGGAGTGCGGCTGCCGATCATGCAGGGCTGTACGTTCGCCGCCGTGTCCCCGATGGTCCTGATCGGGACGACGGGCGGCGGACTCCCCGCGATCTACGGCTCGGTGATCGTGGCGGGCCTCGCGATCGTGCTGCTCGCCCCGGTGTTCGGCCGGCTGTTGCGCTTCTTCCCGCCGCTGGTCACCGGCACCGTCATCCTGATCATCGGCCTCTCGCTGCTGCCGGTGGCGGGCAACTGGGCGGCCGGCGGGGTGGGTTCGGCGGACTTCGGGGCGCCGAAGAACCTGGCGCTCGCCGCGTTCGTGCTGGCGGTGGTGCTCGGAGTGCAGCGGTTCGCGCCGGAGTTCCTGAGCCGGATCGCGGTGCTGGCCGGTATCGCGGTGGGTCTCGCGGTCGCGGTGCCGTTCGGGTTCACGGACTTCGGCGGGGTCGGGGACGCCGACTGGATCGGGGTCAGCACGCCGTTCCACTTCGGCGCTCCCACGTTCGAGGTCTCGGCCGTCGTCTCGATGCTGGTGGTGGCGCTGGTGACGATGACCGAGACGACCGGCGACCTGATCGCGGTGGGCGAGATGACCGACCGCAAGGTCGAGCGGCGCTCGCTCGCGGACGGACTGCGCGCCGACGGTCTCTCCACCGTCCTGGGCGGGGTGTTCAACACCTTCCCCTACACGGCGTACGCGCAGAACGTGGGCCTGGTCGGCATGACCCGGGTGCGCAGCCGCTGGGTGGTCGCGGCGGCGGGCGGCATGCTCGTGGTGCTCGGACTGCTGCCCAAGCTGGGCGCGGTGGTGGCGGCGATCCCGGCGCCGGTGCTCGGCGGTGCGGGGCTGGTGATGTTCGGGACGGTCGCGGCGAGCGGGCTGCGCACCCTGGCCGAGGTCGACTTCAAGGGCAACCACAATCTGACGGTGGTGGCGGTCTCGGTCGCGATGGGCGTCCTGCCGGTGGGGGTGCCGACGGTCTACGCACGGTTCCCGGACTGGTTCCAGACGGTGATGAACAGCGGGATCAGCGCGGGCTGCGTGACCGCGATCGTTCTGAACCTGGTCTTCAACCACCTTCCCGCAAAGGGCCGTTCGGCCGCGAAGCCGCTTTCTGCGGGAGGCGTTGACTAGAAAGCGCTTACCCTCTACGTTCCGTTCAGCAGTGTGACCGAGCCGCTCCTCAGGATCCCCCAAAGGCCGCACTGTCTCAGCAGGTGGTTCAGAGTGACGTACAGCGTTCAGGTACGCGCACACCCCTCCCTCTCAACCCCCACCACAGAAGGAACGGGACATGACTTCTGCTACACGACCACGCGCCCCACGGCGCGCACTGACCGGCTCACTCGCCGCGGCCGGCCTGACCGTCGGCCTGCTCATGACCGGCGGCGGCCTCACCCCGGCGAGCGCGGCCACCTGGCCCGGCGCGACCGGCAGCCAGGCCGTCTCCTCGACCATCTCGGTCTCCGGCACCAAGGACTACGGGATGATCCGCCTCTACGGCACCGGCGACCTGGGCAGCGGCAGCCAGGACGAGGACCAGGGGCCGATCCTGGAGCTGGCGGCCGGTGCCGTCGTCAAGAACGTCATCCTCGGCGCGCCCGCCGCCGACGGCATCCACTGCAAGGGCAGTTGCACGCTCCAGAACGTCTGGTGGGAGGACGTCGGCGAGGACGCCGCCACCTTCCGCGGCTCCTCGTCGTCCAACGTGTACACCGTCTCGGGCGGCGGGGCGCGGTCGGCCAGCGACAAGGTGTTCCAGTTCAACGGCGCCGGCACGCTCAACGTCTCCAACTTCGCGGTGCAGAGCTTCGGCACCTTCGTCCGCTCCTGCGGCAACTGCTCGACGCAGTACAAGCGGACGATCAACCTCGACACCGTCGAAGCGACCTACTCGGGAAGCAAGTTGGTCGGCATCAACACCAACTACGGGGACAGCGCGACCCTCAAGAAGATCACCATCGTGGGCGACAGCGGCAAGAAGATCGTCCCGTGCCAGAAGTACATCGGGAACAACACGGGTAAGGAGCCGTCCACCAACGGCTCCGGCGCGGACGGGACTTACTGCAAGTACACGTCCTCGGACATCACCTACAAGTAGGCCCCGGCCCTTCGGCTCTCTCCCCCCACGGTGAAGGCGGCCGTGCGGAGCGTCCCTCAACGACGCTTCGCACGGCCGCCGTTGCCGTGCGCGCTAACCGCCGCCGAGGGTCGCGGCGGTGAGAGTGCGCCGGTACTCCTCGTACGCGGCGCGCAGGGCGGGGCCCGGCCAGTCGGCGGGCAGCAGCGCGGCGGGCAGCACGGGGTCGGCGAGCAGATGCCGTACGACCGCGGCGACGGCCGTGAAGCGGTCGGCGGGGTGACGCGCGCGTTCGGCGTGGGTCAGCAGTGCCCTGGCGGTGTCCGCCCAGGCGTCCAGCGGCCACAGGTCCGCCGCCAGCTCGACGGCGGGCTCCGCGGGCCGTGCGGTGAAGTGCCGGAGCACCTCGTCGAGGCCGGGGGGCCAGGGGCGGCCCAGGTTGGCGGGGCGCAGCCAGACGCCCTCGCGGAGTTCGGCGAGCCTGAGGGCCGTCAACCGGGTGCGCAGATCGGCGCGTTCCGCGGGGCCGCGGCCGGTCGCGGTGATCACGGCCATCTCCCAGTCGCCGTCCCACGCGCGCGTGTCGGGGCTCACGGCGTCGTCCTGGCGGCGCTGGCGTTCCAGCAGCCGGTCGCTGAGCCGGTAGACGCCGTCGGCGCGCCGCAGATCACCGGCCGCGACCATCCGGCTGAGCGCCGCGCGCACCGTCGAGCCGCCGACGCCGAACGGCTCCACCCCGCGCACCAGGTCCTTCGCCGGAAGCTCGGGCGGGTGGGTGCCGAGCAGCAGGCTGAGCACCACGGACCGCGCGGACAGCGGCCGCAGGTCGACCGCGCCGGGTTCCGCCGAGACGTTCATGCGCATGGGCACGAACTGTACGTCGCTCCGCCCACCCCCCATGATGTTGCACTATTGCTACAGCCGCAGAGAAAGTGCAACATGGTGGGCATGACCTCGACCCCGGTGCAGTCCCCCGCGCAGTCCTTCGCGCAGCTCGTGTCGTCCGCGACGCACGACGTGACCAATCAGGCGCCGCCCCTCGCCCCCTACGACGCCTCCGCCGACACCGCCCTGCTGGAGGGGCTGCGGCGGGAGGGGGCCGGGTGGGCGGAGGCGGACGTCCGCCGGATCGGGCTGCTGGCCGGCGGTGCCGAGGCGCAGGAGTGGGGCGAGCTGGCGAACCGGCACGAGCCGGTGCTGCGCACCCACGACCGCTACGGCCACCGGGTCGACGAGGTCGACTTCCACCCGAGCTGGCACGAGCTGATGCGGGTCGCCGTGGCCGAGGGGCTGGCCGGGGCGCCCTGGGCCGACGACCGGCCCGGCGCGCACGTCGCCCGGACGGCGGGCGGGCTGGTGTGGGGCCACAGCGAGGCCGGGCACGGCTGCCCCACGTCGATGACGTACGCGGCCGTCCCCGCGCTGCGCCGCGAGCCCGGGCTGGCCAAGGTCTACGAGCCGCTGCTGACCAGCCGGGAGTACGACCCGGGGCTGCGGGAGCCGACGTCGAAGCGCGGGCTGCTCGCCGGGATGGGGATGACGGAGAAGCAGGGCGGCTCCGACGTCCGGACGAACACCACGGCGGCCACGCCCACGGCCGAGCCCGGGGTGTACACCCTGCGCGGGCACAAGTGGTTCACCTCGGCGCCGATGTGCGACGTGTTCCTGGTGCTGGCGCAGGCGCCCGGCGGGCTGTCCTGCTTCCTGGTGCCGCGGGTGCTGCCGGACGGCACCCGCAACACGTTCCGCGTCCAGCGGCTGAAGGACAAGCTGGGCAACCGTTCCAACGCGTCCTCCGAGCCGGAGTTCGACGGCACGGTGGCCTGGCTGGTCGGGCCCGAGGGGCAGGGCGTGAAGACCATCATCGAGATGGTCAACTGCACGCGTCTGGACTGCGTGATGGCGTCGGCGACGCTGATGCGCAAGACGCTCGTCGAGGCGGGGCACCATGTCCGGCACCGGGGCGCGTTCGGGGCGCTGCTGATGGACCAGCCGCTGATGCGCAACGTCCTGGCCGACCTGGCGCTGGAGTCGGAGGCGGCGACCACGCTCACGCTGCGGCTGGCCGGGGCCGCGGACCGCGCGGTGCGGGGGGACGCGGGCGAGCAGGCGTTCCGGCGGATCGCGACCGCCGTCGGCAAGTACTGGGTGACCAAGCGTGGCCCCGCCTTCACCGCGGAGGCCCTGGAGTGCCTGGGCGGCAACGGGTACGTGGAGGACTCGGGCATGCCCCGGCACTACCGCGAGGCACCGCTGCTGTCGATCTGGGAGGGCTCGGGCAACGTCAACGCGCTCGACGTGCTGCGCGCCCTGACCCGCGATCCGGCCACCGCGGACGCCCTCTTCGCCGAACTCGCCCTCGCCGAGGGGGCGGACGCCCGCCTCGACGCGGCGGTGACCCGTCTGCGAACCCTGCTGGGCGAGGCGACACCGGCCGGCGCGCGCCGTCTGGTCGAGCAGATGGCCCTCACCCTCCAGGCGTCCCTCCTGGTCCGCCACGCCCCGCCGGCCGTGGCCGACGCCTTCTGCGCGACCCGCCTCTCCGGCGACTGGGGACACGCCTTCGGGACGCTGCCGGGCGGGGCGGACGTCGACGCGATTCTGGAGCGGAGCCTGGGCCTCTGAGAGCTGGGGCGCCCGAGGGGCGGGGCGTCCGAGGGGCGGGGCGTCCGAGGGGCGGGGCGTCCGAGGGGCGGGGCCGCCCCGGCCTCACCCCATCCGCCGCCCCCACACCGCCTCGAACTCGGCCCAGTCCGTGTCCCACTGCCGGATGCGGCGGCGTTCGAGGCGGCTGCGGAGGTAGTGCCCGGCCGCGTAGGGGAAGGTGGCCGCACCAGGGCCGGCGAGGCAGCCGACCAGGACGGCGCGCAGCCGGGCCTGGGCCGGGGTGACCGGCTGGGTGACCAGGCGGCCGCGGCCGTCCGTCCAGAGGGTGACCGGGGTGCCGGCGGGGCTGCCGGAGGCGACGCGGACCTGGCCGGTGTGGGCGGAGCCGTCCGGGCCGGTCCAGCCGACCTCGGCCCACACATGGTCGCCCCGGGCGGAGCCGCCGGTGGACTGGCCGGGCGCCTGTCCGGTCAGCCGGCCGACCAGGGGCCGCCACTCGACGCGTTCCCGGGCCAGGCTCCGTTCGACGGCCCCGATGGCCGCCCATCCCGCCAGCGCCCCGACGAGGAGGGTCAGCGTCCACGCGCCGAGCACGACCCACGCCTCCACCGTGTCGGCGCGGCGCTTGAGCGGGTTGCGCCGCCACCGCCACCACCACACCTTCCGACCGCGGAACGCCATCGAGCGCTTCCTCCTCATGGACATGCGAACTGCCGGGATCGTCCTCCCTTACGGCGCGGGCGGTCCCGCTGCTCACGTCGGCCGTCATCGCCGTGGTGACCTGCGGCGATGCCGTTCCCGGAGGTGACTGTCAGTGGTCGGGTGCAGACTGGCCGGTGTCTGGGACAAGGACGTCGCGGAGGTGATCGGCATGACCGAGGTACTGCTCGCCGTGGGCACCCGAAAGGGCCTGTTCGTCGGGCGTCGGCGCGGTGGCGCCTGGGAGTTCGACGACTCCCCCTGTTTCAACGCGCAGGCGATCTACTCGGTCGCCATCGACACCAGGGGCGAGCGCCCGCGGCTGCTGGCGGGCGGTGACAGCGCGCACTGGGGCCCGTCGGTGTTCCACTCCGACGACCTCGGCCGCACCTGGACCGAACCGGCCGTGCCGGCCGTCAAGTTCCCGCAGGACACCGGTGCCTCGCTGGAGCGGGTCTGGCAGTTGCACCCGGCGGCCGCCGAGCCCGACGTGGTGTACGCGGGCACGGAACCGGCCGCGCTGTACCGCTCCGAGGATCGCGGCGAGTCCTTCGAGCTGGTCCGCCCGCTGTGGGAGCATCCGACGCGCTCGCGCTGGGTGCCGGGCGGCGGCGGTGAGGGCCTGCACACCGTCCTCACCGACACCCGCGACCCGCGCGCGGTGACCGTGGCGGTGTCGACGGCCGGGGTGTTCCGCACGGCCGACGCCGGGGAGAGCTGGGAGCCGTCCAACTCCGGTGTCTCCGCGGTGTTCCTGCCCGATCCGGACCCGGAGTTCGGCCAGTGCGTGCACAAGGTCGCCCGGGACGCGGTGAACCCGGACCGGCTCTATCTCCAGAACCACTGGGGCGTGTACCGCAGCGACGACGCGGGCGCGCACTGGACCGACATCGGCGAGGGTCTGCCGTCCACCTTCGGCTTCGCGATCGCCGCGCACCCGAGCCGGGCCGACACGGCGTACGTCTTCCCGATCAACGCGGACGCGGACCGGGTGCCCGCCGGTCACCGCTGCCGAGTGTTCCGCACCTCGGACGCGGGCCGGAGCTGGGAGCCGCTCACGGCGGGCCTGCCGCAGGAGGACCACTACGGCACGGTGCTGCGGGACGCGCTGACGACGGACGACGCGGACCCGGCGGGCGTGTACTTCGGCAACCGCAACGGCGAGGTGTTCGCCTCGGCCGACGACGGCGACACCTGGCGGCAGCTCCTGTCGCATCTGCCGGACGTGCTGTGCGTACGGGCGGCGGTGATCGGCTGAGCCGGTCCGCGGGGCGCGTCGGTCACCCAGTACGGTGTCAGGGCCTGTGCCGTGACGGGCGGTCCGGCCGACCTTGGAGTGACATGACCGCGTTCGACAGTCCCGCCGCCTCGCCCTGGATACGGCGGTACGCGCCCGCGCCCGACGCGCCGGTCCGGCTGGTGTGTCTGCCGCACGCGGGCGGCTCGGCGGCCTTCTACGCCGGGCTGGCCAGGTCGCTGAGCCCCGGGGTGGACACCCTCGCGGTGCAGTATCCGGGCCGGCTGGACCGGCGGAACGACCCGCTGATCACGGACATGACGGAGCTGGCCGACCGGGTGGTCACCGAGCTGCTGCCGTGGACGGACGGGGGGTTCGCGCTGTTCGGGCACAGCCTGGGCGCGGTGCTCGGCTTCGAGGTGGCCCGGCGGCTGGAGGCGAAGGGCCGTCCGCCGCTGGCCCTGTTCGTCTCCGGGCGCGACGCGCCGTCCCGGCACCGGTCGGAGTCCGCCCATCTGCTGGACGACCGGGCGCTCATCGAGCAGGTGAAGGAGCTGGGCGGTACCGACCCGCAGCTCTTCGAGTACGAGGAGCTGGTGCGTCTCGCGCTGCCGGTGATCCGCGCGGACTACGAGGCGGTGGCCGGCTACCGCTTCGCGCCGGGACCGCCGTTGAGCTGCCCGGTGACCGCGCTGAACGGCACGGACGACCCCAAGGTGTCCCCGGAGCACACCGACGCCTGGCGCGAGCACACCACCGGCGCCTTCGACTCGGTCGTCTTCCCCGGCCGGCACTTCTACCTCGTGGACCGGCACGCGGAGGTCACCGCCGCCCTCGCCCACCGGCTGGCGGCGCTGACCGGTGAGCGCCTGTAGCGCCCTCCCCGCGGCACCGCGCGCCGGACGGGGTCTACGGCAGGCGCCAGTCCACCGGCTCAGCGCCCTGGCGGACCAGGAGGTCGTTGGCCCGGCTGAAGGGGCGGGAGCCGAAGAAGCCCCGGTCCGCCGACATCGGCGACGGATGCGCGGACTCGATCGCCGGGAGGTCGCCCAGGAGCGGGCGCAGATTGCGCGCGTCCCGGCCCCACAGGATGGACACCAGCGGCTTCCCGCGCGCGGCGAGGGCGCGGATGGCCTGCTCGGTGACCTCCTCCCAGCCCTTCCCGCGGTGCGAGTTCGGCTTGCGCGGGGCCACGGTGAGCGATCTGTTGAGCAGCAGCACGCCCTGCTGCGTCCAGGGCGTCAGATCGCCGTTGGACGGCTGGGGCACGCCCAGGTCGGTGGTGAGTTCCCGGTAGATGTTGATGAGGCTGCCGGGCAGGTTCCGCACCTCGGGCGAGACCGCGAAGCTCAGTCCGATGGCCATGCCGGGGGTGGGGTAGGGGTCCTGTCCGACGATCAGGACGCGTACGTCGTCGAAGGGTTGCTGAAAGGCCCGCAGGACGTTCGCCCCGGAGGGGAGGTACGTCCGGCCGGCCGCTATCTCGGCCCGGAGGAAGTCCCCCATGCTCGCGACGCGTTCGGTCACGGGTTCGAGGGCCTTGGCCCAGCCTGCTTCGACGAGTTCGTTCAAAGGTCGAGGTGCCACGAACGTCACTCTAGTGGCAGGCACTGACACCGGACGCGGGCCGCCGAGGAAGATCGAAAGGGAACGGTCCGGAAGCGAACCGGAACGGCCGAAAACCGCTGCACGGCGAAGGAACGGAGCCGCCCCATGACCGACCCGAACGACGTCACCGACCTCACCGGATCGCCAACTGGCTTCCTCGCCGTCGACTCCGGCGGCTCCGGGCTGCGCGTGGCGGTCGGTGCCGTCGGCGGGGGCGCGCCGGCCGTGCGGGCGTCCGGGGTTCCGGTGCGGACCGGCGGGCGGGGGATCGATCCCGACGACCTGATGAGCCGCCTCGTGCCCCTGGTGCGGGCCCTCGCGGCCGAGACCGGCGTCGAGCGGCCCGCCACGGCCGTGGTGGGCGCGGCGGGGCTCGCCACCTTGGGCGACGGCCTGCGCGCCGTGCTGCCGGGCGCCCTGGCGCGGGAGTTCGGGGTCCGGACGACCGCGCTGGCCGCCGACGCCGTCACCGCGTACGTGGGCGCTCTCGGGGTGGGGCCGGGTGCCGTGGTCGCCGCGGGCACCGGACTCGTCGCGATCGGCACGGATCTGACGGCCTGGCACCGGGCCGACGGCTGGGGACATCTGCTGGGCGACTGCGGGGGCGGCGCCTGGATCGGACGGGCGGGTCTGGAGGCGGCGCTGCGCGCCCACGACGGCCGGGCCGGCGGGTCGGCGCCGCTGCTGGCGGCCGCCGAGCGGGAGTTCGGCCCGCCGCAGGGTCTGCCGGGGCACGTCTATCCGCGGCCGGACCGTCCGGCGGTCCTCGCCTCCTTCGCGCCCCGGGTCGCGGAGTGCGCGGCCGGCGGGGACCCGGTGGCGGTGGGGGTGCTGCGCGCGGCGGCCCGGCATCTGGCCGAGTCGGCGGCGGCCGTCTGCCCGGCGGACGGGGAGGCCGTCGTCGCCCTCACCGGGGGCCTGACGAAACTGGGCGACCCGCTGCTCGTCCCGGTGGCGGAGGAGTTCGCGCGGCTGCTGCCGCGGACGCGCCGAGTGCCCGCCCAGGGCGATCCGCTGCACGGCGCGGTGCGGATGGCCACCGCGCTGGCCGACGGGCCGGTCGGACTGCCGGTGGACGGAACGCTGTTCTCGGTGTTCCCCGTGGTGAGAGGCGTGCGGGCGGATCCGGGGCGCGACGCGTAGCCGTACAGGCCCACCCGAAAGGGGGATTGCTCCCTTCGAGGGCAAGTCACCCGGAAAACACGCTGATCACTTCTGATCCGCACGTAACTCATCAGACAAAACCGGACGGATCCCGCTCACCTGCACCCTCCCCGAACAGGGGAGCCCAGGAAACAAGTAACATGCGGCGCCATGAGCTCCCCCACTGGGCCCTCGTCCGGCCTGCCCGTACGAATGCCGCGTCCCCGCCAGCCCGGGCGGCACCGCCGACCCGAGCCGCTGGCAGCTCCCGAGGGCGCGCCCGCGCTCGTCCTCGCGGTGCCTGGCACGCCGAGTGCCGCCACCCGCGGCCTCGCCGAGGAGATCGTGAGCATCGCTCGCTCCGAGCTGCCCGGCCTCGACGCGCGCATCGGTTACCTGGACGGGGACGACGCCGACTTCCCCACGCTCCAGAACGTCCTGTCGTACACCGCCGAGGAGCGCACCGCCCGCTACGAGCAGGCCCGTGCCGCCGGTCTCGAGGTCAAGGAGCCGGACGGCCCGGTCGCCGTCGTCGTGCCCCTGCTGGCCGGCCCCGACGGTTCGCTGCTGCGGCAGGTGCGCCAGGCCGTCATGGAGAGCAAGGTCGCGGCCGACCTGGCCGATGTACTGGGCCCGCACCCGCTGCTCGCCGAGGGTCTGCACGTGCGGCTCTCCGAGGCGGGTCTGGCCCGCGCGGACCGCGCCCGGCTGTTCACCGTGGCGACGGCCGCGGACGGCATCGTGCTGGCCACCGTGGGCGGCGAGGAGGCCGTGCAGGCGGCCGGGATCACCGGCATGCTGCTCGCCGCGCGGCTGGCCGTGCCGGTGATGGCGGCGGCCCTCGACGAGGAGGGTTCCATCGCCTCCGTCGCCGAGCAGCTCCGCTCCTCCGGCTCCCAGCAGCTCGCGCTGGCGCCGTACCTGATCGGCCCGGAGATCGACGCGTCGCTGATCGCGGCGGCCGCCGAGGAGGCCGGCTGCGCCGCGGCGGAGGCCCTCGGCCCCTACCCGGCGATCGGCAAGCTGGCGCTGGCCAAGTACACGTCCGCCCTCGGCATCGCCCCGCCGCAGCCCCAGGGCGCCCCGACGCGCTGACACCTGCCACCACCGAACAGCCCCCGCACGACGCGAAAGGGCCCGCCCCGAGGGGCGGGCCCTTCGCTGTGCCGGGTGGTCGCGCGGGCCGGGCGCCCTCGTCAGCCGAGGACCACGCAGGAGGCGGCCGGGACGGCGACACTGCCCGCGAGGCGCGGGAGGCCGGTGGCCGGGTCCAGGGAGAACCACGTGACGTCGCCGGAGCGCTCGTTGGCGACGTACAGGAAGGCGCCCCGGGCGTCGAGGGCGATGTCGCGGGGCCAGTCGCCCTCGCACGGCACCGTGCCGACCAGCCGCAGCGCCTCTCCCCCGGCCTCCACGGCGAACACCGACAGCACGTCCTCGCCGCGCGTCGCGGTCCACACGAACCGGCCGTCGGGGGCCACGGCGATGCCCGACGGATAGGCGTCCCCCTCGGGCGCGCCCGGCAGGACGGCGGTCTCCGCCAGCGGCTTCAGGGAGCCCTCCGGGGCGTCCCAGCGGCAGACGGTGACGGTCGGGGTGAGTTCGTTGACGACGTACGCGTATCCGCCGCCGGGGTGGAAGGCGAGGTGGCGCGGCCCGGAGCCGGGGCGCAGCGCGTGCTCGCGGTGCACGGTGAGGCCGCCGTCGCGCAGCGCGCACACCCGCACCGAGTCGGTGCCGAGGTCCACGCTCACCGCCCAGCGTCCGCTGGGGTCGGGCTGCACCTGGTGGGCGTGCGGCCGCTGCTGGAAGCGGGGGTGCGGCCCGGAGCCGGTGTGGCGCAGCACCCCGGACGCGGCGCGGGCGAGGGTGCCGTCGGGGCGCACGGGTACGGCGCTGACGCTGCCCGAGCCGTAGTTCGCGGTCAGGACGTGCCCGTCGAAGACGCTGAGGTGCGTGGGACCGCTGCCGTCGACCGGGACGGGCGTCCCGGCGGGTTCGGGTACGTCGCCGTCGACGCGGTACGCGGCCACCGTGCCCTCGGTGGTCTCGCTGACCGCGTACAGGGTGTCGCCGACCGCCGAGAGGGCCAGGTAGGAGGGGTCGGGCAGGCCGTTGAGGCTGCTCAGGACGGTGAGCGCGCCGCTGTCCCGGTCCACGGCGGCGGTCACGATGCCGGGGCCGCCGGCCGCCGTGAAGGAACCGATGAACGCCCGCCGTCCCCGTCCGCCGAGGTCTGCCACCACTGTCCCCTCTCGGTCCGTCCTGTCCGGGGCTGACGGTAGCAGTCGATCAGCCGCGGTCTAGACCAGATCGGGTCATGCAGCGGACCTGCTCGCGAGGGGTTTCGGCGTACCGGAAGGGCCCGCGGACGCGGTGGCGCGACCGCGTCACCGGGCGCGCCGGGTGACGCGGTCGGCGGAGCGCGCGTGGGTGGCTCAGACGCGCGCCGGGACGCGGCCCGAGCTGTTCAGGGGGACGGCCAGTTGGAGGAGGGCCTGTTCCAGGGCGTGGAGGTGGAGCAGGACCGGCTCGGTCTCCGTGACGGCGGACGCCTGCGGGTCGGCGCGCCGTACGCCCGACGGCGGGGCGGTGAGCGCCTCGACGGCCGCCTCCACCCGCCAGCAGGCGGCGGCGAGACGGGCGTCGTGCGAGGCCACCGGGTCGGCGGCGACGGAGGCGAGGCCGCGCACCTCGCGCGCGCAGTCGTCGAGCAGGGCGAGGACGTGCCGCGCGCGTGCCTTGCGGGCCTTCATCGGGGCCAGCGGATGCACCAGCGGCGCCAGGGACAGCCGTACCCGGGCGAGGATCTGCTCCAGCTCGGCCACGCGCGCGGCCGGGTCCGCCGTAGGAGAGCCGGCGAGCCGGGCGGCGGCCTCGGCGGTGCAGGCGTGGACGCAGCGCAGGGCGCGTTCCACCCAGGCGTCGGTCACCGCGTGCGTGGTCACCGGCAGCACCACCAGGACGGCGAGCACGGCGCCCAGCGCCCCCACGGCCGTCTCGGTCGCCCGCAGGGCGAGGAGGGCGGGGTCGAGCAGGCCGAGGAGGCCGTAGAGCATGCTGGCCATGACCGTGACGGCCAGCATCATCCAGGTGTAGGAGACGGCCGCGGTGTAGAAGATGCCGAAGACGCTGACCGCGACGATCACGGCGGTCGCCACCGGTTCCCCGTGCAGCGGCACGGCCACGAGCAGGCCCAGGACGATCCCGATGACCGTTCCGAGGAACCGGCGGAAGCCCCGTACGAGCGTCTCGCCGCGCGAGGTCGTGTTCACGAAGACCCACCAGGTGGCGCCCACGGCCCAGTACCAGCGCTGGTCGGACAGCGCCTGCCCCGCGGCCAGGGCGAACGCCGCGCCCACGGTCGCCTGGACCGCCTGCCGGGTGGTGATCCGCGCCAGCCCCGTCCCGCCGGTCGGTACGGCGACGGCCACCGGTGCGGGCAGCGTCCGCTCGTAGCACCACAGCCCGAACCGCACCGCCGACGACGCGGCCAGCGACAGCAGCACGGCCGCGTACAGCTCCGGGAGCCGGCCCGGGACCGTGTGCAGGAACTGCGCGGCGAAGAAGGTCATGAACGCGAACACCCCGAGGGAGTGGCCGCGCGGCCCCCACCGCCGGGCGTACACCCCGGCGCCCACGACGGCGAGGAACGCCAGGTCACGGGCGGCGGGCAGGGCGTGCAGCCCGGCGGCGAGCGCGAGCACGGGCAGTCCGACGACCGGCAGGAACGCGGTGGTGACGGCCTGGCCGCGCACGGTCGGGTCGGTCACGGTGAACAGGGCGAGCAGCGCGGCCAGGCCACCGGTGATGGTGGCGGCCAGCGAGTGCCCGGCCAGGCCGCACAGCACCACGGCCAGGCCGATGCCGAGCACCGCCCGGGACGCGAAGCGCAGTCGCACGCGCCCCGGGTCCGGCGCGATGAACGCCCTCTTCAGCAAGTTGCCCCACCCTTCCGCACCACGGCATGAGAAAGGCGCCGCGGGGTCCGCAGCGCCATTGACGCGTCTATCTCAACACCTGGACGGATGATGGTTCAAACGCCCTCGCGATCGCTGGACCAATGGCCCAGGCGAAACGGTCACGCGATGGCCGTCCGCGGACCAACGGACCAGCCGACGGACCCCCGCGTCGGATGCGCCGCCTTAGAGTCGTTGACGATCACAAAAGCCGGTGACGCTCCCGCACGGACACCGGCACGGACACGAGGAGGACGGGCGCCATGGCCGTCGACGAACTCGACACCCGCATCCTGCGGCTGCTGCTGGAGCAGCCGCGCACCAGCGTGCGGGAGTACGCCCGGGTCCTCGGGGTCGCGCGCGGCACCCTCCAGGCCCGGCTCGACCGGCTGGAGCGCAACGGGGTCATCACCGGGACCGCTCCGGCCCTCTCCCCCGCCGCGCTCGGCCACCCGGTGCTCGCGTTCGTGCACATCGAGGTCACCCAGGGCCATCTCGACGACGTGGGCGACGCGCTGGCCGCCGTACCGGAGATCGTGGAGGCGTTCTCGATCACCGGCGGGGGCGATCTCCTCACCCGGGTCGTGGCGCGCGACAACGCCCATCTGGAGGACGTCATCCAGAAGCTGATCAGCCTGCCGGGCGTGGTCCGCACCCGGACGGAGGTGGCCCTGCGGGAGCGGGTGCCGCACCGGCTGCTGCCGTTGGTGGAGTCGATCGGACGGGCCGCAGGGCGGTAGCCCTCGGCCGCGCGCCGCGGGCTATGAGCGGCGGCGGGGCTTGCCGCCGCCCGTGGCGCGCCGGGCGCCGCCGCCCTTGGCACCGCCGGACCGCGCGCCCCCGGTCTTGGCGCCCCCGGCCCGCGTACCCCCGGACCTGGTGCCGCCGGCCTTGGCGCCGCCGCTCCTCCCGGACCCGCCGCCGCTCTTCGCCCCGCCGCCGCCCTTGGCGCCCCCCGTGCGTCCGCGACCGCCGCCGTCCCCGTCCCGCGCCTCCGCCGGGGTCTGCCGGCCGCGGGTGCTGTTGACCGTGCGGCCGCGGACGATGCCGATGAAGTCCTCGACCCGGTCGGTGGTCGCCTCCTCCGGCCAGGACAGCGCGATGCTCGACTGCGGGGCGTCCACGACCGTGCGATAGGTGAGGTCACGGCGGTGGTGGAGCCGGGCCAGCGACTGCGGGACGACCAGGACGCCGATGTTCGCCGCGACGAGTTCGACGGCGTCCGCCGTGGTCGCCGGGCGCTCGAAGGCGGCTTCTCCGGGCGGCTCCGCCCAGCCGATGACGTCGTCCAGGGGGTGCAGGACCACCTCGTCGGCAAGGTCGTCGAGGGTGATCTCCTCGGCCGCGGTGATCACATGGTCCTTGGGGACCACGACGACCGTCGTCTCGGTGTAGAGGGGGATCGCGCTGAACACCGTACGGTCGACCGGGAGGCGGACGAAAGCCGCGTCGGCCGCGCCGTCGCGCAGGGCGTCGGCGGCCCCGGCCGGGGTGACCTGGAGCAGGGTGAGCGGGATGCCGGGCAGGCGCTCCTCCCAGATCCGCACCCACTTGGCGGGCGTCACTCCGGGAACGTACGCGAGCCGGAACGAGGGGGAATCCGCCGAGTCGGTCATCCCGCCAGGCTACCGGCTGTGGTCGGAGGTCCCGCCGACGGCCGATACCCTGGACCGTATGAAGTCGCACGCCACCGCCCAGACGATGAAGCCCGCCACCGCGGCGAAGAAGCTGGGTGTGTACCTCCCCGCCACGCCCGCCGAGTTCCAGGAGGGCGTGGTCTCGCGCGCCGAGCTGAACGAGCTCCAGGCGAACCCGCCCGAGTGGCTGCGGACCCTGCGCGAGACCGGCCCGCACCCCCGTCCGGTGGTCGCCGCCAAGCTGGGCGTGTCCATCGCGGGCCTGGCCCGGGGCGGGGTGACGGAGGCGCTGACCACCGAGCAGATCGACGCGCTCAAGGACGCCGCGCCGGAGTGGCTCACCAAGGAGCGGGCGACCCAGGCCGAGGTCCGCAAGGAGACGGCCCGCATCAAGAAGCGCGACGCGGAGCGCGCGGCCGCCGAGAACTGATCCCGGTCCGGTGATTCCCCTCAGCGAGCACGGCTCGGTACCGCCACGCTGAGCGCGTTCGCGCAGACGACGGCCCCGATCGCCGCCCAGTCGACGAGTCCGAGCCGCTGGCCGAGACCGACCCGGCCGACCAGCGCCGCCAGCACCGGATTGACGCTCATGAACAGCCCGAAGGCCGCCGGGGGCACGCTGCGCAGAGTGACCAGGTCGGCGAGGTAGGGCACCGCGGAGGACAGCACCCCGGCGGCGACCGCGTAGCCGACGGCCGCCGCGGTGGGCGGCTCCCGCACCACCACGGCCAGCCCGACCGGCAGGAACGCCAGCGCCGAGACCGCCGCGGCCGCCGCCGGACCCTGCACACCGGGCAGCCGGCGGCCGACGGTCCGGTTGAGCAGGATGTACGACGCCCAGCACCCGGCCGCCAGCAGCCCGAGGCCCATGCCCAGGTAGTCGGCGGCGGGCTGCGGGCGCATCAGCGTGACGGCGCCCGCCCCGGCGATCACCGCGCAGCAGGCGTCGATCCGGCGGCGCGCGGCGGCCAGCGCGATGCCCAGCGGGCCGAGGAACTCCAGGGTGACGGCCAGCCCCAGGCCGATCCGGTCGACGGCCGTGTAGAGGGACAGGTTCATGGTCCCGAAGACCAGCGCGAGCAGCAGGACCGGGCCCCACTGGCGGCGGGTGAACGACCAGGGGCGGGGACGGGCGACGGCGCACAGCACGACCGCGGCCACGTACTGGCGGACCGCGACGACCCCCGTGGGGCCGAGGACCGGGAAGGCGAGGGAGCCGATCGCGGCGCCCGTCTGGTTGGACAGCCCGCTGCCGGCCATGGTGGCGATCCCGACGGCACGCCGGCGCTCCGGCGAAGGGACGGTGGGCGCGGGAACGGCGGCGGCGGAGGTCACGCCCCGGATGCTCCACCCCGCGCGGCCTTGCGCAAAATGCATGCACGGTGCCGTCTATACGCTGGACGCATGGATGCTCCGGGTACGGCGAGTACGGGTGTGGAACTGCGCCAGCTCCGCTGTCTGGTGGCGATCGTCGACGAGGGCGGCTTCACCGACGCCGCCGCCGTGCTCGGCGTCTCCCAGGCGGCCGTCTCCCGCACCCTGGCCGCGCTCGAACAGGCCCTGGGCGTCAGGCTGTTGCGGCGGACCTCGCGGATGGTGACGCCGACCGCGACGGGGCTGCGGGTGGTGGCGCACGCGCGCCGGGTGCTCGGCGAGGTGGACGCGCTGGTGCGGGAGGCCGCCTCGGGGCACACCCGGCTGCGCATCGGATACGCGTGGTCGGCGCTCGGCCGGCACACCCTCGCCTTCCAGCGCCGGTGGGCGGTGGAGCGGCCGGAGACGGAGCTTCAGCTCGTGCGGGTGAACTCCGCGAGCGCCGGACTCGCCGAGGGCGCCTGCGACTTGGCGGTGGTGCGCCGGGCGCCGTCCGACCGGCGGTTCGGCTCGGCGATCGTGGGCCTGGAACGGCGGCTGTGCGCGCTCGCCTCCGACGATCCGCTGGCCCGGCGCCGCTCGGTGCGGCTCGCCGACCTCGGCGAGCGCACCCTGCTGATCGACCGCAGGACCGGGACGACCACCCTCGATCTGTGGCCGCCGGACGCGCGGCCCGCCACCGAGGAGACGCACGACGTCGACGACTGGCTCACCGTCATCGCCACCGGCCGCGGTGTCGGGGTGACCGCCGAGTCGACGGCCCACCAGTACCCGCGGCCCGGGGTCGTCTACCGGCCGGTGCGGGACGCCGAGCCGGTCGCCGTCCGTCTGCTGTGGTGGCGCGACGATCCGCACCCGGCCGTCCAGGACGTGCTGGAACTGCTCACGGGGCTGTACCGGGAGGGGTGAAGGCGGAGGAGCCGGAGGGGCGAAGGCGGAGGAGCGGGAGGGGTGAAGGCGGAGGAGTCGCCCTCGCGCGGCCGGTTTGACTACGATCGGCACAGGTTCACCGACGTGGGTGTTTCGAGGTTGCTGGGGGTTGGGATGGTTGCCGGTCGTGTGGTGCGCTTCGACAGTCAGCGTGGTTACGGGTTCATCGCGCCCGACGACGGCGGGGAGGATGTCTTCCTGCACGTCAACGACATGCTGATGCCCGAGTCGCAGGTGCGGCGGGGCATCGTGGTGGAGTTCGAGATCGAGGACGGCGAGCGGGGTCCGAAGGCGTCCGGTGTGCGCCTCGCGCGCGGGGCGGACGGCAAGCCGCTGGCCGCCGACGACGACGTGCTGTGCGATGTGCTCAGCACGGAGGAGTTCACGCGGGACGTCACGGAGGCGCTGCTGTCGGCGGCGCCCTCGCTCACGGGCGAGCAGATCGTCCAGGTGCGCGGCGGGCTCGCGCAGTTCGCCAAGAACCACGGCTGGGTCGAGGGCTGACCTCGCCGCACACCCGAGACGGCCGTGACGGCCGCGCGCGGCCGTTAGGGTGCCCGGATGGCAGCGATCTTCCGCACCCTGACCGCGGGGTACGTCGGCCCGCGCACCGCGAGCACGGTGAGTCTCGTACGCGACGGTGACACGGTGGTCGTCGTGGATCCCGGCATGGTCGCGGACCGGAAGCTGATCCTCGACCCGCTGGCCGCCGAGGGCGTGGCCCCGGACCGGGTGACGGACGTGGTGTTCAGCCACCACCACCCCGATCACACGCTCAACGCCGCGCTGTTCCCGGCCGCCAGGTTCCACGACCACTGGGCGATCTACCAGGACGACCTGTGGACCGACCGGCCCGCCGACGGCTTCCGGCTGTCGCCGTCGATCCGGCTGGCGGCCACGCCCGGGCACACACCGGAGGACATCAGCACGCTGGTCGACACCGCCGAGGGCCTGGTCGTGTTCACCCACCTGTGGTGGGACGCGGCGGGCCCGGTGGAGGACCCGTACGCCACGGACCCCGAGGCGCTGCACGCCTCCCGCGCCAGGATCCTGGGCCTCTCCCCCGCCCTGATCGTCCCCGGGCACGGCAGCCCCTTCGCACCGGACGCGGGGACGCCGGCCTAGCCCGGGAAGTGCCGTCCGATCCGTCCGTTGTCAGTGGCCTGATCTACAGTTCCGGTCACTTGATCAGTGCGGGTGCGGGGAGGCACACATGGGGTGGGTGTCGGCCGGCGACTACGAAGTCGCCCTCGACGACGGCAAGGTGGTGTGCCGCAACGCGGCCGGGCGGCGGCTGAAGTCCGTGCCGTCCAAGCTCGCCGACCATCCCGCGGTGGTGGGGCTGCGGCAGCTCACGGAGTGGCTGGAACGGCACGAACGGCAGTGCCTGGCCGATGTGGAGCGGTGGATGGTGCGCTCGCTGCCGGTGCCGTTCGCCGTCGTCGTGGGCGTGTGGGCCGACCCGGCCTGGCAGGCCGCCCTGCGCGATCTCGTCGTCACCGGGGCCGACGGCGAGGTGGCCGGTTTCCTGCGGGACGCCGACCCCGAGCGCGGTCTCGGCCTGGTCGACCTCGACGGCGACAGCGTGCGCATCACCCCGGACCTCGTCCGGCTGCCGCACCCGGTCCTCCTCGAAGACCTGGAGGAACTCCGCGAGTTCGCCGCCGAACTCGAGGTGACGCAGCGCGCCCGGCAGCTCTTCCGTGAGGTGTGGCACCGGCCCGCCACGCTCGACGCCGGGGCCGACTCCGTCGAGGAGTACGCGGGCGGCAGGTTCAAGGAACAGCGGTTCCTGCACGGCCGGGCGTCCCAGCTCGGCTACCGCGTGCGCGGCGGCAACGCCGTCTGCTCCGTCCTGGAGGACGACCGCACCGTCGAAGCGCGTGTCTGGGTCGGCGACTACGAGGGCTACGAGGAGTCCGAGACCGGCCCGCTGGTGTTCACGGACGACGCGGGTCGGGTGCTGAAGCTCGGTCAGATCGGGCCGGTGGCCTGGTCGGAGGGCATGCGCATGGCGGCCGCGCTGTACGCGGGACGCGACATCGAGGACGAGGAGCGGGCGGCATGACCACGTACGACGACACCACGGCCGACCGCCGCACCGGCTACGACGACGGCACGGCCGCCGTGCTTCTCGACGCGGGCGCGATCCTGCCCCTCGGCGGCACCGGCCGCGAGGACGCCGACACGCTCACCGTCCGCACGTACACGCATCCGGCGCTGGGCGAGCGGGCCGTCGTCCGGCTGGTGCCGGGCACCCTCGGCGAGGCGGAGGACCTGGCGCTGGACTTCCTCGGCCTGGCCCGCACCCCGGACACCCCCGAGGTGGGCCAGGTGCGCAAGGAGGCGCTCGGCTTCCCCGCGTGGGCGCTGGTCAACGACCCGGCGAACGGCCATCACGCGCTGGCGCTGGTCCGCGACATCGAGCGGCTGGCGCGGCAGGCCAAGTCCCGGCCCGGGATCGCCAAGGAGGGTTTCGAGGAGCTGGGCACCCGGCTCGGCCGGGCGGTGCCGCACTTCCTGCCCACCTTCTACGAGCAGGCCGCCCGTGTCTTCCTCCAGCACGAGAACACCACGTACGCCGCGGCGTTCTTCGGCAAGGCCCGCGAGGCCGAGCGGGTGCACGCGCTGACCGTGGACGAGGAGCGCCAGCGGGCGGTGTTCCTGGAGTTCGCGTTCGCCGGGGCGCTGACGGTCAAGGCGCTCCGGGAGCACGTCAAGGCGCTCACGGTCCGGCTCGACCCCGCCTCGGCCTGGGCGCAGTTCCGGCAGCTCACCGTGGAGCGCTGCGCGGCCGGGATGCCGCCGTACGCCTCGCTACCGCAGGACGCGCGCGGGCTGATCAGGGCGACCGGGCTCGACCGGGTCACCGAGGAGTGCGCACTGGTCGCCGACCTGCTGGCCTCGCCGGCCGCGGTGCGGGCCCCGGCCTCCTTCTGGAACACCTACCGGGCGACGCTCGCCGTCCTCGCCGAACGGCGGCCCGAGGTGCGCCGCCGGCTGCTGGACATCATGCCGGCCGGGCTGGGCCGGACCGTCGAGGACGACGAGTTCTGGCTCGCGCTGCTCGCGGAGTGCGGCGCCGACCTGCTGCTCACCGGCGAGGCGGGGGCGGCGGCCGACGGCGTCGACGCCGCTGACTGGCTGACCCGGTGGGCGCTGCACCGCAAGCACAACGGCAATCTGTGCGGCCGTTCCCCGGCGACGCTCGCGCTGGTGGCGCGGATGGCGCCGCGGCTGCGCGCGCTGGGCCGGCCGGTCGATCTCGTCACGGGCCGCTGGCACGCGGGCGCCGACCTCGATCTGCTCGACCTGTGCGTGGCCGAGGGCGTCCCGCTCGTCCGGCCGCGCGAGAACCAGGTGGTGTTCCTGGGCCTGGACCGCTGGCTGCGCGACACCCGGCCGGGCCGCCGCGATCTGACGGCCTCGGCGGCGTCCCCGTGGGCCCGGCCCCTGCTGCACGCCGAGATCGGCACCCAGGGCCGGCAGCGGCCGCACCGGGACACCCTGGAGGGCCTGGCCGCCCACCCCGCCCTCGGCGATGTCCTGCGCACCTGGCTGGAGGAGGCGGCCGGAGAACTGTCCGCCGCCGTCGGACTGCCCGCCGCGCGGGCCGCGCTGGAGCGGCTGCGCCCGTTCCGTTCGGTCGCCCCGCAAGTCGCCCCGGCCGCCGTCGCCCGGGTCGCCGCCCACGAGGCGGCCCCGCTCCTCGGGCGCACCCTGCGGGCGGGCATCCCGGACGAGCTGGGCTGGCCGGCGCTGGAGGAGGCGATGCGCCGGATCAAGGACGAGACCAAGCCCGACCGCGACGAGGGCGGCGCGCCGCACGTCACCGAGGCATGGCCCGCGCTGATCGTCTCCCGCGGGCACAAGGTGTTCGTGGTCGGCCCGGCGGAGATCCTGCTCGACCACGACCTGCGGCTGCCCGTGACCCCGGACCGGCAGCGCCCGGCGTTCCGCTACGCGGACGGCCAACTGCTGGTGATGTGGCGTCAGGGAAACCAGCAGTTCGGCTACTGGTCGGGCCGGCCGGCCGAGGTGTTCCCGCTGGGCGGCGAACAGCTCCCGCACTACTGGTACGGCCGCGGCGACGCGGGCTCCCCCTCGATCCCGCTGCCCGGCGGCGGCCGCGCCACCGGCGGGCGCACCCTGTACGCGGGCGACACCGCCCTGCCCGCCCGCCGGCCCGTGCTGGGCGACGGCACCACGTACTGGCGCCAGGGCAGGCAGGGCCGGCAGCAGGTGTGGACGGAGTACGACCCGGCGACCGGCGCCCAGGGGCGGGCCTCACTGCCCGCGTTCCTGCGGGACGGCGACCGCGCGGACGCGCCGCTGCTCCCGGCGCACTGCGAGGTGCTGCCGCTCCAGCCCGGCCTGGAGAACAGCCCGTTCGGCACGGACGGCACGATCCTCGGCCGCTGGGTGCGCAGCGACGACACGCACACCCTCGCCGGGACCCCGGACGGCCGGACGGTCACCCTGCCGACCGGCGGCCCCGTCCCGGGCATCGCGCTGGGCGCGCTGCGGCTGCCCGGCGGCGCCGAGCCCGTGGTGGCCGCCGTGCGCCGGCAGCTCGTCCTGTACGCGGCGGACGACACGTCGGCCGCCGGGGAGCTGGGCGCGGTCACGCCGATGGAGCGCGGCGGCGAGTTCGCGGCGGGTACGCCGTTCGTGCCGCCCGTCGCGTTCTGGCACGCGCTGCGGCCGCGCGACGAACGGTCGTCGGCCGCGCTGCGCGCGCTGACCGACGAGCGGGCGGCCGCACTGGTGCGCGCCGCCGCCGAGGCCCTGGCGGAGCGGCAGGCGCGGATCGCGGCGGCCGGGAAGACCACGGCGGGCACGGACGCGTCGGGCACCGGCGCGGGCGCCGAGCCGACCGTGCCGGCCGTACCGACCGCCGACGAGGTGCTCCGGGACCTGGTGGCCCGGGAGCTGCCCGAGCTGCGCGACCGGCGGCTCGTCGCCGGGGTCGCCTCGCTGCTGCGCGCGGTGCTGCGGCTCGTCCAGTCGACGGCGGACTTCGTCGCGCCGCCGCCGGCCGCGACCCCCCGGACCGAACGGCCCCACACCGACGGGGTGTTCGCCATGTACAAGCCCGAGCACGGCGACGACCTGACCCTGCGCGAGGCCACCGGCGGGCTCGCCGACCACCGCTACGGCTGGTACGGCGGCCAGCAGCGCTGGAGCGCGCTCCAGCAGATCCGGGCCGTCAACCACGTCCTGTCCGGGCACCCGGCCGACAGCAGGCCGCTGGAGCAGCGGTGCCGGGACACCGGTGTCGAGGAGGGCTGGCGCAGCGAGGAGTTCAGGATCCCGGGCATCGCCTCGGTGTGGCCGTCGCTGCTGGACGTGCTGCGGCCGCTGGCCTACCGCGCCGCGTCCCCGACCGTGACCGACACGCACCGCGAGGCCCTGCTCCTGCTGTGCGAGTCGATCGCGGCGGGGCCCCTGGCGGCGCCCGGGGGCGCGCTGCGCGAGGTCGTGCTGAGCGAGCCGTACGACAACCGAGGGAAGCCGGAGCGGGTGGGGCAGGTGCTGCGCCGGGCGGGCCGTACGGTCGTCGTGCTCGGCTGCCAGAACCTCGACTCGCGCCATCTGCGGGTGCACTGGCTGGCCCTGGACCACGATCCGTCCGGTGTCTTCGGGGCGGTCGCCCACTTCGCGCTGGAGCGGGAGGCGGCGCATCCGGCGGCGTACCCCGCCGAGGCGCTGACGGCCCTGGTCCGGCTGGTGCGGGACAAGGGCGCGGTGCCCTGGCGGCCGGAGGCACTGGAGGCGCTCATCGCCGCGGCCGGCGGCGGGCTCGGCCCGGTCCAGGCGGCCCTGCTCCTCGCGGGGCGCCCGGCTCAGCTCACCGCCGAGGTGGGCGCGGCCACCGGGCTGAAGCCGCGTCAGAAGGAGTTCGGTGACGGTCTGCTGTCCTCCCTGCCGGCCGGTGACACGGCGGCGCTGGTCGGCGCCCTGCTGCCGGACGACCCGGAGCTGCTGTGGACGGCCGGTCCCGACGTCGACGCGGCCGGCCGGGTGTGGGCCGAGCGGCTCGGCGGGATCGTCCGGCTGCCCGAGGACCTCGTCGCCGACCTGTCCCTCGGCGGGCTGCCCACCGGTTCCGTCGAGGAGGTCCTCAACCCGGGGCGCACCCCGTGGATCAGCCGCACCACCGTCCAGCGGGACCGCGACGGCCATCTGGTCGCGGAGGACCCGAAGGCGCTGCCCGGCCGCTACGACCTGCCCCGCGCCGTCGCCGCCCTGGCGCAGCTCGCCTACTCCCTGCCGTACGGCCATCCGCTGCGGGCCCTGCTGCCGGAGGGGCTGGCCGCGCTGCGCCGCCGTGTCGCGGACCCGGGGCTGCTGATCGATCCGGACGTGGCGTTCACGGCGAAGGGGTCGTCGACCGCCGCCGAACTGCGCACGGCGTACGGGCTGCCCGCCGCCGGCGGTGCGGACGCGGACGGGACGACACCCGTCGGCGGCGCGCTGGCGCTGCGGCCCTGGTACGGCAGTCAGGAGACCGTCCTGGTCCGGACGGGCGCGCTCGACGGCCCGGACGACCCGGTGTTCGCCCTCCTGGAGGGGCTCGTCGGACCGGCCCGGGGCCAGGGGATGCGCGCCCTGCGGACGCTGCTGGCCGACGAGCTGCCCCGCGCGCTCGCGGCCGGTACCGGGCCCGAGGCCCCCGCCGGGTACGCGCAGGACCCGGCGTTCTCGGTGCCCGAACTGGTCGCCGAGGTCGCCGGGGAGCACGGGCTGAGCGAGGACGCGGCGGCGCTCTACCTCCAGTTGCTGGCCCTGCCCGATCCGACGGACCGCAACTGCGTCCGCTGGAGCGGCTGGCGGCCCGCCCGCGCGAAGAAGGCGCGTGCCGAACTCGCGGCGACCGCGCTGGTGGTGGAGGCCAAGCGGCCGCGCGCCGGGCGCACCCTGTTCCTGCCGTGCGGCTGGCTGGACCGGAAGGCGCCCATGCTGCCGGTGGAGATCTGGAAGCAGGGCCTCTACCCGGTCGACGGCCACGCGCGTGCCGTTCCGCTCGTACCGGTGCCCGAGGTGTTCGCCCGGGCCTGGGAGCGGGTCCGGTCCGGCGACGCGCCCGCGTACGAGGAACTGACCACCGCCGCCACCCGCCGGGGGCGCCGCCGATGACCGCCGCGCGACACGTCCGGAACCGGTGCGCTTCCGCCTTCCGTATAGGTCAGGATCTGACCTCTTTCGCTCCTACTGTGGGTCTCGACCTCGGAACGGCACTCACGGAAGAAGAGGACCATGAGCGACTCCACCCCCCTCGGCCAGACCGTCACCGGCGAGCGCGCGGACCTGCTGGCGGCGCTGGCCAAGCAGCGGCACTTCCTGCGGTTCACCACCCGCGACCTCACCGACGAGCAGGCCGGGCAGCGGACCACGGCCAGCGAGCTGTGTCTCGGCGGTCTGATCAAGCATGTGGCCGGGACGGAGCGCGGGTGGGCGGAGTTCATCGTCGAGGGCCCGTCGGCGATGGGTGACTTCGACTCGATGACCGAGGCCGACTTCGCCGCGCGGATCGACGAGTTCAAGATGCTGCCCGGCGAGACCCTCGCCGGGGTGCTCAAGGAGTACGACGAGGTGGCCGCCCGCACGGACGAGCTGGTCGCCTCGCTGCCCAGCCTGGACGCCGACCACCCGCTGCCGGCCGCGCCGTGGTTCGAGCCGGGCGCACGCTGGTCGGCCCGCCGGGTGCTGCTGCACATCATCGCCGAGACCGCCCAGCACGCCGGTCACGCCGACATCATCCGGGAGTCCCTGGACGGGGCGAAGAGCATGGGCTGAGCGGCACCCGATCCTGACGGGGCCCGTCGGTCCGCCGCAGCCGGAAAAGGCGTGGCGGTCCGGCGGGCCCCGTCGTTACGATCACCGCGATGACACTTCACCCCGTTGACGGATGGGGGGACTCGTCCGCGCAAGGTGAGTGCTGATGCCCCTTCAGCAGCTCACTCGGCCGCTCACCCGGCCCGCGACCGACGATTCCCGACTTCTTCTGTGGCTGCGCGTGCGCGAGTTCGCCGTGCCGGCCTCCATGATCGAGACCGCGACGGCCCGGCGTCTGACCGGTGACTGGGCGGGCGCCTGCGCGGCGGCCGCCGTGGACGTCGATCTCCCGTTGCGTTCCGTGGCACGCCGGTACGGCCGGGAGCGGGCGGAGCGGATCCGGTCCGATCTCCGCCATCTCGCTCCCGACCTGCTGCGCTGGCACCTGCCGAGGATCGCCCCCGACGGGCTCCTGCGGCCGGGCCTGACCATCCCCCTCGCCCACTACGACCCACCGGACGACGACGGCGGACCGCCCCTGCGTCTCGTGGTGCGCACGCCACCGAGCGGGGCGGACGCCGCACAGCGCGTCGGCCTGGGGCTGTGGGAGGGGCCGGGGCCGGGCTCCCAGGGACCCGGGCTTGAGGGCCTCGGCTTTGGGGGCACCGGCGGTCGCCATCCGCATCCGCTGCCCAGCCGGCGCTTCCGCCTCGATCTGCACCGCCATCTGTGGGACGCCCGCAGGACGGACGAGCTGCGGCCCCGCTCGGGCGCGGACCTGCCGCCCGGCACGGAGGCTCCCGCTACGGCACCGCGGGACGCGGTGGACCGGTGGGCGGCCGAGGCACGGCTCCTGCTGCGGTCGGACCGGGCGGGCGGGACACCCGGCCGCCCTCACCCCCGTACCGTCGTCGTACGGCTCGGCCGACGGCACCGTCTGGCTCTGGACGTGGAGCCGCGCCCGGTCATCGGGCCGCTGCCCGCCGACGCCGCCGCGTCCGGGCTGCCGTTGCTGCCCGACGCCTCGACCTGGGTGCCGCCCGACCTGGAGCTGCTGCGCGCCGGGCTGATCGACGCCGGCCGGCTGCATCCGCTGGTCGCCGCCGCATTGGCGCCCGGCCACGGGCCACCCTCGCCCGGCGCCGGTCCCGCACCGCCTCCGGGCCTGACGGGGCAGCCCCGGATCGTCGAGTGCCGGGGCGCCCGGCACCGGATCGCCCTGGTGGACGGGGTGCTGGCCGCCCTGGACCACGATCCGGCCGAGATCCGGCGCGAGGAGCTGCTGGCCGCGCTGACCGGCACGCCCCTGCCCTGTCTGCGGTTCATCGACGAGGCGCACCGCCGCCCCGACTGCCTGCCCGACGTCCGTGAACGCCTCCGGCACGGCGATGTCGCCGGTGCGCTGGCCGTCGTCGAGGGTCTGCTGGGCCCCGACGCCGTCCTGCGCGGCGGTCCGCTGCGCGAGGCGCTGGAGACGGCCGCGCGGGGACGGATCGCGTACGGCCTGTTCCGGGCGGGTCTGACCGAGCGGAGACCCGCCCCGCCCCTCATCACGACGAGCGGCCGGGGCCGGGCGAGGCGCTCGCGCCCTCGGCACGCCACCTTCTCCTGACCGTTCCTCCCTTTCCCTCTCCCTCCTCTTCTTCCCTCTCCTCCTCCGGTGTCCCTTCGCGGTGCGGGCGTGTCCGCCTGCCCTGCCGGGACCCGGACACGCACCCCGAAGGTGATCCCACATGACCATGTACGCCCCGTCCCCCACTCCCCAACTCGACGTCGCCGCCGACCTGTTGGCCCTGTTGCGCGACTCGACCACCGAATCGCGCCCCGACGTCCAGTTGGAGGCGCTGACCCTGGCGGTCGCCGCCGATCTCCCGGTGCTCCTGTGGGGCGAGCCGGGCATCGGCAAGACCGCCGCCCTCACCCAGCTCGCCACGGAGCTGGAGCTGCCGCTGACCACGGTGATCGCCAGCGTGCACGAGCCGTCCGACTTCTCCGGTCTGCCGGTCGTCGGCGACGACCCCGCCGAGCAGGGCGTTCCGATGGCCCCGCCGGAGTGGGCGGTACGGCTGGTGCGGGCCGGGCGGGGGCTGCTGTTCCTGGACGAGCTGTCCACCGCGCCGCCCGCCGTGCAGGCCGCGCTGCTCCGCCTGGTGCTGGAGCGGCGGATCGGCTCCCTGCGGCTGCCGCCCGGCGTACGGATCGTGGCCGCCGCCAATCCGCGGTCCTCGGCGGCCGACGGCTGGGAGCTGAGCCCGCCCCTGGCCAACCGGTTCGTCCATCTGCACTGGGCCCACGACCACGAGGTCGTCGTCCGCGGACTCGGCGGCGTCTGGCCGCGTGCCACCCTGCCCCGGCTGGACCCGGACCGGCTGCCGGAGGCCGTGGACTTCGCGCGGCGCGCGGTGTGCGGGCTGCTCGCCGCCCGGCCCACGCTGGTGCACCGGCTGCCCAGTGCCGAGACCCGCCGGGGCGGGCCCTGGCCGTCGCCCCGGAGCTGGGACATGACGCTGTCCCTGATCGCGTTCGCGACGGCGGCCGGTTCGTCCCGCGAGGTGCTGTCGATGCTGGTGCGGGGCACGGTCGGGGACGGTCCGGGGCTGGAGCTGCTGGCGAGCGTGGACCGGATGGACCTGCCGGACCCCGAGTCGGTGCTCGCCGACCCGGCGGGGGCGGAGCTGCCCGAGCGCGGGGATCTGCGCCAGGCCGTCCTGGACGGTGTGGTGGCGGCGGTGCGGGGCCGCCCGGACCGGGCGCGCTGGGACGCGGCGTGGGCGGTGCTGGTGCGGGCGCTGGAGACGGGCGCCCCGGACCTGGTCGTCGTCCCCGCGACCACCCTCGCCTCGCTGCGGCGGGAGGACTGGGACGTCCCCGAGTCGATCGAACGGCTCGCCGGTGTGGTGACGCTGTCCCGGCACGCGGACCAGGCGGCGGCGCGCACCGCGAGCCGCGCGAAGGCGGGCCGATGACCGAGGAGCGGCCCGCGCTGGACCTGGACAAGCTCTTCGCCGCGCGCCTGCACGCCGCGCGGGCCCGCCCCTATCTGGCGACGGCGTTGTTCGCCCTGCACACCGTGGCGTCACGGCAGGTGCCGACGATGGCCGTCGACCGGCACTGGCGGTGCTACGTCTCCCCCGGCTTCGTGGACCGCACGCCCGTGGAGGAACTCGCCGGGGTGTGGGTGCACGAGGTGTCCCATCTGCTGCGCGACCACCACGGGCGCAGCGAGCGGGTCGCGCGCGAACGCGGTCTGACCGGGCCGGCCGAGCGGCTGCGCATGAACATCGCCGCGGACTGCGAGATCAACGACGACGCGTTCGGCGAAGGGCTGCTGCGTCCGCCGGGCGCGGTCGTGCCCGGCCTGCTGAAACTGGCCGCGGGCAAGCTGATGGAGGACTACCTGCGCGAGTTCCGGCTCGGTCCGCACACACAGGGCCTGGCGTGGCTGGACTGCGGCAGCGGCGCCGACGGGCGCGAGCGGGAGTGGGACCTGGGCCCGGACGGGGCGCACGGGCTGAGCGCGCAGGAGCGGGACGCGGTGCGGTTCCGGGTGGCGCAGGGCATCAAGGCGCGGCCGGGCAGCACACCGCAGGGGTGGCAGCGGTGGGCGGAGGAGGCGTTCCATCCGCCGCAGCCGTGGCGGGAGCTGCTGGGCGCGGCGGTGCGCTCGGCGGCCTCCGGGCCCGGTGCGGGCGAGGACTACACGTACGGCCGTCCGTCGCGGCGCTCGACGTCGGTGCCCGGTGCCGTGCTGCCGAGCCTGCGGCGCAGACCGCCGCGGGTCTGCGTGGTCGTCGACACCTCCGCGTCGGTGAGCGACGCCGAGCTGGGCGGCGCGCTCCTGGAGATCGCGGCGATCTCCCGGGCCGTGGGCGGGCGGCGGGACCTGGTGAGCGTGGTGTCGTGCGACGCGGCGGCGCGGACGGTGCATCCGCTGTGCCGGGGCGAGGGCATCGCGCTGGTGGGAGGCGGCGGCACGGATCTGCGGTCCGGATTCACGGCGGCGCTGCGCTCCCGGCCCCGGCCGGACGTGGTCGTGGCGCTCACCGACGGGCAGACCCCGTGGCCAAGCACGCCGCCGCCGTGCCGGACGGTGGTCGGTCTGTTCCCCCGGGACTCGTCGTCGTATCACCACGAGGACGATCCGGACTACGAGCCGGAGACACCGCCGGCCTGGGCGCGGGTGGTGGAGATCGGCTAGATCCCAGGGGGACGTGGGACCGCGTTCCCTGAGCCGCCGTCCGCACTCAGCTCTAGGCTGGAGGTCTCGCCGGTGCGGGAGACCGGGACCGGCCAGGGAGGTCTCGATGACGGACGCATCGAACAACGGCCGGACAGCCGGTGCGCCCCGGGACGGGCGCTGTCTCCCGGTCGCCGAGCACGGGCTGATCGGTGATCTGCGCAGTGTGGCCCTGGTGGGGACGGACGGCACGATCGACTGGTACTGCTGCCCCGCGTTCGACTCGCCGAGCGTCTTCGGCGCGATCCTGGACGCCGAGCGCGGCGGTTCCTTCGCGCTGGCGGCGGCCGTCCCGGGCCGGACCAAGCAGTTCTACTTCCCCGACACCAACGTGCTGATCACCCGGTTCTTCACCGAGGACGGGGTGGGCGAGGTGCAGGACTTCATGCCGCTGGACGGCGGTCCCGGCGACGCGGACCGGCACCGGCTGATCCGGCGGGTGCTGTGCGTGCGCGGCACGGTCCCCTTCACGGCCCGGGTGGCCCCGCGGTTCGACTACGGCGCGCAGCCGCACACCCTGCGCGTCGAGGACGACGTGGCGGTCTTCGCCTCCGCCGGGCTGACCCTGGCGCTGACCGCGACGGTCCCCGTGGAGGCCGAAGGGGCAGACGTGCGCGCCGAGTTCAAGCTCGCCGAGGGCGAGTCGGCGGTGTTCGCGCTGGACCGGGTCGGCGGCGAGGTGACGCCCCGCCGGTGCGCGCGCACCGAGGCGGAGGAGCAGTTCGCGGCCACGGTGTCGTACTGGCGGCGCTGGCTGTCGGCCTCCCGGTACCGGGGGCGCTGGCGGGAGATGGTGCACCGCTCGGCCCTCACCCTCAAGCTGCTGACGTACGCGCCGACCGGGGCGATCGTCGCCGCGCCGACCACGAGTCTGCCCGAGGAGCTGGGCGGGGAGCGGAACTGGGACTACCGGTATGTGTGGGTGCGGGACGCGGCGTTCTGCGTCTACGCGCTGCTGCGGCTGGGCTTCTCCGGTGAGGCCGAGGCGTTCATGGAGTTCGTGACCCGGCACATCGCGCCGGGCGACGGCAAACCGTCGGGACCGTTGCAGATCATGTACGGCATCGACGGCCGCACGGACCTGTCGGAGAGCGAACTCACCCATCTGGAGGGGCACCGGGGGTCGGCACCGGTCCGGGTCGGCAACGCGGCGGCCGATCAGCTCCAACTGGACATCTACGGCGCGCTGATCGACTCGATCTACCTGTACGACAAGTGGGCCAAGCCGGTGTCCAGCGCTCAGTGGGACGACGTGTGCGCGCTGGTCGACTGGGTGTGCGAGCACTGGGACCAGCCCGACGAGGGCGTGTGGGAGACCCGGGGCGGCCGCCGCAACTTCCTGTACTCGCGGCTGATGTGCTGGGTGGCGATCGAGCGGGCGGTGCGGATGGCGAACCGGCGCGGTCTGCCCGCCGATCTGCCGCGCTGGCAGGCCGCCCGCGACCGGATCTACCGGCGGATCCACAGCCGGGGCTGGTCGCCGGAGCGCGGGGCGTTCGTGCAGCACGAGGACGGGGACGTGCTGGACGCGGCGGTGCTGATGATGCCGCTGGCCAAGTTCATCGCCCCGACCGACCCCAAGTGGCTGTCCACGCTGGACGCGCTCACCCGCGAGCTGGTGTCGGACTCCCTGGTCTACCGCTACGACCCGCGCGCCAGCCCCGACGGGCTGCGCGGCGACGAGGGCACGTTCTCCATCTGCTCCTTCTGGTACGTGGAGGCCCTGGTGCACGCCGGCCGGCTGGACGAAGCCCGGCTGGCCTTCGAGAAGATGCTCACCTACGCCAACCATCTCGGCCTGTACGCCGAGGAGATCAGCCACACCGGCGAACAACAGGGCAATTTCCCGCAGGCGTTCACCCATCTCTCCCTGATCAGCGCGGCGTTCAATCTGGACCGCGCCCTGGGCTGACCGGTAGGCAGGGAGGATGACCGTGCAGAACCACCCCGTCGACCGCGAACTCGTCGAGGCCGCGGCCCACGTGGCCCGCACGCGCTGCCGCGGCGACCACCACACCATGGCGGCCGCGGGCCGCGCCCCGGACGGCCGGATCGTCACCGCGGTGAACGCCTACCACTTCACCGGAGGCCCCTGCGCCGAACTGGTCCTCATCGGTACGGCGGCCGCGCAGGGCGTCTACGAACTGGACACGATCGTCGCCGTGGGCGACCGCGACCGGGGAGTCGTACCCCCGTGCGGCCGGTGCCGGCAGGTCCTCCTCGACTACTTCCCCGGCGTCGAGGTGATCGTGGGCGAGGGCGACGGCATTCGGGCGGTGCCGGTCGCCGAGCTGCTGCCCGCGAGCTATGTGTGGGCCGACCACCAGCTCGACACCGAGTGACGGGACGGGGCCGCGTACCCGGTGGCGGGGCGGTCGGCGTCCCGTCATCGGCTCCAGATCGCGCGGTACGCCTCGCGGTAGCCCGGCGGGTCCCAGGTGGTGGCGCCCTCGCTGTTGGCGGCGGTGGTGATGTGCACCGGGGCCGCGTACCCGGTGGCGGGGCGGCCGGCGAAGGCCCGGTTGAACTCGTCGACGATCTGCCACCCCTGCTGGGACAGCGGTTCGGGCACGGTCGCCTGCTGGTACTGCTCGCTGCCGATGCGCTGGAAGGCGGACGGATCGCCGTCCCCGGCCCCGATGTTGTACGGCGGCCCGGTGCCCTGCTCACCGGCCGCGCGGAAGGCGGGCGCGGCGTCGGCGAAGTACAGGTCGTTGATGGCCACGGAGTGCGTCCAGGCGTCGCCGAACCGGGCGAGGAGGGCGGAGATCTCGCGCGGGGTGCGGCTGCTCGCGTCCGGGATCGGGATGTTCTCGTAGGCGAGGATCCGCACCCCGGGGCAGGTGGCGAGCGCGGCGCGGATCAGCTCGGACTTGTTCCGGGCGAACGGGATCGAGGCGTCGGTGATGATCACGGCGCCAGCCCGGCCGCCGGACTCCGCGATGACCCACTGCGCGCTGATCCGGGCCACGTCCTCGACGCGCGTGGTGACGTTGGTGAAGAGCGGGGGCCGGCCGCTGGGGCCGGGGGCGGCGACCGCGTGCCAGCCGACGAGGGGGATGCCCAGCTCACCGGCCCGGGCGACCTGCCGTGACGTGGCGTCGGGGTCGAACCCGCCGATGACGATGCCCGACGGTCTGAGGGCCACGGCCTCGCTCATCGCGGCCTGGATCCCGGCGGGCGTGCCCCCGCCGTCGATGACCCGGACGGTCCATCCGACGACCCGCGCGGCCTGCCGCACACCGTCGGCGGCGCCCGCGACGCCGGGGTTGGTCATGGTCTGGGCGACGTAGACGAGCGTCCGGCCGGACACGGCTGCCGGGCCGGTGGTCGGTCCGTCCCAGGGCGCGTCGGTGGCCTCGGCCGTGGTGACGGCGGCGGCCGCCCGGGCCTGTACGGCGGGACAGCCGGCCCCGCCCGAGACGGTGTCGTCGGGATCCCGGGAGGACCCGCGTTCGCACCCGGCCAGCAGGGCGGCGGAGGCCAGCAGGACGCAGGAGGCGAGCCGCGCGGCGCGGGCGGGGGCGCGGGCGGGGGCGGGGGCGCCTGGAGGGTGACCGGGCACAGGGGCCTCCCTGGGGGACGGTGGAACAGCGGGCGGCGGTGCGGCGATGGGACGGTGTGCGGCGGACCGTGCGGGACGGACGGCAGGCGGCAGGCGTCCGGCGCCCGTCCCGCGAGGCGGCAGGGTCAGGGCGGGGACGGCGGGACGGCGGCAGCCCCTCCCCCCTCCGGTTCCCTCCCGCCGCGCAGTCGGCGGCGCGCCTCGTACCCGGCCAGGCCGACGGCGAGCAGCAGGGTGCCGCCGTAGAACAGCGGGACCGTCCAGAACTCGCCGCCCAGTTGGCCGATGCCGGTGAGGCCGACGGCCAGGACGGCGACCGCCACGACCGTGCCGAGGGCGTTCGGCCGGCCCGGTCTGATCGCCGTGGCGCCGAGGAGGGCGCCGACGAAGGCGGGCAGCAGATAGTCGAGGCCGACGCTCGGGTTGCCGATCTGCTGCTGGGCGGCGAGCAGTACACCGGCGCAGCCCACGATCAGCCCCGAGGCGGTGAACGCATACACCGTGCAGGCACGGACGCCGATGCCGACGAGTTCGGCGGCGCGCGGGTTGGAGCCGACGACGTACAGATACCGGCCGAGCGGGAGCCGCTCCAGGACCACCCAGAGCGCGGCGGCGAGGACGAGCACGTAGAAGGCGGGGACCGGGAGGCCGAGGAAGGTGGAGTCGTAGAGGTCGGTGAAGGCGGGCGGCAGGCCCCCGGGGCCGGGGACGATCCGGCCGCCGTCGGTGACCCATCCGCTGACCGCGTACATCATGCTGCCGGTGCCGAGGGTGGCGATGAAGGAGTCGATCCGGCCGAAGACGACGACGATCCCGTTGAGGACGCCCACCAGCGCGCCGCCCGCGATCACGGTGAGGCAGGCCAGCGGCCAGGGCCAGCCCTCCTCGACGATGAGCTGGAGCACCATCACATGGGCCAGGCCGAGCCCGTAGCCGATGGAGAGGTCGAAGGCGCCGGTCACGACGGGGACGGTCGCGGCGAGCGCGAGGACGGCCGGGATGGACTGGTTGGACAGGATCGAGTCGACGGTGTCCAGGGTGGGGAAGGTGCGGGGCAGGGCGAGCGAGAAGACCAGGACGAGCAGGACGGTGAGGGCGAGCAGCCCGTACGCGCCGATCCAGTGCACACCGGGGCGGCGCGGGCGCGGGGTGGCCGTCATGGGCGGGTCCCGGTCGCGGTGCCGGTCCCGGTCGCGGGTCCGGGGAGGGCGGAGGCGGCCCGGGTGAGCGCGGCGGCCGTGAGGGCCGGTCCGCTCAGCTCGGCGGTGACCGATCCGCGCACCAGGACCAGGGCGCGGCGGCAGACGCTCGCGACCTCCTCGGCGTCGGTGGAGACCAGCAGGACGGCGAGGCCCTGGGCGAGCGCCTCGTCCAGCAGCCGGTGGAGGGCGGCCTTGGCGCCGACGTCGACGCCCGCGGTCGGTTCCTCCAGGACCAGCAGGCGTGGGCCCACCCGCAGCCGGCGTCCGATCATGACCTTCTGCTGGTTCCCGCCGGACAGGGTGGCGAGGACGGCCTCGCCGTCGTCCGGCCGCACCGCGAAGCGTGCGATCAGCCGGGCGGCCTCGGCGCGTTCCCGGCGGGGCCGGATCCAGTGCGGCGCGGACCCGTCGGCGGTCCGGGGCACGGCGAGGAGGTTCTCCCGTACGGTCAAGCTGGCGAGGCAGCCTTCGCGCAGCCGGTCGGCGGGGACCAGGCCGACACCGCGCGCCACGGCCTCGGCCACCGTGCGGGGGCGGTAGGGGCTGCCGTCGAGGAGGACCCCGCCGTCGAGCGGCGGCCGGGCGCCGGCCAGGGCGCGGCCCAGTGCGGCGTGTCCGGCGCCGGTGAGACCGACCAGCCCCAGCGCCTCCCCCGCCCGCAGTTCCAGGCTCACCGGCCCGACGCCGGGGGCGTGGGCGGCGTCGAGCGCGAGGACGACCGGCCCGGTGCGGCCCGCGGTGCCCGGGGGGACCGTCGTGGGCTGCTCCTCGCCGACGATGTCGTGCACCAGGCGGGCGGGGCTGTGGCCGGCCAGCGGGCCGTGGCCGACGAGCCGGCCGTCGCGCAGGACGGCGAAGGTGTCGGCGACCCGGTACACCTCGTCCAGGCGGTGGCTGACGTAGAGGAGGGCGTGGCCGCGGTCGCGCAGGGTGTGCAGGACGTCGAAGAGGCGGGCGCAGTCGGCAGCGGGGAGCCGGGCGGTCGGCTCGTCCAGGACGAGGAGCTTCGCGTCGGCCGCGAGGGCCCGGGCGATGGCGACCTGCGCGCGTTCGGCGGGGGCGAGCCGGGCGATCGGGGTGTCCGGGTCCAGGCCGGCCGCGACGGTCCGCAGGGCGTCGGCGCAGCGCTCGCGGGTCCGCCGCCAGGAGATCAGTCCGGCGCGGCGCGGGTATCCGGTGCCCAGGGCGATGTTCTCGGCGACCGTCATCCACTCCACGAGGCCGAGGTCCTGGTGGATGAACGCCATGGCGCGGGTCGCGGCGTGACTGCCGAGCGGGTGGCCGTCGACCGTGACCTCGCCGGTGTCGGCGCGGTGGACACCGGCGAGGACCTTGATGAGGGTGGACTTGCCGGCCCCGTTGGGCCCGAGGAGGGCGAGGACGCCGCCCGCGCGAACGTCGAGGTCGACGCCGTCCAGGGCGACGGTCCCGCCGAACCGCTTGCCGAGCCCGCGGACGCTCAGCACGGAGTGCGCCGTGGGCGGGTCGGGATCTTCGTGTCGTTTTGACATTGTTTGTGACATTACGTGCCCTCGCGTACGACACTCCGCGCAGCCCGCGTGTCAGGCGGCGTCGAGGCCGCATTCGGCCCAGATGACCTTGCCCTCGGGCAGATGGCGGGTCCCCCAGCTCCGCGCGAGCTGTGCGACGAGGAACAGGCCGCGACCGCCCTCGTCGTGGGAGCCGGCCTGGCGCAGATGCGGGGCCGTGCTGCTGCTGTCGGAGACCTCGCAGATCAGTGAGCGGTGGTGGAGCAGTCGGACCCGGACGGGACCGGAGCCGTGCCGGATCGCGTTGGTGACCAGCTCGCTGAGGATCAGCTCGACGGCGAACGCGGTGTCTTCGAGCCCCCAGTCGGCCAGTTGGCGTGTGGCGCGGGCGCGGATCTCGCCCACGAGGGCCGGGTCGGGAGGCAGGTCCCAGGCGGCGATCCGGGCGGGGTCCAGGGCGTGGGTGCGGGCGACGAGCAGGGCGATGTCGTCGGAGGGGTGGGCGGGGGCGACGCTGTCGAGGATCGCCTCGCAGGTCTCCTCGGGGGAGCGCTCCGGATGGTCGGCGAGGGCACCGCACAACTGGTCGAGGACGAGGTCGACGTCGCGGTGGCGGTCCTCGATGAGCCCGTCGGTGAAGAGCACCAGCCCGCTGTCCGGCGGCACGTCGATCTCGACCGCGTCGAACGGCAGCCCGCCGAGACCCAGCGGCGGTCCTGCGGGCAGTTCGGGGTAGGAGACGGTGCCGTCGGGGCGGACCAGCGCGGGCGGCGGATGCCCGGCGCGGGCCATCACACAGCGCTGCTCGGTCGGGTCGTAGATCACGTACAGGCAGGTCGCGCCGATGATCCCGACGCCCTCGCCGTCGGGGTCGTCGCGGTCGAGGCGGCCCACCAGGTTGTCGAGGTGGCCGAGGACCTCGTCGGGCGGGAAGTCGAGTTCCGCGAAGCTGCGGGCGGCGGTGCGCAGCCGGCCCATGGTGGCGGCGGAGAGCATGCCGTGGCCGACGACATCGCCGACCAGGAGGCCGATCCGGGCCCCGGAGAGCGGGATGACGTCGTACCAGTCCCCGCCGACGTCGGACTCGGCGGGCAGATAGCGGTGGGCAACCTCCACGGCGTCCTGGTCGGGCAGCCCGTGCGGCAGCAGCCGGCGCTGGAGCGCGAGGACCATCCCGCGCTCGCGGGTGTAGCGGCGGGCGTTGTCGGTGGACAGGGCGGCCCGGCTCACCAGCTCCTGCGCCAGCGACCGGTCGTCGTCGCCGAAGGGGGCGGGGTCCTGCGCACGGTAGAAGCCGACGACCCCCAGGACGACACCGCGCGCGAGCAGCGGTACGGCGATGAGGGAGTGGACGTGGGCCAGCAGCCGTCCGGTGTGCTCGGGGTCCTGGGCGAGCCAGCCCGCGGCGACCTTCAGGTCCGGTTCCAGCTCGGCGCGGCCGGTGGTCAGACAGCGCACCTGGGGCGCGGTCGGACCGAACACGATCCGCTGTCCGACGGGCGTGAAGGGGAGGTCGTCGCGGATGCCGTGGACCACGGTGCGCACCAGGTCGGCGAGCGGATCGGCGGACTCCTCGCCGCGGAGCACGGGCTCGGGCAGGTCGACGGTGACGTAGTCGGCGAACCTCGGGACGGCCGTCTCGGCGAGTTCCTCGACGGTTCGGCGCACGTCCAGGGTGGTGCCGATCCGGGCGCCGACCTCGGACAGCAGCTCCAGCCGTCGGCGGGCGGCGACGGCGTAGGCGCCGACGTGGGGTTCGCCGACGAGGAGCAGACCTCGGGTGGAAGGGGGCGGGGTCGCGGGCCCGGCCCGGCCGGTGGGCCCCGTGCGGTCGGACGGCGGAGGGCCGGTGCGGCGGCCGTCGGTCGCCGCACCGCCGGTCGCCGCCGGTGTGGCGGGCGCCGGGCGGGGTGGCGTTGCGGCGGTGAGCCGTGCGAGCCGGGACACGGCGGCGAGGACGGTGGGGGCGGTCGCGAACTCGGGCAGGGCGTCGCTCCGGTGCGGGACGGCGGCCCCGGCGGCCCCGGTCCCTCCGGGCCCGCCGGGGGCGGCCGGTCCGGGGACGACGACCTCGACGGCGAGACCGGCCACCCCCGAGGCGCTCGCCATGGGGCGGCTCACCAGGGTGACCCGCCGGCCGTCGGAGAGGGTCACGGCGACGGCGGCCCGCTGTCCGCGGGAGAGCAGCTCGGCGGCGCGTTCCAGGAGCAGCGCCCGGTCCCGGGGGCGGAGCCCGAGCGCCGGTTCGTCCAGCGCGACACCGCGCCGCGGACCGTCGGCGGTGTCGGCGCCCGTGGCGAGGTACGCCCGCAGCAGCGCGCGCTCACGGGCCGAACTCTCGCCCAGCAGCCGCCGCTCCACGGCCCGCACCGCCCTGCGCAGGACGATGCCCAGCGCCGGGCTGTCGGCTGCGCGCGGATAGCCGAAGCACAGGACGCCTTCGATCCGCCCGTTGAGCGGGTCCCGGACGGGCAGCGCGACACAGGCGTTCTGCTGGGAGCGTTCGGCGAAGTGTTCGGCGCCGTGGACCCGGATGAACCGGCGGTCCGCCAGCGCGAGTCCGATGCCGTTGGTGCCGGCGAACCGTTCGGCGAACATGAAGCCGGGGACACGCTGGAAGGCCGGCAGCCGGGCGACCAGCGACGCCTCCCCGAAGCGGCGCAGCAGGACCGTCCCGGTGGCGTCGGCGACGCTGATGTTGATCTCGGTCCCGGAGTAGCGGGCCTGGAGGCGGTCCAGCACCGGTGCGGCGGCGCGCACGATCCGCCCGTCCGGATCGAAGTCGTCGTGGAAGGGCAGATCGGCCTGGTCAGGGGAGAGCCCGAGGCTCCGGCAGCGCCGCCAGGAGTCGAGGATCGAGCCGCGCACCCCGCCCCGCGCGACGGGCTCCCCCTGGAGGAACCGCTCACGGAGGTGGGCGGCCTCCGTCGGCATCGGTTCCCCGCCGGACCGAACCATGCTTCGCCTCACTCACGCCCGCGACATTCCACCAGCCATGAAGAACGCGACATCGCCGGGTGGCTGGATGGCTGGATGTACGAATACAGCCGAGGATACGGACATACCGGACACTAGTCACGGTGTGTCCGCCCCGTACGGACGTGGACAGGTCAGCCGCGGACGTGGACGGGCCGGCCGCCGACGTGGGCGGGCCGGCCGGTCACAGCACGGCGACCGGGGTGACGGGCGAGCCCGTGCCGCCCGGGATGTTCAGCGGCGCCACGACGATCATGAACGTGTGGCGGCCCGCCCCTGCCGTCGCCCCGGCGAGGGCCTCCAGATCGAGGTTGTCGAGCAACGGCACCCCCAGCGCGGCGACCGCCAGCGCGTGCACCGGCGAATGCACACCCGCCACCGGCGACGGCCGTACGTCGCTGTCGCCGTCGCTGCCGATCAGCGCGACCCCCCGCTCGGCGAGCAGCGGCATCGCGTCCACATGGAAGCCCGCACTGAGCGCGGCGGAGTCCCAGGCGCCGCGTTCCGCGCGACGGCGGACGTGCCCGGTCCGCAGCAGTACGGCGTCGCCCTCGCCGATCGTGACCCCGAGCGCCTGCTCGGCGGCGAGGACGTCCCGCGCCCGCACCGCCTGTCCGGGCTCCAGCCAGGGGACCCCGTGGACGGCGGGCAGGTCGAGCAGCACACCGGTGGTGACCAGGGCGCCGAGCGCCGCGACCGATCCGAAGCGGGCGCCCCCGGCGTCGACGGACTCGTCCGCCGCCCGGCCGTCGTAGAGGCGGCCCCGGTAGGCGATGTGGGACAGCGCGTCGAGATGGGTGACGCTCCGGCCGTGGTAGTCGGCGGCGACGAAGTCCTTGTACGCGGAGGGCTCCGGGCTCTCCACGTCACCGAGGTCGGTCATGTGGTGCAGCACGGGCCGGGGATTGTCGGGTCCGGGCCGGGTGTCCCAGGGCAGCGCCAACGGGACGACCTCCCCGGACCGCACCCCGGCCACGGCCCGCCGCACCTGCTCCGCCCCGACCCGATTCCAGGCGCCCCGGTCGGCGGGGGTCCAGCGGCCCCAGGCGCGTACGGCGTCGAAGAGCGCGTCGAACTCGGTCATCCGCGTCTCCTCCGTGAGGACAGTCCCGAGGGTAACTGGCCTCAGGGCTGTTCCTCGGTATCCGGCCGTCGACCGGTCAGCTCCTTATCCGCTGGGCCCTGTGGGGACGCGCGCCGGCGGGCAGCGCGGCAACGGGCCTCACGGAATCTCGGGCAGTTGCAGCCCGGTGCAGTGCCCGCGCCGGACCTGGTCCTTCGCGAACTCCGCCACGTACTCGCGCAGCAGGACGCGCTGCGCTTGCTTCTCGGCCTCGGTCAGCGGGTGCTTCCTCTCGTCCCTCTCCCGCTCCTCACCGGGGCGGTGGTCGTAGCCCCGGTGCGCGGCGAAGCCGGCGTTCCCGCCGTCGCACCGGGCGACGGCCCATGCCCTGTCCTCGGTCAGTGCGGGCTTCCAGGTACCGGTGCCCATCGGCAGGGGGTCGGGGCCGGAGCCCCACTCGCGTACGTCCGTGCCCCAGTCGCCGCGCCAAGCGGTGAGCTCGACGAGCGGTCGGCCCCGCCGGTCACTGCCGTCATCGCCCTTCGGCGCGTACAGCGTGCAGCGTCCGACGATGCCGCCGTCCGCGACGGCGATGCGCACCTCCCCGTCGCGGCCTTCCGCCGGAACACGGGTGGTGGCGAGGGCGTCGCAGGCCGTGCCCTTCGCGTCCGCGCGGGGCACGAACCGGCCGGTGTCCGGGACCGCGCCGTCGCTCGGCTCGGGGAGCGGCTCGCCGCCACAACCGAGCTTCTCGGTCACCACGTTCGTCATCCGCACGGCGAGCCGCAGCATGGCGGCCTTCTCCTCGCGGCTCTTGGCGAAGTAGGTCCACGTGCTCACGAGCAGACGGTGGTCGTCGCCGCGCGGCTTCTTGATGCCGGTCGGGCACTCGGGCATGAGGAAGACGCGGCTGTACCCGTCCTCGAATCCGGGCAGACCGCCCGGCAGCACGGCGTGCGGCGGATAGGAGGTCCCGGCGAACCGCAACTCCTCGTCGCGGGCCGGTCCCGGCGGATGGCCAGACTCGACAGCCACTTGTGGTGCCTCGACACCCAATCCCCCATGACGTTCCCCCGTTTGTGCCGAACCCGGCTTCCGCAACAGCGCGGCCAGCCTCGCATGTCCCGTGCGCGCCGAGTCCGACGGGGTTCACGACTCCCCCGTCAGCCGCCTACCCGAGGAACGACAGGCGGACCTGGCGCTCCGGGTTGTCCTTGTTGGTGTCCACCAGGCACACCGACTGCCAGGTGCCCAGTTCCAGCCGTCCGCCGATCACCGGCAGGGTGGCGTGCGGCGGGACGAAGGCCGGGAGGACGTGGTCGCGGCCGTGGCCGGGGCTGCCGTGCCGGTGCTGCCAGCGGTCGTCGGCGGGGAGCAGGGTGTGCAGGGAGGTGAGCAGGTCGTCGTCGCTGCCGGCGCCGGTCTCGATGATCGCGATGCCGGCGGTGGCGTGCGGGACGAAGACGTTCAGCAGACCGTCGCGGCCTGCCGCGGCCTCGTCGAGGAACGCCTCGCAGTCCCGGGTCAGGTCGACGACCCGCTCCCGGGTGCCGGACGCGATGTGCAGGACTCGGGTGGTGAACGCGGCTTCCATGAGCCCATCGTGACCCATCCGCCGGGGATACGACGTGTCCGGCGGTACGGCATGTCCGCCGCATCTCCGTCGCATGTCCGCTGCGCGAGACGGCCATTGACCCTGTCCGTGCGCCTGGCTACGTTCCTCGGCATGTTGCGTTCGGCGCTGCTCACCACGCGCGGTCACATCGACCTGCTGCGGGTGGCCTCGGCCGCGTGTCGCCGCTGACGACCTCTCGCTCTCCCTCCCTGCCTGCGCCCGGCTTCCCGGGCCTTCTCGGCGTGCTCGCCGATGTCGTCGTCGGTTCCCCCGAAAGGCTGCCGCTGCCATGGCGAACGACGGTCAGGTGCGGGTGCCGTGGGTCGTGCGCGTCGAGGGGCTGCGGCACGTCCACGGTGGCCGGGCCGTTGTCGACGGTCTCCGTCTCGACGTCCGGCCGGGCGAGTTCGTCGCCCTGATCGGGGGTGGCGGGAGGTCCGCGCTGTTGCGGGTCCTCGCGGGGGTCGACCGCGATGTCGAGGGCACCGTGCTGGTGCCGCGCCGCAGGGCCCTCGTCTCCGGGGCGGCCCGGCCGACGGCGTGGGAGCGGGTGCGGCGGGCGGTGCTGCCGGGCCGCGCCGGGGCCCGGCCCGCCGCCTCGATCCGGGCCCTGGCGCCGGCGCTGGCGGATGAACCCGATCTGCTGCTGCTCGACGACCCGTTCGGCGCGCTGGACGCGCCCGCCCGCGCCAAGGCCCGACGTCTGCTGGACGAGTGGTGGCAGCGGCGCGAGTGCGCGGTGCTGCTGGTCACGGACGACGTCGAGGAGGCCGTCCTGCTCGCCGACCGCGTGCTGGTGATGGACGCCGGGGCCGTCGCCCATGAGCGGAGGATCGGGCTCGGCCGGCCGCGCGACCCCGCCGATCCACGGTTCGCCGTACTGCGCGCCGGGCTTGTGGACCGCCTCCCGCATCCGGCCGGGGGAAGATCCGTGCGGACGGCGGCGTTAGGTGAAACGTGAACGATGTACGCGAGGTCGAGGTGGTCGTCATCGGCGCCGGTCAGGCGGGACTGGCCGCCGCCTACCATCTGCGGCGCACCGGTTTCGAGCCCGAGCGCGACTTCGTGGTGCTGGACCACGCCCCGGGTCCGGGCGGCGCCTGGCGGTTCCGGTGGCCCTCGCTGACGTACGGCAAGGTGCACGGCATGCACGCGCTGCCCGGGATGGAGCTGACGGGCGCGGACCCGGCCCGGCCGTCGTCCGAGGTCATCACCGAGTACTTCGACGCCTACGAGCGGGCCTTCGGCCTGCGGGTGCGGCGGCCCGTGGAGGTGACGGCGGTCCGGGAGGGCGTGGGCGGACGGCTGTCCGTCGAGACCTCCGAAGGCATCTGGTCCGCGCGGGCGCTGATCAATGCCACCGGCACCTGGGACCGGCCGTTCTGGCCGCGCTATCCGGGCCAGGAGACCTTCCGCGGACGGCAGTTGCACACCGCGGGCTATCCGGGGCCCGAGGCGTTCGCCGGGCTGCGGGTGGTCGTGGTGGGCGGCGGCGCGTCCGGTACCCAGCATCTGATGGAGATCGCGCCGTACGCGGCCGCCACCACGTGGGTGACGCGCCGCCCGCCCGTCTTCAGGGAGGGGCCCTTCGACGAGGACGCGGGCCGCGCGGCCGTCGCGCTCGTCGAGGACCGGGTACGGCAGGGGCTGCCGCCGAGGAGCGTGGTGTCCGTGACGGGCCTGCCCCTGAACGACGCGGTCCGGCAGGGGCTGGCGGACGGGGTCCTCGACCGGCTGCCGATGTTCGACCGGATCACCCCGGAGGGGGTGGAGTGGGACGACGGGCGGCGGGTCGCCGCCGACGTCATCCTCTGGGCGACCGGCTTCCGGCCCGCCCTCGACCATCTGGCGCCGCTGCGGCTGCGCGAGCCGGGCGGCGGGATCCGGATGGACGGCACGCGCGTGGCGGCCGACCCGCGGATCCATCTCGTCGGCTACGGGCCGTCCGCCAGCACCATCGGTGCGAACCGGGCCGGCCGGGCGGCGGTACGGGACATCCGGCGACTGCTGGCCCGGGAGACCGGCAAGCCCGCCGCCGCCTGACGGGTTCTGTGAGTTCTGTGGGCTCTGTGGGTTCTACGGTGTCTTCGGGGCAGCCGGGCTCTGCTGCTTCTGGCTCTGCTGGTTCTTGTTGAACTCGGCAACGTTCGCCTGGTGTTCCGAGTAGCTCGCCGTGAAGCGGGTGTCACCGGGCTTGACCGTGACGAAGTACAGCCAGTCGCCCGGTGTGGGGCTGATCGCGGCGCGCAGGGCCTCGTCACCGGGGTTGCCGATCGGCGTCGGCGGCAGTCCCATGCGCTGGTAGGAGTTGTAGGGGCTCTCGATCCGGGTGTCGGCCTGGGTCGTCTTCAACGTCGAGCGGTTGAGCGCGTAGTTGATGGTGGAGTCCATCTGGAGGGGCATCCCGCGCTCCAGCCGGTTGAAGATCACCCGGGCCACCTTGCCCATGTCCGCCTTGGTGGCGGCCTCGGCCTGGACGAGGCTGGCGATGGTGACGGCCTGGTAGACGTTCATGGAGTTGCGCTGGGCACCGGCGGCGATCGGCGCGCCGTTGAACTTCTTGTCGGCGGTGTCGACCATGGCCGTCAGCAGGGACTGGGGCGTCGCCTTCTCCAGCGGGTACGTCGCCGGGAAGAGGTAGCCCTCCGGGTTGCCGTCCGCGTCGTTCGGCAGCTTCAGGCCGGCCTGCGGCAGCGCCTTGCGGGTGGTGCCGGCGGGCAGGGCGAGCGCCTTGTCGACGGCCTCGTAGACGCGGCTCGCGCGCCAGCCCTCCGGGATGACGAGGGTGGTGGGCTTCGGCGGCTCCTCCGGACGGTCCGTGCTCAGCAGCGGCACCGCCACGGCGGTGCCTGCCACGACGGCTCCGGTCGCGATGAGGGCGACCCGGCCCCGGCGCGTCAGTCGAATCGTGCTCCGTGGCGGAGTGTTCATCTGCATGCGGGCACGCTAACCCCCGTATCGCCACAATTCCGGCATCACCGGGCGTATTTTCATCTTGTCGGCTCCATGGTCGGCTCACGTCGGGCGTCCCGACGGAGCAGCGCGGCGTACCGCCCGTCCCGCGCGAGCAGTTCCTCGTGCGTCCCCCGTTCGGCGACCCGCCCGGCGTCGAGGACCACGATCTGGTCGGCGTCGCGGACCGTGGACAGCCGGTGGGCGATGGTGAGCGTGGTGCGGTCGGCCGAGAGCGCGTCGATGGCCTCCTGCACGGCGTGCTCGGTACGGGTGTCCAGCGCGCTGGTCGCCTCGTCCAGGATCAGCACCGGCGGGTCGCGCAGGATGGTGCGGGCGATCGCCAGGCGCTGCTTCTCACCGCCGGAGAAGCGGTGGCCGCGCTCGCCGACGACCGTGTCGTAGCCGTCGGGCAGGGCGGAGATGTGGTCGTGAATCTGCGCCGCGCGGGCCGCCGCGTGCAGCTCCTCGTCGGTGGCGTCCGGCTTGGCGAAGCGCAGGTTGTCGGCGACGGTCGCGTGGAAGAGGTACGTCTCCTGCGAGACCACGCCGACCGCGCGGGCGAGCGTGTCGAAGTCGAGGTCGCGCACGTCGACGCCGTCGAGGGTGACCCGGCCGCCGGTGACGTCGTACAGCCGCGGCACGAGGTGGCCCAGCGTGGACTTGCCCGCGCCGGTGGGGCCGACGACCGCGAGACTGCCGCCGGCCGGGACGGTGAGGTCGATGCCGTCGAGGACGGGGGTGCCCTGGTCGTCGTAGGCGAACGTGGTGTTCTCGAAGCGGACCTCGCCCTTCACCTGGTCGAGGTGGACCGGGTCGGGCCGCTCGGTGATGTCCACGGGCAGGTCGAGGTACTCGAAGATGCGCTGGAAGAGCGCCAGGGAGGTCTGGATCTGCACACCGGTCGCCATCAGGCTCACGGCGGGCCGGAACAGGCCCTGCTGGAGCGAGACGAAGGCGACGATCGTGCCGAGCGAGACGGCGGGGCCACCGAGCTGGAGCGCGAGACCGGCGGTCCAGTAGATGAACGCCGGCATCGCGGCCATCACGATCGTGATCACGGACATGCGCCAGCGTCCGGCCATGTTCGACCGCACCTCGAGGTCGACGAGCCGCTCGGACTCGCCGGCGAACGTGCGGGTGAGGGAGTCGGCGCGGCCCATGGTGCGGCCGAGCAGGATGCCGCTGACCGACAGCGACTCGGTGACCGTGGCGGCCATCGCGGCCATCTGCTTCTGCCGCTCGGTGGTGATCTTCCTGCGCTCGTCGCCGACCCGGCGGCTGATCCAGACGAACACCGGGAGCAGGACCAGGGAGACGACGGTCAGCCGCCAGTCGAGGGCGATCATCGCGACGACGGTGGCGACCACGCTGGTGAAGTTGGAGACCAGGGAGGTGGCCGTGGAGGTGACGGTGGCCTGCATGCCGCCGATGTCGTTGGCGATGCGGGACTGCACCTCGCCGGTGCGGGTGCGGGTGAAGAAGGCCAGCGACATGCGCTGGAGGCGGCCGTAGACGGCGGTGCGCAGATCGTGCATGACGCGCTGGCCGACGGTGGTGGAGATCAGGGTCTGGAGCACGCCGAAGACGCTGCTGAGGACGGCGCTGAGGATCATGCCGAGGGCGAGCAGGCTCAGCAGGCCGGTGCGGCCCTCGGGGATCGCGACGTCGAGGATCTCCCTCAGCAGGAAGGGCGTGGCGACCGAGACCAGCGAGGCGGCGCCGACCAGCAGGCCGACGACCGCGAGCCGGCCGCGGTAGGGACGGAAGAGCCGCAGGATGCGGCGCACCTGGGGATCGGGTTTGTCGGGCTTCATGGGCTCCTACGGGTGGTGTGGGGACGGTTGTCGCATGAGAACGGATTGCATGAGAACGGATCGCATGGGAACAGAGACTTGCGGAGCATAGCTCATTGTTACCTATGCTCACAATGAACGTGGTCCTGATATTGTTCCCGCATGACCACGCCCGATCCCGACGGCCCGCTCGCGGAGCAGTTGCTGCGCTTCACCCGCCGGGTGCACCGGATCCAGAAGCACCACCTCCAGCAGTGCGGTCTGGGCATCACCCCGGCCCAGTCCCGGCTGCTGCGCACGCTGGCCCACTACGACTCGCCGCCGCGGATGGCCGACCTGGCCGAACGGCTCGAAGTCGTCCCGCGCGCCGTGACGACCCTGGTCGACGCCCTGGAGGCCGGCGGGCGGGTGCGCCGGGTGCCGGATCCGACCAACCGCCGGGTGATCCGGATCGAACTGACCCTGTCCGGACACGAGGCCCTGCGCGAACTGCACGGCGCCCGTCGGGCGGCGGCCGCGGAGATCCTCGCCCCCCTGACGGGCGAGCAGCGCGAGGTGCTCGGCGGGCTGCTGGACACGCTGATCGACGGGGGTGCGGCGCGGGGGTGCTGAGCCGGTAGGACGTATCGGGGGAGGTCGGCGAGCTACGCCTTCAATGCCGCCCTGTCCCCCATCAGGACCACCGGGTGCCGGGCCGGGTCGAGCGTGCGCAGCAGGTACTCCATCGCCGGGCGGGGCATGCTGACGCACGCCGACGTACCGCTGCCGTGGTCCAGATGGAGCCAGATCCCGCCACCTTTCTCCTCGCCGGCGGGCCGCTCCGGATCGTCGGGCGGATTGCCCGGGACGCGGTTGTAGTCGATCGCGATGACGTAGTCGAAGTCGTGCCAGTGCGACCGCTCCCACCAGCGCGGCGCCGCGAAGTCGTCCGAGCGGGTGTACGGCAGACGGGTGCCGGGGTCGGCAAGGACACCGCCCGCGTCGCTCAGCGTGAACACCCCGACGGGACTGCGCTCGTCCCCCACATGATGGTCGGGCGTCCAGCCGTTCTTGCCGTTGTGCCCCCGCCAGTCGCGCACCCGCTCCCAGAGACGGCCCCGTTTGGCGTAGAGCACGACGGTCGCCCTCGCGGAGTCCGCGTCGTCGCCGTACACGGCCACGACCTGGCGGGAGTCGGCGGGGATCCGGCTCTGCCAGCGGTCGCCGACGTCCGGGATCCGGGCCGACGCGGCCGTGGCCCGCGCGGCGCCGCCGCTCCCGGCACGTGTGCCCGTCCGGTCCGCGCCGCAGGCTGAGAGCGCCGGGAGAACCGTGAGAAGAAGTGCGCAGGCCGCCGCCCATCCGGCTGCCCCGTGCCGTACACCACCAGGTCGCATCCGCCCATGCTTGCACCACTTTCCAGTCTTTTACGGCAGGTTGAGGGCGGCCGTGCCGCGCCGGAGGACCGCCGGATCCGGTCGGCGCCGCGGAAAACCGGTTGATTTCGACGACGCTGCGACGCGAACCTTTCACGGTTTGCTGTCGAGCCATCTCACCCCTCACTCGCCCTTCTCTCACCCTCCTGACACGAGCCACTGGGACGTCATGCAGATCCAAGACCTTCCGTACCCCGACCCGGGTGTGCCGGACGTACGCTCGGGAGCCCGCTTTCTGTGGTGGCTCGGCCGCAACCAGCTCGGCGGCCAGCTCAAGGCGCTGGCCTGGGGCATGCTGCACTTCGTCGCCGTCTCCGCCCTGCCCTTCTGCGTCGGGTTCGCCATCGAGGCCGTCGTGGACCGCTCCGGCAGCCGGCTGGCCCTCACCGGCGGGCTGATGGTGCTGTGCGGTACCGCCACCGCGATCGGCGACACCTTCCTGCACCGCGCCGCCGTCACCAACTGGATCACCGCCGCCGCCCGCGTGCAGCAACTCCTCGCCCGCAAGGCGTCCCGGCTGGGCTCCGCGCTGACCCGGCGGGTCGCGGCCGGCGAGGTCGTCGCCGTGTCCACCGGGGACGTCGAGAAGATCGGCTGGTTCGTGGAGGCCGTCTCCCGCTTCACCGCCGCGGCCCTCACCGTCGTGCTGGTCGTGATCGGACTCGTCGTCTACCAGCCGGCGCTCGGCGTCGTGGTGGCCGTGGGACTGCCCGTCCTCGCGCTCGCGGTGCTGCCGCTGCTGCCGCCCGCGACCCGCCGCGCCGACTTCCAGCGCGAGAAGGCCGGACGGGCCACCGAACTCGCCTCCGACACCGTCGCCGGCCTGCGGGTGCTGCGCGGCATCGGCGGCGAGGACCTGTTCCTCGACCGCTACCGCGAGGCATCCCAGGAGGTGCGGCACGCCGCCGTGCGCAGCGCCCGCATGTGGGCCCTGATCAGCGCCATCCAGGTCCTGATGCCCGGCCTGCTCCTGATCGCGGTCGTCTGGTACGGCGTCCGGCTGGCCCACGAGGGCCGGATCTCCGTCGGTGAACTGGTCACCGTCTACAGCTCCGTCATGGTCCTCACCTACCCTCTTCGGCACTTCGAGGAGATCGCGATGGCCTACTCCTTCTCCCGCCCTTCGGCACGGCGCGCCGCGCGCGTGCTGTCGCTGGAGCGGGCCACGGACGCCGGCGGATCCCGCACGGCCGACCTGCCCGCCGGAGACCTGTACGACCCGGCCACCGGACTGCTCGCCCCGGCCGGCCGACTGACCGCCGTGGTGTGCGGCGACCCGGACGCGGCGGGCCGGCTGGCGGAACGGCTGGGCGGGCACCCCGCGCAGGACGACGGCCCGTCGGTCCTGCTCGGCGGGGTGCCGCTGGACGAGCTGCCGCTCGACTCCGCGCGCACCGCCGTCCTCGTCCAGGACAAGGACCCGGTGCTGCTGTCCGGTTCCCTGCGCGAGCTGCTCGACGTGCCCGCCTCGGGTGCCGTGGAGCCCGCGGCCGCGCTGGCCGCCGCCCAGTGCGGGGACGTGCTGGACGCGCTCGTCCAGGGCTCGCTGGACGCCGACGATCCGCTGGACGCGCTGATCACCGAGCGCGGCCGCTCGCTCTCCGGCGGCCAGCGGCAGCGCCTCGCCCTGGCCCGGTCGCTGCTCACCGACCCCGAGGTGCTCGTCCTGGACGAACCCACCTCGGCCGTCGACTCGCACACCGAGGCACGGATCGCCGACGGCGTACGGGACCTGCGGGCGGGGCGCACCACGCTGGTGTTCACCTCGTCCCCGCTGCTCCTGGACCGGGCGGACCGGGTGGTCCTGGTGCACGAGGGCGAGGTCGCCGCGGTCGGCGCGCACCGCGAACTGCTGCACACCGAGCCCCGGTACCGGGCCGTCGTGACCCGGGAGACCGACGAGGAGAAGGCGCTCGACGGCACGGAGGCGAGCGCGGAGGCGAGCGCAGACGGGCTCAAGGCGCTCGACGGCACCGGACCGGGCGCGAGCCGGCTCGAGGCGCTCGGCACCTTCGACGCCCTCGGCAAGAAGAACCTGAACGCGCTGGAAGAGATCGAGGAGACGGCATGATCGGCGTGGCACCGCCCGCCTACGACCCGGCGGCACCCACGACGGCGAGCACCCTGCCCGTGGGCGCCCCGGCGACCGTGCGCGGCTACGTGGCCGAGCTGCTCCGCAGGCACCGGCGTGCCTTCCTGGTCCTGCTCGTCGTCAACACGGTCGCCACGGTGGCGTCCATGGTGGGCCCCTGGCTCCTGGGCGACCTCGTGGAACGGCTGTCGGACGGAGCGCGTGAACTCCGTCTGGGGTTCACCACCACCCTGTTCGTGCTCGCCCTCGTCGTGCAGGCGGCCTTCGTGCGCCAGGTGCGGCTGCGCGGCGCGATGCTCGGCGAACGGATGCTGGCCGACCTGCGCGAGGACTTCCTCGTCCGGTCGGTGCGGCTGCCGCCGGGCGTCCTGGAGCGGGCCGGCACGGGTGACCTGCTGTCCCGCATCACCACGGACATCGACCGGCTGGCCAACGCGATGCGCGAGGCCGTACCGCAGCTCACCATCGGTGTGATGTGGGCGGGGCTGCTGCTCGGCGGACTCGTCGTCATGGCACCGCCGCTCGCCCCGGCCGTCCTGTTCGCCGTGCCGCTGCTGGTGGTGGGCTGCCGCTGGTACTTCAAGCGGGCGCCGGCCGGCTACCGTTCCGAGGCCGCCGGTTACGCCGCCGTGGCCGCCGCGCTCGCCGAGACCGTGGATGCCGGGCACACCGTCGAGGCCCACCGCCTCGGGGACCGCCGCATCGCCCTGTCCGAGCTGCGGATCCGGCAGTGGACGGCGTGGGAGCGCTACACCCTGTGGCTGCGGTCGATTCTCTTCCCGGTGATCAACCTGGTGCATGTCACCGTGCTGGGGTCGGTGCTGGTCCTCGGCGGCGTGTTCGTCCTGCACGGCTGGATCGACGTCGGCCAGCTCACCACCGGCGCCCTGCTGGCGCAGATGCTCGTCGACCCGGTCAACCTCATCCTGCGCTGGTACGACGAACTCCAGGTGGCGCAGGTGTCGCTGGCCCGGCTCGTCGGGGTCCGCGACATCGAGCCGGACGGCGGCGACTCCGGGCTGGCGCCGGACGGCCGGGACGTGCTCGCCGACGGGGTCCACTTCGGGTACCGCGAGGGCGTCGACGTGCTGCGCAAGGTGTCCCTGGAGGTCGCGCCCGGCACCCGGCTGGCGCTGGTCGGTCCCTCGGGTGCGGGCAAGTCCACGCTGGGCCGGCTGCTGGCCGGCATCTACGCGCCCCGCGACGGCCGGGTCACCCTCGGCGGCGCCGAACTGTCCCGGATGACCGCCGAACGCGTCCGCTCCCATGTGGCGCTCGTCAACCAGGAGCACCACGTCTTCGTCGGCACCCTCCGCGACAACCTCCGGCTGGCCAGGACCGGCGCCGAGGACGCCGAGCTGTGGGCGGCGCTCGGCGCGGTCGACGCGGACGGCTGGGCCCGCGCCCTGGACGACGGCCTGGACACCGAGGTCGGCTCCGGCGGGGCCACGCTCACCCCGGCGCAGGCCCAGCAGATCGCCCTGGCCCGGCTGGTCCTCGCCGATCCGCACACACTGGTCCTGGACGAGGCGACCTCGCTGCTCGACCCGCGCGCCGCCCGGCACCTCGAACGGTCGCTCGCCCGCGTCCTGGACGGCCGCACTGTCGTCGCCATCGCCCACCGCCTGCACACCGCGCACGACGCCGACGTCATCGCCGTCGTCGAGAACGGCCGCATCAGCGAGCTGGGCAGCCACACGGAGCTGGTGGAGGCGAACGGCGCGTACGCGGCCCTCTGGCGCTCCTGGCACGGGTGACGGGGGAACGGGAGGGGCCGATCCGGGCGCGGTTGGTGGGGGTGGCGGGGGAACGGGCAGACCCGCGCCGGGCCCGGCCGACAGGGCTGGGACGGTAGCGGGCAGACCCGGTCCGGGCCCGGCCGTCCGGGGTTGCGGGGGCGGGTGCTCCGGGGCGGTCGGGCGGGGTGCGCGGGGTGCGGGCGTGGCGTCTGGCGTTGCGCGGTGCCGAAGCGTGATGGAACGCTGGATAACGGCACCCGAGCGGGAGCCGGCCGGAACCCGGCCGACGCGCACCCCGCCCGACCTGTGCCCCGTACGGCGGTGCCGCACCGCCGGCCACGGTGAGAACGGGCCCGTCACCCCCTGGAGGTACCCGTGAACAGCGCCGACGGATGGGGGGACGACGTCTACCAGCCCGACTCCTCCGACGTCCAGGACGACGCCGGACTGCTCGACGCGGAGGACACCCTCGTGAACGACGGTGTCGAGGACCCTCTCGATCGCGGCTGGTCCCCTCCGGAGCGGCCCTGGGCCGTGGAGCACACCGGGGTGACGGCCGCCGAGCGCCGGGAGGGCGAGACGCTGGACCAGCGGCTCTCGGAGGAAGTGCCCGATCTCGCCGTACCGGACGGGGACGGCCTCGGCGACTGCGACGGCACCGACGGGGAACTCCTCGACAACGAGGTGGGCGCGGCCCGCTCCGGCCGTCTCGTGGCGCCCGACGAGGGCACCCACGAGGACGAGGAGAGCGCGCTGGTCGCCACCGACGTGGGGATCGACGGCGCCGCCGCCTCCGCCGAGGAGGCCGCGATGCACATCGTCGACGAGGACGCCCTGTCCGGGTGACCCGGCCGTCCCCGGCCGGACCGTCCGCGTCCCCATTCCGCCGACGGCGCACGTGACGACGCACGAGGAGCATCCATGCCCAAGGACACGCAGCCCGACTACCACCCGGTCGTCTTCCGCGACCGTGCCGCCGGATACGCCTTCCTGACCCGGTCCACCGCGACCAGCGAGCAGACCATCGACTGGGACGACGGCGAGACCTACCCGGTGGTGGACGTGGAGATCTCCTCGGAGAGCCACCCCTTCTACACCGGCAAGGCCCGCACGGTGGACACGGAGGGCCGGATCGCCGCCTTCGAGCGGCGTTACGGCGAGAGCGGCGGCGCCTGAGCCGCCGGTCTCCCCACGTGCGCCGGGCGCGCGCCCGGCGGGCCTCAGATGAAGTTGAGGGCCGCCGCGGCGCCCACGCCGCCGAGCACCATGAACACCGGCATCAGCACCTTCAGCTCGACCCAGCTTCCGGCCCGGAAGCGCATCACCTTGGGCGGGCCGATCGGGTACCAGCGCTTGCGGCCGATCGGGATGGGCCACAGCACCGGGCAGCCCGAGACGGTCAGCGCGTCCCCGATGTCGTGCACCAGGGCGCCCAGCACGATCGGCAGGCCCAGCCACAGGTACTCCTGGCCGGGCTGGGTGAACAGCCAGTCCGAGCCGTTGCCCGGCTTGTCCAGGACGCCGGCCAGGATCCACGCGCTGGTCGCGGCGAGCAGCCACACCAGGACGTCGCTGCTCGAACCCCGCGCCGCCCGCCACAGCAGACCCTCGATCGCCAGCACCATGTGCGCGAAGAGGATGGCGAGGACCGCCCAGCGGCCGCCGGCGATCGCCAGCGCAGAGGCGCCCGCGCCGATCATGACGGCCCACAGCCAGGTGTGCGTCAGGGTGCGGTGGCCGCCGGAACGGCGCGGGTCGCCCTGCTTCCTGGTGGCCTTGTAGACGGCGTAGGACAGCTTGTCCACGACCTCGCAGAGCCAGCGCGAGACGGGTCCGAAGGACCGCGAGATGGTCGCGGCCTTGTGGTCGAGGTCGGGGGCGAGTGCGGCACCCGCGCAGATCAGCGCGCCGACGAGCAGAACGGGCCAGGGCATCGTGTGCCCCGCCGCGGCCGCGGCCGCTCCGACGCCGAGCCAGGCGGCGGCGCCCGACAGTGAGTGTGCTGGTCCCATCATGGCCGTTGCCCGCCCTGTTCCTCGTGTGCCGCTGTCCAGTTGACCGGGTGCGATGACGCTCCGTCGGCGACACAGCGTAGCTCCCGTGATCATCGGTCCGGCAGCCGATTCCCCCATCGAGGGTGCGGACAGGCAAGATGGGGGCGTGACCCTCATCGATCAGTTGCCGCCTACCGCAGATCCCGACGCCCTGTACGAAGCCTTCGAGTCCTGGACGACGGAGCGCGGTCTCACGCTCTACCCCCACCAGGAGGAGGCGCTGATCGAGGTGGTCTCCGGCGCGAACGTGATCGTGTCGACGCCCACCGGCTCCGGGAAGAGCATGATCGCGGCGGCGGCGCACTTCGCGGCCCTCGCCCGTGACGAGGTCACCTTCTACACGGCCCCGATCAAGGCGCTGGTGTCGGAGAAGTTCTTCGAACTGTGCAAGATCTTCGGCACCGAGAACGTCGGGATGCTGACCGGCGACGCGTCCGTCAACTCCGACGCCCCGGTCATCTGCTGCACCGCCGAGGTGCTCGCCTCGATCGCGCTGCGCGACGGCAAGAACGCCGATGTCGGCCAGGTCGTCATGGACGAGTTCCACTTCTACGCCGAGGGCGACCGCGGCTGGGCCTGGCAGATCCCCATCCTGGAGCTGCCGCAGGCGCAGTTCGTCCTCATGTCGGCGACCCTCGGCGACGTGTCCTTCTTCGAGAAGGACCTCACCCGGCGCACCGGCCGCCCGACCGCGGTCGTCCGCTCGGCGACCCGGCCGGTGCCGCTGTCGTACGAGTACCGCTACACCCCGCTGACGGAGACGCTCACCGATCTGCTGGAGACCCGGCAGGCCCCGGTCTACATCGTGCACTTCACGCAGGCGCAGGCGGTGGAGCGGGCGCAGGCGCTGATGAGCATCAACATGTGCTCGCGCGAGGAGAAGGAACAGATCGCCGAACTGATCGGCAACTTCCGCTTCACCACCAAGTTCGGCCGCAATCTGTCGCGGTACGTGCGCCACGGCATCGGCGTGCATCACGCCGGCATGCTGCCCAAGTACCGGCGTCTGGTGGAGAAACTCGCCCAGGCCGGTCTGCTGAAGGTGATCTGCGGTACGGACACCCTCGGCGTCGGCGTCAACGTGCCCATCCGCACCGTGCTGTTCACGGCGCTCACCAAGTACGACGGCAGCCGGGTGCGTACCCTGCGGGCCCGTGAGTTCCACCAGATCGCGGGCCGGGCCGGGCGGGCCGGCTTCGACACGGCGGGTCTGGTGGTCGCGCAGGCGCCCGAGCACGTCATCGAGAACGAGAAGGCGCTCGCGAAGGCGGGCGACGACCCGAAGAAGCGCCGCAAGGTGGTCCGCAAGAAGGCGCCGGAGGGCTTCGTCGGCTGGACGGAGAACACCTTCGAGAAGCTGATCGAGTCGGACCCGGAGCCGCTGACGTCCCGTTTCCGGGTGACGCACACGATGCTGCTGTCGGTGATCGCCCGGCCCGGCAACGCCTTCGCGGCGATGCGTCATCTGCTGGAGGACAACCACGAGCCGCGCCGTCAGCAGTTGCGGCACATCCGGCGGGCCATCGCGATCTACCGTTCGCTGCTGGACGGCGGGATCGTGGAGAAGCTGGACGAGCCGGACGCCACCGGCCGTATCGTGCGGCTCACCGTGGACCTCCAGCAGGACTTCGCGCTGAACCAGCCGCTGTCGACCTTCGCGCTGGCCGCGTTCGAGCTGCTGGACCCGGAGTCGCCGTCGTACGCGCTGGACATGGTCTCCGTGGTGGAGTCCACGCTCGACGACCCGCGGCAGATCCTCGCCGCCCAGCAGAACAAGGCGCGCGGGGAGGCGGTCGCCGCGATGAAGGCGGACGGCGTCGAGTACGAGGAGCGCATGGAGCGGCTCCAGGACATCACGTACCCGAAGCCCCTGGAGGAGCTGCTCTTCCACGCGTACAACACGTACCGCAAGAGCCACCCGTGGGTCGGCGACCATCCGCTGTCGCCGAAGTCCGTCATCCGTGACATGTACGAGCGGGCGATGTCCTTCACGGAGCTGGTGTCCTACTACGAACTGGCCCGCACCGAGGGCATCGTGCTGCGCTACCTGGCCGGCGCCTACAAGGCCCTCGACCACACGGTGCCGGACGACCTCAAGTCCGAGGACCTCCAGGACCTGATCGCGTGGCTCGGCGAGATGGTGCGCCAGGTCGACTCCAGTCTGCTGGACGAGTGGGAGCAGTTGGCCAACCCGGAGGAGCTGACCGCCGAGCAGGCGCAGGAGAAGGCCGACGAGGTCAAGCCTGTCACCGCCAACGCGCGCGCCTTCCGCGTCCTGGTCCGTAACGCGCTGTTCCGCCGCGTCGAACTCGCCGCGCTCGACCAGGTCGACGAGCTGGGCGAGATGGACGCCGAGTCCGGCTGGGACGCCGACGCGTGGGGCGAGGCGATGGACAAGTACTGGGACGAGTACGACGACCTGGGCACCGGCCCGGACGCGCGCGGTCCCAAGCTGCTCATCATCCAGGAGGAGCCGCAGGACCGTCTGTGGCGGGTCCGTCAGATCTTCGACGACCCCGACGACGACCACGACTGGGGCATCAGCGCCGAGATCGATCTCGTGGCCTCCGACGCGGAGGGCCGGGCGGTCGTCCGGGTCACCCAGGTCGGCCAGTTGTGACAACAGCGCGAGGCACAGGAGAAGCACACCGATGACGAACCCGGCCGAGAGGCTCGTCGACCTGCTCGACCTGGAGCAGATCGAGGTCAACATCTTCCGCGGCCGCAGCCCGCAGGAGTCCTTCCAGCGGGTGTTCGGCGGGCAGGTGGCGGGCCAGGCGCTGGTCGCGGCCGGCCGGACCACCGAAGGCGACCGCCCGGTGCACTCGCTGCACGCGTACTTCCTGCGTCCGGGCCGGCCGGGGGTGCCGATCGTGTACCAGGTCGAACGGGTGCGGGACGGGCGGTCGTTCACGACGCGCCGGGTCACCGCGGTGCAGCAGGGCCGCACGATCTTCAATCTCACCGCCTCCTTTCACAAGCCTGAGGAAGGACCCTTCGAGCACCAGTTGCCGCCCGCGCGTGAGGTTCCCGACCCGGAGTCCCTGCCGTCGGTGACGGACGAGATCCGGGAGCATCTGGGCGCGCTGCCCGAGCAGTTGGAGCGGATGGCGCGCCGTCAGCCCTTCGACATCCGGTACGCGGACCGGCTGCGCTGGAGCGCCGAGGAGGTCAAGGACGCCGAGCCGCGCAGCGCGGTGTGGATGCGCGCGGTCGGGCCGCTCGGCGACGATCCGCTCGTGCACACCTGCGCGCTCACCTACGCCAGTGACATGACGCTCCTGGACGCGGTGCGGCTGCCGGTGGAACCGCTGTGGGGTCCGCGCAACTTCGACATGGCGTCGCTGGACCACGCGATGTGGTTCCACCGTCCGTTCCGCGCGGACGAGTGGTTCCTGTACGACCAGGAGTCGCCGATCGCGACGGGCTGCCGCGGGCTGGCCCGTGGCCGCATCTACGACCTTCAGGGGCGGCTGCTGGTGTCGGTCGTGCAGGAGGGCTTGTTCCGCGCGCTGTGACGCCGGTGGTTCACGCGCTTCTGCGGAGGAGTCGGCCGAGGAGACCGCGAGACTTCCGCTCGGGTGTCCGATGCCGGTCCGGCGGGGCCGGGCGGGTGTTTGTGACCGGCGGCGGAACCGCCTCCCCCGGCCGGGGCGTCATGGCGGGCCGTGGCGCGGGGTGATGGGCGCGGGCCTCTTCGAGGGTGCGGGCCAGGTCGGACCTGAGCCAGCCGATCTCGTCGGGGTCGTCGGCCGTCGTGAGCTTCTCGACGAGGTGCGCGGCAGGGGTGCCGGGGGCGCTGTGGCCGACCGGCGCGGGCCGGAACCGGTTCAGGTGCGAGCGTTCGTAGGGGTCCCTGACGATCTCCGCGATCTGGACCGGATCGAGGAACCTCGCCAGGGCTCCGGCGCGCTGCCAGGGGTCGTCGGCCTGGCGGAGCAGGAAGCCCAGGTGGCGTCCCCGCCAGTTCCGGGGGCGCAGGTCCAGCCCGGCGGCCAGCCTGGCCCGCATCGGCTCGGGCGTGCGGGCCGTGAGCAGTGCGGCGCTGCTCTCGTCGGCGGCGAACTGCCGTAGTTCTTCGGCCAGATAGAGCCAGACGACGGCGCGGTAGCGGTTCAGATAGAAGGTGACCGGCACCATCACCCCTTGGCGGGCGAGGCGGGTGAACCGGGTGGCGGGCACTCCCAGGATCGCGGCGGCCTCGCCGGTGCCGACGGCCCGGACGCTCTCCCTCAGTGCCCCGGGGAAGCCGGGCCGGGCGCGCAGCCGGTCGATCTCCGCCGGCAGGACGCGACGGCCCCCTCCCCCTTCGTCGGGCACGGTCCTGATCTGCCCGAGGTGGACCGCGAGGTCGAACTCACGGCGCTTGAGTCCCAGTTCGCGCGCCGCTCGGGTGGGTGTGCGGGACTCGGAGTGCGGTGAGGCGTGCGATGGCGTGACGGTGTTGCCGGACATGGTCGGTCTCCCCCGTGAAGTGAAGTGGAGCAAGGTGACGTGATGCGGTCGGTCCGTCGCTGTGTGCGACGGCGACTCACGGGAAAACCGTAGCCCGGTTCGCGGATCTCGTGGCAAGCCTGTGGATAACTTCGCGGCGAGAGCAATCCGCGAGGAGAAAGCGCAGGTCAGAGGTCAGGGAAGGGGTCGCGGTCGGGTTCTCGGGCGTCCACGGTCAGATGCTCGCCGACCCGGCTGACGAGCAGCGTCATCTCGTAGGCGATCTGGCCCATGTCGGCCTCCACGCCGCTCAGGACGCACAGGCAGCTTCCGGTGCCGGCCGCGGTGACGAACAGCAGGGCGTCGTCGAACTCGATCATGGTCTGGCGGACCTGGCCCGCGCCGAAGTGGCGTCCGGATCCCTTGGCCAGGCTGTGCAGGCCGGACGAGACGGCGGCGAGGTGCTCGGCGTCCTCCTGGCGCAGTCCGCGGCTCTGGCCCGCCACCAGCCCGTCGTTGGACAGGACCAGCGCGTGGCGGACGTGGTCGACCCGCTCGGTCAGGTCGTCCAGCAGCCAGCCCAGTCTCTCTTTCTGCCCCATGTCCCGTCTCCCCCGTGTGAGGTTCCCCTGGTGACGTGTCCCCTGCGTCCTCCGCCGTGCCGGAGGGTCTGTCCGCCACCCTTCCCCAGGTTCGGTGGCGGGGGCAAGGAGTCGGGCGACGCGGCGCGTCCGGAGGGACGTCGTCCGCAGGGGGACGGGGAGGGGCGTGCGCCCGGCGCGCGTCAGCCGACGGAGTCGAGCAGCCGGGCGGTGTGCATGCGCCCGGCGTACTCGACGAGCCGGATGAGCACCTCCTTCCCCGAGGCGCGGTCACGGGCGTCGCACAGGACGACGGGGGTGCCGCCGTCGAGGTCGAGGGCCCGTGACACGTCCTGGGCGCCGTAGGAGCGGGCGCCCTGGAAGCAGTTGACGGCGACCACGAACGGGATGTGCCGGTGCTCGAAGTAGTCGACCGCGGGAAAGCAGTCCTCCAGACGCCGGGTGTCGGCAAGGACGACAGCGCCCAGGGCCCCCTGCGCGAGTTCGTCCCACAGGAACCAGAAGCGGTCCTGGCCGGGGGTGCCGAACAGGTAGAGGGCGAGGCCGGAACGGATGGTGATGCGGCCGAAGTCCATGGCGACGGTCGTGGTGACCTTCCGGTCGACGCCGCCGGTGTCGTCGACCGACCGGCCCGCCTCGCTGAGCAGTTCCTCGGTGCGCAGCGGTTTGATCTCGCTGACCGCGCCGACCAGGGTGGTCTTGCCGACGCCGAATCCGCCGGCGACCAGGATCTTCAGGGCCAGGGGTGTGGTGTCGTCACCGGAGGCGTCGGTGTGCTCGGAGACCATGGATCACTTCTCTCAGGAGAGTCTGTGGTGGTCGTGCGACGTCAGCATCATGGCAACCGAGGGCCCTTTCCATGGGGTTGGACCGCTATCTGGCCGATCTGACTCCGCTGTTGCCTGTTCGGGGTGCGAAGGTGTGCGCGAACCGGTGCGGGGCCGGTCCGTACCCGTCCGCATCGGTCGTCGCGTCCACCGGCGGGGACGGCGTGCCTACAGGGCTCTCAGTCCTTCGATGACCTCGCGCAAAACGCGTTCGTCCGGCAGGTGGGCCGGGGGCACGGGACGGCTGACGGTGACGCAGCCGAGTTCGAGCAGGTCCCCGAGGAGCACTCTGACCACGCCCACCGGGAGGTCGGCGCCCGCCGAGAGTTCGGCGACGGACTGGGTCTCCGCCCGGCACAGGCCGATCAGGGTGCGGTGTTCGGGTCCGAGCGCCGCCGTCGCCTCGGTGCCGGGGGTGCCCGGCTCCAGGGTGACCAGCGCGATCAGGTCGAAGCGCACTCCGCTGGGGCCGGGCCGGGTCCGTCCGCCGGTCATCGCGTACGGGCGGACGAGGGGCCCGGCCTCGCTGTCGTACCACTGGCTGCCCGGGTCCTGCCGGGCGGCGGCGGTCGTGTCCTCGGTCATCCGTGGGGGTCGCTCTCTCGCCTCAGCCGGCGGCGGGCGGGCGCCCGGCGAGGCGAGGCGCGGTGCGGAGGTGCTCGCCGACCCGTTTGACCAGGCGTGCCATCTCGTAGGCGACGAGGCCGATGTCGGCGGTCACGGCGGTGAGGAGGGCGAGGCAGGAGCCGTCGCCCGCGGCGGCCACGAACAGGAACGCGTCGTCCATCTCCACCATCGTCTGGCGCACGCCGCCCGCGCCGAAGTGCCGGCCGGCGCCCTTGGCGAGGCTGTGGAAGCCGGAGGCGACGGCGGCAAGGTGTTCGGCGTCCGCCCGGCGCAGGCCGGTCGACGCGCCGACGGCGATCCCGTCGTTGGACAGGACGACGGCGTGCCGCACCTCGCCCACCCGGGTCACCAGGTCGTCCAGCAGCCAGTCGAGTTCGCCGGACCGCTGGGGCGGCCTGATGCTCGGGTCCTGGATCATGAGAGGTCTCCTTCGCTGCTGTCTGCGCCCGGGGCCGGATCCGGGGTGCTTGCCTGGCCGGGCTGTCTGCCGCCGCCGCGTGCCCAGCCGTCGCGGTAGGCGGCCATGCGGTCCCGTACGAGTTCGGGGGTGCGCCGGTCGTCGTCGGGCGGTGCGGACGCGGGGGCCGGTTCCCCGGGGTGCGGGCGGCGTAGTTGGGGGGCGAGGCTCGCCTGCCGTACCCGACGTGGGAGGTCCTCCGGTCCGGCGGAATCGTCCGGGGGGCGGTGCAGGCGCAAGGTGGTGACTCCGGGAGGTGGTGGGGTGGCGGCGGCCTTCGGCTCGGCGGCGGCCCGGGCGGGGGGTGTGAGCGTGCGGTGGTCGGTGGGGGCGGGGACGGGTCCTTGGTGCCCTTGACGCCGTTCGTCGTGGTCGGGCATACGCGTGTGGGCGCGTTCGGCGGGCCGTGCCGGTGCGGGCTGTGCCGGTCGTGCGGCCTGTTCCGGTACGGCCGGATCCAGTGCGGCCCGGTTCGGTGCGGCGCGGTGCAGTACGGCCGGGTTGTGGGCGGCCGGGGTCGGGGCGGCGGCCGGGTCAGGCGCCGCCTGCTCCCTGGCGGAACGTTCCGGCTGGGCGTTGTGCAGCAGGGCCGTGGGCAGCAGTACGACCGCGGTGGTGCCGCCGTAGGGGGAGGTCCGCAGGTGGACCTTGACGCCGTGCCGGGCGGCGAGCCGGCTGACCACGAACAGGCCGAGTCGGTCGCTGTCGAAGAGGTCGAGGGCCTCGGACCGGTCGATGCGCCGGTTGGCCTCGGCGAGGGTGTCCTTGCCCATGCCCAGGCCGCGGTCCTCGACCTCGACGGCGTATCCGTTGCCCACGGGTTCGCCGGTGACGCGCACGCGTGTGTGCGGGGGTGAGAACTGGGCGGCGTTCTCCACGAGTTCGGCGAGCAGATGGGTGAGGTCGGCGACGGCGGTGCCGACGACGGCCGTCTCGGCGAGCTGACGCACCTCCACGCGCGCGTAGTCCTCGACCTCGGAGACGGCGGCGCGGACCACGTCGGTCAGGGACACCGGTGTGCGCCAGGCGCGGCCGGGTGCGGCGCCGGAGAGGATGATCAGGCTCTCCGCGTGGCGTCGCATGCGGGTGGTGAGGTGGTCGAGCCGGAAGAGGTCGCTCAGTTCGTTCGGGTCGTCGGAGCGGCGTTCCATGCTGTCGAGGAGGCTGAGCTGGCGGTGGACGAGGATCTGGCTGCGCCGGGCGAGGTTGACGAACACTCCGGAGATGCCGTCGGCGAGTTCGGCGCGTTCGACGGCGGCGTGCAGGGCGGCACGGTGGACGGTGGTGAGCGCTTCGGCGACCTGGCCGGTCTCGTCCTCGGCGGGTGGCCCGGGCGGGGCCTCGGCGTGGATGTCGACCTCGTCGCCGGCGCGTAGTCTCCGCATGGCTTCGGGGAGTTTGCGGCGGGCGATGTCCAGGGCGCCGTTGCGCAGGCTGACCAGTTCGACGACGAGTCCGCGGCCGATGCGTACCGAGATGACGAGCGTGGCGGCGACGGCGGCGAGGCCGAACAGGACGGCGGCACCGGCCGGGGTGAGCAGTCCGCGCGTGAACGGGTCGGCGCGGTCGGCGGCTTCGCGGCCGGCGTCGGCCTCGATGGTGCGCATGCCGTTCTGCACACGCGTGTGCGCGGGATCCCAGGTGGCCGCCGGGGCGGCGGCGACGGCCCGTGCGCCGGAACCGCGGGCGGCGAGCACCTTGTCCTCGGTGGCGGTCAGGGTGGCGAAGGCACTGCTCTCGGAGAGGCGTTGCCAGGCGGCGCGTTCGGGTCCGCGCAGATCCGCTGCGGCCGACGCCGTCAGGGCGCGGCGGGTGTCGACGGCGCCGGTGAACCGCCGCAGGCGCTCGCCGTCGAGTCGGCCGGCCGGGCGCGCACTGTCCAGGACGGCGTCCTCCTGGGCGAGTGCCTCTCCCGCGCGGGCGAATTCGAGCAGTACGCGCGCGTCCGAGCCGAGTCCGGCGTCCTGGATGCCGGAGAGCGCGCCGCCGACCGAGAAGGCGGCCGAGATCGTGCCGGTGTAGCGGGCGTAGGTCTCCTCCCAGTCGGCGCGGCCGTCGAGGACCGCGGTCCGCAGGGTGCGCAGTTCTTCGGCCCCGGAGAGGAACGCCTCCAGCCGTTGTCCGACGCCTGGGGGCAGTTCCCGGCCGTCGGCGACGGTTCCGTGCTCGCCGAGGCGGAGCGCCGCCACGGCGGCGTCGGTGCGCTCGGCGAGGGCCTTCAGGTCCCCGTCCCGCCCGGCGGCGGGGGCGGTCGCGTACCGGACGGCGGCCGCCCGTTCGCTCTGGAGGGCGGTGACGGCGGCCGTGACGGGGGTGCGGACCTCGGCGTCCACGCGTTGCGACTGGCGCAGTCGGGAGATGTCCTGGGCGGTGCTGACGGTGGCGTACGCCCACAGGGCCAGCAGGGAGACGACCGGCACCATCAGCAGGCAGACGATCTTGGCGCGCACGGTGCGCGGGCGGATGCGCCGGCGTCCCGCGCGCGTGGGTGCCGGGTCGGCGGGGCCGTCCGTCCACGCGTGCGGCTCCTCGTCGGCGGGTGATCCGGCGTGGGCGCGCCGCCCGCGCACAGGGCGCGGCGCGTCGGCAGCGGCCGCGGGGGTCCTCCGGGGTGTTCGCATGGTCTCCTCGCTCGGCAGGGGTTCCATGGCTTCCTCGCTCGGCGGGGGTTCGGGGGTGGAGTCGTCCGCTTGGGTCACGCGGTCCGGGCCCGCGGACGGGTGGTGGCGCCGTCCGGTGCCTGCTGGGCCAAGGCGGACGCCTCACGCTCCCCGGTGGTGGGTGACAGGGCGACGAAGGCCGAGGTCAGGAAGAGGTAGGACCCGAGGCCGACGGCGAGGGGGAAGATGAACTGCATCGCCGTGGCCCCGGGCAGCGCCGCGCCGGAGGGCGTCACGCGCACGCCCACCGCGAGCATTCCGGTGTAGTGCATGCTGCTGACCGCCGCGCCCATGACGAGGGACGCGACGGTGACCGCGACCGGCGACTTGATGTTGAGCGCCGCCCACAGGGCCGCGGTCGCGGCGACGACCGCGATCAGGACCGACAGCGCGACGAGCATGAGGTCGTAGGTCACCTCACCGTGCAGCCGGACCGCGGCCATGCCGAGGTAGTGCATGCTCGCCACGCCGAGCCCGGTGGTGAGACCGCCCACGAGCAGGGCGCGCGTGCGGTCGCGGCCGTAGCCGACGGCGAAGACACCGGCGCAGACGACGACCATGGCGACGAGCAGGCTGAGCACGGTCAGCGGAACGTCGTAGCGGATGTCGGTGCCGCTGACGGCGAAGCCGAGCATGGCCACGAAGTGCATGGTCCAGATGCCGGTCCCGATCGCCGAGGCCGCGGTGATCAGCCAGTTGCGGCGGGAGCGCCCGGTGGCGCCCAGCGCGCGCACGGTGCAGCGCAGCCCCAGGGCGGCGCCGATGCAGGCCATCGCGTACGACAGCACGGGGGTCAGCCAGCCGAACGCGGCGTGGTCCAGGTGTCCCATGGCCAGGGGACGCTAGTGGGAGCACGGAAGCACACAGGGGGCGCATTTCGAAAGGTGATGGAATCTGACGCCGAAATGCGCCGGTCCGATCGGCTGACGCTCGAACATGTGCGCAGCGACGCCGTCCGTGTCGGTGGGGGACCATACGGACCATGAGCGACCATCACACGCACGTCCAGGAGTTCTTCACCGCGCGCGCGGCGGACTGGGACAGCCGCTTCCCCGACGACGGTCCCGCCTACGCGGCCGCGGTCGCCGGCCTCGGACTGCGGGCCGGGGACCGGGTGCTGGACGCGGGCTGCGGCACCGGGCGGGCCCTGACGCCGCTGCGTGCCGCCGTGGGGCCGACGGGAGTGGTCGTCGGCCTGGATCTGACGCCGGCGATGCTGGAGGCCGCCGTACGGGGCGGACGGGACCGCGACGGGCGGCTGCTGCTCGGCGACGTGGCCGCGCTGCCGCTGCGGTCCGGGGCGTTCGACGCCGTGTTCGGTGCCGGGCTCGTCTCGCATCTGGCCGACCCGACCGGGAATCTGCGGGAGTTGGCGCGAGTGGTGCGCCCCGGCGGCACGCTGGCGCTGTTCCACCCGATCGGCAGGGCGGCGCTCGCGGCCCGCCAGGGCCGCCGGATCACCTCGGACGACCTGCGCGCGGAGCCCAAACTGCGCCCTCTGCTGGCCCGTTCCGGCTGGCGCATGACGTCGTACGTCGACGAGGACACGCGTTTCCTGGCCCTCGCCGCACGCGCGAGCTGAGGTCTCACCCCGTGCCGGCGACCGCCTTCGCGAAAGCGGCGGGGTTGTCGAACATGATGTTGTGACCGGCGTCCGGGACCATCATCACCCGCACTCCGGCCTCCTCCAGGGCGTGCGCGCCGTCGAGTGCGCCGCTGCGGCCGCCCTGGAGGTAGACCCGCTCGACCGGCAGCCCGGTCAGGATCTCCCGCATGACCGGGGCGGAGCCGCGCCGGAGCCCGACCGCGCTGCGGTGCAGGGCACGCGGGTCGGCCAGCCGCATGGTCGCGGCCCACACGAGGCCCACGCGGTCGAGCACACGCGCGTACCCGCCGTCGAGGAACTCCTCCTCGGTCCAGGAGGCGATGCCGCTGCTGCCCGCGGAGGGCGGCGGGAACGCGTCGAGGTTGGCCTCGGTGAGGACGAGTCGGGACACCAGGTCGGGCCGGCGGTGGGCCAGGACGACGGCCACCGAGCCGCCCATGCTGTGCCCCACCAGCTCTGCGCCGCTCACCCCGGCCGCGTCGAGCGCGGCCGCCAGGGCGTCGGCGTGCTCCTCCAGCGTGTAGCCGAAGTCCTCGGGCCGGTCGCTGATGCCGTGCCCGGGGAGGTCGACGAACAGGCTGCGCCGGCCTGCCAGTTCGGGACGGGCCGCCACGTGCGCGTGGTACACCGCCGAGGCGGCGCCCAGGCCGTGCACATACACACGCGCGGGTTCCGCGCCCGGCGTCTCCGTCCAGCGGACACAGCTTCCCGCACTGTCGAACACGGCCTGCCGCATCGTCTCTCCCCCTCGGGTCGCCCACGTCTGCTCTCGGTACACCCCGACCATACATCGGCACCGATGTATTACGTCAACGGAGTATGATGCGGGCATGCTGGAGCTAGCCATCCTCGGCTTCCTGTACGACGCCCCCCTGCACGGCTATGAGCTGCGCAAACGCATCACGGCCCTGACGGGTCACGTGCGTCCGGTCGCCGAGAGCACCCTGTATCCGGCGATCAAGCGCCTCGAGAAGGCGGGCTTCCTGATCCGCGCCACCGAACCCGGCGCGGTGGCCGCACCCCGGCACGTCCTGACACTCACCGACGACGGCCGGAGCGAACTGCGCCGACGCCTCGCCGACCCGGCCGCGCGCGACATCACCGACGAGAACCGCTGGTTCACCGTGCTCGCCTTCCTCCGCCACCTCGACGACCCGGCCGCCCAGGCAGCCGTGCTCCGCCGCCGCCTGGCCTTCCTCCAGGAACCGACGAGCTTCTTCTACGAGGGCGACCGGCCGCTGCGCGCCGAGGAACCGGACGACCCGTTCCGGCGCGGCGTGCTGGCCATCGCGCGGGCCACGTCCCGGGCGGAACTCGACTGGCTGCACGACACGTTGACCTCACTGGGCGACTGATCCCCGCCGCTCCCGCCCCGTAGCGGCCACGCCCTCTTCTCCGGCCTCCGTCGCGTCTCTACGGTGAGGAGAGGGCACGGCACGTCCAGCTCGACGGGGACAACCCCCAGGGGGAAGGTGGCCGGGATGTTCGACGCGGTCCGCAAGGTCTGGGCAGGGCTTCTCGGCGCCACGCGCGCGCCCTCGCGGCAGGGCCGCGAGGAAGGCGGGGAGGTGAAGGCCGGCGGCAAACGTCCGCACAACATTTTCGAGGCGGCCGCCGCGTACGTCTCCGCCTCCATCGAGGACGATCAGGATCGGATCGACGAGGCGTCCGGCTGGGTGTCGCCGGAGGCGCTCTCGTTCGGGGTCAACGAGCTGGCCTGCCGCGCCGTCCTCGCCCTCGCGCGGGAGCGCGACGAGTCGCCGCGGACCGTGGCCCGGGCGCTCCTCGGGCTGCCCGCCGCGTGAGGGGTGCGGCACACCCGAGGGTCGATTCGCCCCGGCAGGTCGGAAAACAGCAGCTCCGAGTATGTCGGGGAGTCGTGACAAGCTGCTTCCGGCCGCACTAGGGTGCGCGCCGTTGGACGAACCGATGGGGAGGCTGGGATGGCAGGGACGGACGAGGACGCCGTCGCCGCCGCGGACGATGCGCTCTATGTGCTCACGGCGGTGCTGCTGACGCCGGCGAAGTTCCCGAGTGTGCTGGGCGACGACTACCCGGAGGCCTGTGCGGCCCTGGGTCTCGCACCGCTGGCCGACGGCTACGGCCTGGTGCTGGGCCAGGACGGCGAGGGCGCCCGCTGGACGGTCGTCATCGACGACGTGTCCCTGGTGGCCGTGGCCATCGCGTCATGGGACTGCGGCATGGAGTACGACTTGTCGCCCGACGAGCGGACGGTCGTGGCCGCTCTGCCCGGCTGGCCCCTCGCGGTGGCCGTCGCGGCGCCCAACGTGCCCGCACCGCACGATCCGGGGCCGGACGTCATCGACATCCCCGCGCTCGCCCCGCCGGACACCACGGTCTGGGGCCCGGCCCAGCGGCGGCTGGGCGCGGACGAGATCGCCCTCCAGTGGGCGGTGTGGCGCGAGCAGATCGACGACTCCGAGTTCGCCCTCCCGCAGGGGAAGGACGCCGACGCCGGCGCAGGCTCCGACGGCGCGGACGGGAGCACCGGGTCGGACGCGTCCCCGAGGGACGGGGACGCGGGCACCGACGCGGCCACGGAGGCGGACGGCGGCGCGGAGTCGGACGCGTCCGGGAAGGACGCGCCGAAGGGCCACAGCGGCATCCGACGCGTCCTCGCCGAGGTACGGGCGTACGTGGACACCCCGCCCCCGCTCGGCCGCGTACGGTCCTCCTTCGCCCCGGGTGACGCGCGCACGCTGCGGGCCGACGGTCCCGGCTGGTCACTGGTGGCGCGGACCGACGACATCGCGTTCGTCCTGCTGGACGACGAGCCCGGCGAGGTGCTGCCGGTCGGACGGGGACCCGAGCTGCCCGGTCTCCTGGAGGCGCTCGACAAGATGGCCGTACGGCCGCTCTGAGCGGGGCCGGACGGGACGCACAGGTTCGGGGGGCGGTGCGGCACGGGGCGTCAGGGCCCGTGCCGCGCTCCCGGTTCCGTCAGCGGCCCAGCTCCTTCCGGGTGACCCTGCGCAGCCTGCGCCGCTGCGCGGGGTCCAGGGTCAGATAGGCCGCCGCCGGTATTCCCACCACGATCAGCAGAGCCGCCCACCAGGGCAGCCAGATCAGCAGGAGGAGCCCGACCGCGACTCCTCCCACGGCGATCTTCGCGTTTCTCGACATCTGCGTCGCCTCCTTCACGGCCATTGCCGCTCTCTGCCATGAAAACGGGTCCGGGCCGCGCACGGTTCCGGAGGCGACCCTGAGACGTCCCTGAGGTCTCCCCCAGGCAACCCTGAGATCACTTCGGTCCGCAATCCTGTACTCTCGACCATCCGTCAGTAGTCAAACTTGAGGAGTAGCTCATCTCTGTCGAGAAGGTTTCCGTGGAAGCACCGTCCCAGTTCTTCGAACCAGCCCGCTGCCGTGCCGTGTTCGTGCCCGGCGACCCGGCCCGGTCCGGCCGGGTCGCCTTCTGGCTGCCCGACGGCGACATGGAAGGCGTGGACTCGGCCGAGGAGCTGTCCGTCGTGGTGCCCGCGGGCAGCGGGATGGCGCTCGCGCGGGTGCCGGCCCTGATGCTGCCGGTGGGACAGGCCCTGCCGGTGCTCGCACGCGCGCGTGTCGCCTCGGAGGGTCACCGGTCCGCCGCGTTCTGGGGCGCGGCCGCCCTGCTGGCGTTGCGATGCGTGGCACGCGGTCTGCTGCTGCCCGGTCTGTCGGCGGGCGACCACGACGCCTGGCGCATCGGCCCGCTGGGGCCGGAGGACCTGGAGGCCGTACGCCGGCTGGCCGCCTCGATGCCGCCCGAGGCCCACGCCGTCCCGGTGGACGACGGGCCGGGCCTGCGCCTGCCCGACCCGGAGCGGCTGCTGCGCGCCTTCCTGGACGCGGTCGCGGACACCCTGCCCCGCTCCCCCGCCGCCCCGCTCCTGACCGGCGGACCGGTCTACGCGGCCGCCGAGCCGCAGCACGTTCCCGGGCTGCGCGCCTGGGCGGGTGACGTGGCCGCCGGGCACGACGCGGGCGTGCGGGTCTCCCTGCGGATCGAGGTGTCGGGGCTGGCGACGGACGGGATCGACACCGCCGGGTCGGACACCGCGCGGGTCGACACCCCGGTGTCCCCCGCCGAGGCGGTCGTCGGCCCCGTGTTCCGGGCCGTGCCGCAGGTGCACAGTGTGAGCGATCCGGGGCTGGTGGCGGACGCCGCCGAGGTCTGGGCGGACTCGGGTGTCGCGCGGGGCGCGTTCGGTCCCCGCACGCGGATGGACGCCCTGCTCGCCCTGCGCCGCGCGGCCCGGGCCTGGCCCGCGCTGACGCCGCTGCTGTCGGCCGGCGTGCCGGACGCCGTCGTCCTGGTCGACGAGGAGGTGGCGGAGCTGCTCGGGGAGGGTTGCCGGGCGTTGGCGGGAGCGGGCGTCGAGGTGCACTGGCCGAGGGAACTGGCCCGCACCCTGACCGCCCGCGCGGTGGTGGGCCCGCCGGACGACGGGACGGACCGGGACCGCCCCGGCACGGCCCTGCCGTCGGCACTGTCGGCGGACACGCCGTCGTTCCTGTCGGCGGACGCGTTGTTGTCGTTCACGTGGTCGTTCGCGCTGGGCGACCAGCGGCTCACGCGGGAGGAGCTGGACCGGCTCGCCGAGGCCAACCGCCCTCTGGTGCGGCTCCGGGACCAGTGGGTCCTGATCGATCCGCAGGAGCTGCGCCGTGCCCGGGCACGGCAGGATCACAAAGTGACCCCCGTCGAGGCGCTGGGCGCCGCCCTGACAGGCTCGACCGAGGTCGACGGCCGCCGGGTCGAGGTGCGGTCCACGGGGTGGCTGGCGGCCCTGCGGGAGCGCCTGACGGCACCCGAGGCGCGGGAGCCGCTGGAACAGCCCGCCGCGCTCCGGGCCACCCTGCGCGACTATCAGCGGCGCGGTCTGGACTGGCTGGCCCGCAACACCTCCCTGGGACTGGGCTGCTGTCTCGCCGACGACATGGGGCTCGGCAAGACCATCACGCTGATCAGCCTGCATCTGCATCGCCAGACCGACCCGTCGTCCGCCGGTCCGACCCTCGTGGTCTGCCCTACCTCGCTGATGGGCAACTGGCAGCGCGAGATCGAGCGGTTCGCCCCCGGTACGCCGGTGCGCCGCTTCCACGGACCGCGACGCGATCTGGACGACCTGGGCGCCGGGGAGTTCGTGCTCACCACGTACGGCACCCTGCGGCTCGACGCGGACCGGCTGGGCCGGGTGCCGTGGGGGCTGGTCGTGGCGGACGAGGCCCAGCATGTGAAGAACCCGTACTCGGCGACCGCGCGGGCGCTGCGCACCATCGGCGCACGCGCACGCGTGGCGCTCACGGGCACGCCCGTGGAGAACAACCTGTCGGAGCTGTGGGCGATCCTGGACTGGACGACCCCAGGACTGCTCGGCCGGCTGGGCACCTTCCGCACGCGGTACGCGCGGGCCGTCGAGAGCGGCGCGGACCCGGCCGCAGCGGAGCGGCTCGCCCGGCTCGTCGGGCCGTTCCTGCTGCGCCGCCGCAAGTCGGATCCGGGCATCGCCCCGGAGCTGCCGCCCAAGACCGAGACCGACCGCCCGGTGTACCTCACCCCGGAGCAGACGGGCCTGTACGAGGCCGTGGTGCGCGAGACCCTCGCGGCGATCGCCGATGCCGACGACATGGCGCGGCGCGGGCTGATCGTGAAGCTCCTCACCGGCCTGAAGCAGATCTGCAACCACCCGGCGCAGTACCTCAAGGAGGAGCGGCCGAGGACCACCGGACGCTCCGGGAAGCTGGAGCTGCTGGACGAACTGCTCGGCACGATCCTCTCCGAGGGGGCGAGCGTGCTGGTCTTCACGCAGTACGTGCACATGGCGCGGCTGCTGGAACGCCATCTGGCCGCACGCGGCGTGCCCACCCAACTCCTGCACGGCGGCACGCCGGTGGCGGAACGCGAGGCGATGGTCGCCCGTTTCCAGAACGGCGAGGTGCCGGTGTTCCTGCTGTCCCTGAAGGCGGCCGGTACGGGGCTCAACCTCACGCGCGCGGAGCATGTCGTGCACTTCGACCGCTGGTGGAACCCGGCCGTCGAGGCGCAGGCCACCGACCGGGCGTACCGCATCGGCCAGACCCGGCCCGTGCAGGTGCACCGGCTGATCGCCGAGGGCACGATCGAGGACCGTATCGCCGACATGCTGCGCCGCAAGCAGGGCCTCGCCGACGCCGTGCTCGGCTCGGGCGAGGCCGCGCTCACGGAACTGACGGACGCCGAACTGGCCGAACTGGTCGAGCTGCGAGGGGGGACGCGATGAACGGATCCGACGACCGTCGGGAGCGTACGGACGACGGGCAGGAGCGCACGTTCGCGGCGTCGCCTCCCGCGCGCGGGCGTGGATTCGCCGGAACGTGGTGGGGGCGGGCCTGGCTGGCAGCGCTGGAGGACGGCGCGCTGGACGGTGAACAGGTGCGTGCGGGACGCCGGTTCGCGCGCGCGGGTGCCGTGGGCGCGGTGTCGGTGCGGCCGGGCCGCATCACGGCGGTCGTCCGGGACCGCGACGGCACCCCGCACCGGGCCGACGTCCTGCTCGGCGTGCTCTCGGACGCCGAGTGGGATCGATTCCTGGGGCTGGCGGCGGAACGGTCCGGGCACGTCGCGGCGCTGCTCGACCGGGAGATGCCGCCCGATCTGGTCGAGGACGCGCAGACGGCCGGCGTCGACCTGCTGCCGGGGCTGGGAGACCTGGAGGCCGAGTGCGGCTGCGGCGCGTGGGACCACTGCGGCCACACCGCGGCGCTCTGCTATCAGGTGGCCCTGCTGCTCGACGAGGACCCGTTCGTGCTCCTGCTGCTCAGGGGGCGCACCGAACAGGCCCTGCTGGACGACCTCCAGGCCCGGGGCACCAACGGGCCCGCCGCCGAGTCGGAGGCGCCGCTGTCGGAGGGGACGGACGCCCGGGAGGCGTACGCGGCCGGGGACGTCCTGCCGCCGCTGCCGGCCCTTCCCGGGCTGCCGGAGGAGCCGGGCGTGCCGCCCTCGCTGGACACCGACGCACCGCCGCCGCCCGGGGTGGATGCGGCGGCGCTGGAAGTCCTGGCCGCGCGGACCGCCGTGGACGCGCGTCTGCTGCTCGCCGAGTTGCTGTACGGCGGCGCGGAAGGGCGTAAGCCCGAGGCGGATTTGACGGTGGCTCAGGATGCCGTGCGGCTCGCGGTGGGTGCTCCCGGTGCCCCGGAGGCCGACGCGGCGTCGATGGGTCGGCTCGCCGCCGGATCGGGCCGCAGCCGGGAGCAACTGGCCTCGGCCGTACGCGCGTGGCGGTACGGGGGCGCCGCCTCCCTGGCGGTGTTCGAGGAGGAGTGGACGGTGGAGGGCGAGGCCCTCGCACGCGCGCGTGCCGCTGTCGACGCGGCCTGGGAGGGTGACGAACGGCCGGAGTTGCGGGCGCGCGGGAACCGGTGGACGGTCGTCGGGTCGCCCTGTCAGGTGCGGCTGGGGCGCGACGGGCGTTGGTGGCCCTACCGCAAGGAGGGCGGCCGCTGGCTGCCGGCCGGTGAGGCGGCCCAGGACCCGGCCACGGCACTGGCGTCGATCCAGTGAGCCGAGCCGGTGGGGCGACTCGGGACGCGACGCGGCGCAAGTGATTCGGCAGGTGGCCCAGTAAGCGCTTACGCCGAGTGCGGGCGAGCAGGGACGAGCAGGGGCGTCGGTCCGACGGGCGGCCGACGCCCCGCGTTCACGCGGATGTGGCGCGGCGTTCGAAAGGAAACCCAACTCTGGCCGCTGTCAGTGAACTTGCCCCTCAGGAGGCCAGATGTCCCCGCACGCCACCGGACGGCGCCGCGTCCACCGTTCCCTCGCGGCCGGAGTCCCGCTCGCCGTGCTGGCCGCCCTCGTCACCACCGGACCGGCCGCTGCCGGCACGCCGTCCGGGCAGGCGCACGTCACCCGGACGGCGACCCTCGGCGACATCCCGCTCGGGGCGTTCAGCAACGCGCTGCTGCGCGGCACGGTGAGCGACGACCGGGGCGTGGACCTCGGCGGCATCGGCAGCGACATCTACCCGACGGGCCGCAAGGGCGAGTTCTGGACGGTCACGGACCGCGGGCCGAACGGTCAGATCAAGGTGGACGGCACCAAGCGCCGTACGTTCCCCGTGCCCGGCTTCGACCCGGCGATCGTGCGGATCCGCGTCAGCGGGAAGACGGTGCGGGTCGTGGACGCGATCCCGGTCACCACCCGGTCCGGGAAGCCGGTCACGGGGCTGTCCAACCAGAAGGGCCGCGACGAGGCGCCGTACACGTACGACGCGAAGACGCCGCTCTCCTACGACCCGAACGGGCTGGACACCGAGGGCATCGTGCGGGCGGCGGATGGGACCTTCTGGCTCGCCGACGAGTACGGGCCCTCGCTGGTGCACGTGTCCGCGCGCGGGAGGGTGCTCACGCGCTATGTGCCCGAGGGCCTGAAGCTGACCGGCACGGACTACCCGGTGGTGGAGGCGCTGCCCTCGGTCCTGCTGCACCGGAAGATCAACCGCGGCTTCGAGGGCCTGGCCCTGCTGCCCGGCGGTGACCTCGTGCTGGCCGTGCAGAGCCCGTTGTCGCTGCCGGACACGGACGCCGGTGAGTCGTCGCTCACCGCGCGGCTGCTGCGTTTCTCACCCCGGAAGAAGGCTGTCACCGCCGAGTACGCGTACCGCTTCGACCCGGTGAACGTGGTCGACCCGAGCGAGGACGACCCCTCGGAGCTGAAGATCTCCTCCGTCGTCGCGGTGGGCGGCGACCGACTGCTGGTCGAGGAGCGCACCGACAAGGCCGCCCGGCTCCAGGTGGTCCGGCTCGGGCGGTCCGCGAACATCCTGGGCAGCCGCTGGGACGACGAGACGACGTCGCCGTCCCTGGAGCAGTTGGCCGACCCGTCCGCCGCCGGGGTGCCGGTGCTGGCCAAGCGGCTCGTGGTGGACCTGGGCAAGGTCGCCGGGGTGCCCGGGAAGATCGAGGGCGTCGCGCGCGTGGACCACGACACGCTCGCTCTGATCAACGACAACGATTTCGGGATGACGGACGGCCCCGACGCCTTCGACGCCCGGGGCAGGCTGGTCGACAGCGGCATCGAGACGACGGTGACGTACGTGCGGCTGCCGCACGGCATCTGACGGCGGGACCGTGCCGACGGGGACGGCCGGGGGTCGGGATACGGCCCCCTTCATCCCCGTCGGTGCGGCGGTCACGCGCGCGTGAGCCTGCTCGGAGCGCACACACGCGCGTGGGGCTACGGCAGCAGCTCTTCCAGGGTCGGGAGCAGGGACTCCAGGTCGCTGGGGAGCTGGGTCGGCAGGGTGGTCGGAAGCGCGGTCGGCAGCTCTGAGGGCAGCTCGCTGGGCAGCCGGGTGGGCAGTTCGCTCGGGAGCCCGCTGGGGAGTCCGCTGGGCAGCTCGATCGGAAGGCTGCGGGACGGCGTGGGTGTGCCGCCGGTCCCCTTGCCCGGCTCGTCGTCCGGTGAGTCGTCGGACGAGAGCGCGAACGCGACGGCGGCGATGACGCCGATGGCGACGACCAGCGCGATCACGGTGAAGAGAGGCGTCCGGCGCCGTCCGGGACCGCCTCCTGGCGTGCCGGAGGGCGGCGTCGGCGGCCCGAAGCCCGATTCCGGCGACCCATGGCTGGGACCGGCAGCGGTCGGGCCGTAGCCCGGATCAGGTGGCCCGGCGCCCGGATCGGTCGGCCCGTAGCCAGGGTCCGGCGGGCTGTAGGCAGGGTCCTGCGGTCCGTATCCGGGGTCCGGCGGGCCGAAGCCGTAGGGCGGTGTTCCGTGGCCGCCGGGAGGCGGCGTGTCGCCCGGCGGTCCGGGCGGCTGGGGCGGTACGGGTGGCATGGCCATACCGTCCAGCGTCCCTGGCCAACGGCCCGGACCGCGACCCCCGTAGGGAAGTTGATACGCAGTCATGCCATGGACCACATGATTCCGGCGTAGCCGGTGCGGACCAGGGCCCAAGTGGAGTCGGCCTCCGCCGACGGCGGCACGCGCGTGTGTGTGCCCGCTCGGGGTACGCACACGCGCGTGCGTGAGATTGCGTGTGCCGCGGGTCAGCCGCGGGCGCCGAGGAGGTGGTCCATGGCGAGCTGGTCGAGCTGCTCGAAGGCCATGCCACGCACGGCGGCCGCCTCCACGTCGAAGTCCTCGAACGCGCTGCGGTCGGCGAGCAGGCTCTCCAGGCCGTCGGCGGCCGTGGCCTGGGCGAGCTGGTCGAGACGGGCGGCGCGCAGGGCCTCCTGGACCTCGGGGTCGGCCCGGAACGCGGCGGCGCGCTCCTTGAGGATCAGGTAGTTGCGCATGCAGCCCGCGGCGGACGCCCAGACGCCGTCGAGGTCCTCGGTGCGCGGCGGCTTGAAGTCGAAGTGCTTCGGGCCCGCGTAGCCGGCGCTCTCCAGCAGGTCGACCAGCCAGAACGCGGAGCGCAGATCGCCGGCGCCGAAGCGCAGGTCCTGGTCGTACTTGATGCCGGACTGGCCGTTGAGGTCGATGTGGAAGAGCTTGCCCGCCCACAGGGCCTGCGCGATGCCGTGCGGGAAGTTCAGCCCGGCCATCTGCTCGTGGCCGACCTCGGGGTTCACGCCGTACAGCTCGGGGCGCTCCAGGCGCTCGATGAAGGCGAGGGCGTGGCCGACAGTGGGCAGCAGGATGTCGCCGCGCGGCTCGTTCGGCTTGGGCTCGATGGCGAAGCGCAGGTCGTAGCCCTGGGAGGTGACGTACTCGCCGAGGAGGTCGAACGCCTCCTTCATACGGTCCAGGGCCACGCGGACGTCCTTGGCGGCACCGGACTCCGCGCCCTCACGGCCGCCCCAGGCGACGTAGGTCTCGGCGCCCAGCTCGGCGGCCAGGTCGATGTTGCGGATCGTCTTGCGCAGGGCGTAGCGGCGCACGTCGCGGTCGTTCGCGGTGAACGCGCCGTCCTTGAAGACGGGGTGCGTGAAGAGGTTGGTGGTGGCCATCGGGACGGTCATGCCGGCGGTGTCCAGGGCCTGGCGGAAGCGCTTGATGTGCTCCTCGCGCTCGCTGTCGGAGGACCCGAACGGGATGAGGTCGTCGTCGTGGAAGGTGACGCCGTGGGCGCCGAGCTCGGCCAGGCGCTGCACGGTCTCGACCGGATCGAGGGCACGCCGCGTGGCGTCGCCGAACGGGTCCCTTCCCTGCCAGCCGACGGTCCACAGGCCGAAGGTGAACCTGTCATCGGGGGTGGGCTGGTAGCTCATGCCACGGCTCCTTGCTGTGAAGACTGCCTTGCCGACTATTTCGTCATGGCCGTTTACAAATTAGTATGCCAGCACGGTTCTGGGAAGACAGATCCCGCGAAGCCGTCGAAAAAACGCGAAAAGATCTTGAGGGAGAGCCCGATGTCAGCAGCCGAGGGTCCGCTCGTCGTCGGCGTGGACTCGTCCACCCAGTCCACGAAGGCGCTGGTCGTCGACGCGTCCACCGGTGAGGTCGTCGCCAGTGGCCAGGCGCCGCACACCGTGTCCTCCGGGGCCGGCCGGGAGAGCGACCCGCGCCAGTGGTGGGACGCCCTGTGCGAGGCGCTGCGCCAGTGCGGCGACGCGGCGCGCGAGGCCGCCGCGGTGTCGGTGGGCGGGCAGCAGCACGGCCTGGTGACGCTGGACGGGCACGGCGCGCCGGTGCGTCCCGCGCTGCTCTGGAACGACGTGCGCTCGGCCCCGCAGGCGCGCCGGCTCACCGAGGAGCTGGGCGGCGCGAAGTTCTGGGCGGAGCGCACGGGGTCCGTGCCGGCCGCCTCCTTCACAGTGACGAAGTGGGCCTGGCTGGCCGAGCACGAGCCGGAGACCCTGCGCGCCACGAAGGCCGTACGGCTCCCCCACGACTACCTGACCGAGCGCCTCACCGGCGAGGGCACCACCGACCGGGGCGACGTCTCCGGCACCGGCTGGTGGGCGTCGGCGACCGAGGCGTACGACGAGGAGATCCTCGCCCACGTGGGCCTCGACCCGGCGCTGCTGCCGCGCGTGGTGCGTCCCGGCGAGGTCGCGGGCACCGTCCGCGACAGCCATGACCTGCCGTTCGCCAAGGGCACCCTGGTCGCCCCCGGCACCGGCGACAACGCCGCGGCGGCCCTGGGCCTCGGGCTGCGCCCCGGCACGCCGGTGCTGAGCCTCGGCACCTCGGGCACGGTGTACGCGGTGGCGAGGACGCGTCCGGCGGACCCGACCGGCACGGTGGCCGGTTTCGCCGACGCGCACGGCGACTGGCTGCCCCTGGCCTGCACCCTGAACTGCACCCTCGCGGTGGACCGGGTCGCGGCGCTGCTGGGCCTGGACCGCGAGGCCGTGGAGCCCACCGCCGAGCTGACCCTGCTGCCGTACCTGGACGGCGAGCGCACCCCGAACCTGCCGAACGCCTCGGGACTGCTGCACGGCCTGCGCCACGACACCACCGCGGGACAGTTCCTCCAGGCCGCCTACGACGGCGCCGTGCACGCGCTGCTCGGCGCGCTCGACCTGGTCCTCGACGCGGACGCCGACCGTTCGGCCCCCCTGCTGCTGATCGGCGGCGGCGCGCGCGGCACGGCCTGGCAGCAGACCGTACGACGGCTGTCCGGCCGGCCCGTGCAGATCCCCGAGGCAAGGGAACTGGTCGCCCTGGGCGCGGCCGCGCAGGCCGCCGGCCTGCTGACCGGAGAGGACCCGGCCGCCGTGGCCCGGCGCTGGAACACCACGCGCGGCCCGGTACTGGACGCCGTGGAACGGGACGAGGCGACGCTGGCGAGGATCTCCGGGGTACTCTCCGACGCGGCGCCACTGCTGGAGCGCGCGCCGCACACCCGCTGAGGATCGCGCCCACCCGCTGAGGACCGCCGCACTTGCCGCACTTCTTGACGCCTTGACTTCTTGACGCTTTGGCTTTCTGGCTTCTTGGCTTCTTGGCTTCCTGAGAACGGCACCGCCTGCAACCGCACTCCCTGAGAACCGGCAGATCGATGAATCGACGAATCGACGGAGGCATGACCGCACCGCTGCACGAGGCCCGCGCCACCGGCCCCGGGCGCGCGCTGCCCGACACCCAGCAGGGCATGCGCCGCCGCAACCTCGCCCGGGTGATGCACGCCGTCAGCGCCGAGGGTTCGCTGTCCCGGGCGGCGGTCGCCTCCCGCATCGGTCTGACCCGGGCGGCGGTGTCCACCCTCGTCGACGAGCTGATACGCACCGGCCTGCTGGAGGAACTGGGACCGGAGCGACCCGGCCGGGTCGGACGGCCCGGCTCGGCGCTGGCCGTCAGCGGACGGGGCCCCGCGGGACTCGGCGCCGAGATCGGCGTCGACCATCTCGCGGTCTGCGTCATCGACCTGCGCGGCGAGGTCCGGGCCCGGATCGAGCGTCACGGCACCAACCGGGGCCGCTCCCCCGAGCCGGTGGTCGAGGAGCTGACCGGCATGGTGCGCCAGGTCGTGGCCGAGGCGGAACGCGAAGGGCTGTGGCCGGCGGGGCTCGCCGTGGCCGTACCCGGCCTGGTCGCCCGCGACGCGCGGACCATCGTCCGCGCACCCAACCTGGACTGGCACGACACCGACCTCGGCGCGCTGCTGCCCGGCGACTTCCCCCTCACGGTGGACAACGAGGCCAACTTCGGCGGCCTGGCCGAACTCTGGCTCCGTCCCGACACCCCCCGCGACTTCCTGCACGTCTCGGCCGAGATCGGCATCGGTGCCGCGCTGGTCGTCGACGGCAGCCTGCTGCGTGGCACCCGGGGCTTCGCCGGCGAACTCGGTCACGTACCGGTCCACCCCGACGGACCGCCCTGCGTGTGCGGTGGTCTCGGCTGCCTGGAGCAGTACGCCGGCGAGGAGGCGGTGCTGCGGGCGGCCGGTCTGGAGCCCGGCGGGGACCGCGTCGGGCTGCTCGCGGGGCTGGCGACGGACGGCGACCCGAACGTACGCCGTGCCCTGCGCGAGGCGGGAACGGCCTTCGGGATCGCGCTGACCGGGGCGCTGAATCTGCTGGACCCGGAGGAAGTCGTGCTCGGCGGCGCCCTGTCCGGGCTGGCGCCCTGGCTTCTTCCGTCGCTGGAGAGCGAGTTGGCCCGGCGTACGGCAGGTCCGCCCTGTCCGGTGTCCGTGTCCCGGCTGGGCCCCGAGGGGCCGTTGCTGGGGGCGGCGCACTCCGTGGTGCGAGCGGTGCTGGACGATCCGGCGGCGGTGGCGGGGCGGGTCTGAGAGCCGCTCGGGCCTGAATTACCCGTTCGAGTGAGCGAGTTGTCCACAATCAGGTGGTCGTCCACCGAAGTCGTCGGCCTTCCGCTGCCACGCCGAACGGCGCCGTAACGTGATCGCATGAACACGCACCGCAGCCTCATCCCGACACGAACCCGATCCCTGCTCGACCGGCGGCGGATCCTGAAGGGCGCTGCCCTCACCGCCGTCCCGTACTCCCTGCTTCCCGACGCGAGGGCCGGGGCGACAGCCCAGCCCGTCGACTACCGGCCGGCCGCGTGGCAGCCCGCGTCCGGCGCCAACTACACGGTCTCGGAACGGCCCGGAGAGCATGCGATCGACCTGGTCGTCATCCACGTCACGCAGACGACCTTCGCCCAGGCACTGGACATCTTCCGGAACCCGAAGAAGAGAGTGTCCGCGCACTACGTCGTGCGCTCGGGCGACGGTCGGGTGGCGCAGTGCGTGCGCGAGTCCGACATCGCCTGGCACGCGGGGAACTGGGAGTACAACACCCGCAGCGTCGGCATCGAGCACGAGGGCTGGGTGGACCGGCCCGCCTACTTCACCGACGCCCTCTACGAGCGGTCGGCGCGTCTGACGGCCTCGGTGTGCGAGCGGTACGGCATCCCCAAGGACCGCGCGCACATCATCGGCCACCACGAGGTACCTGGCACCGATCACACCGACCCGGGCCCGAACTGGGACTGGGCCCGCTATCTGAAGCTCGTCGACTCGGCCTGACCCGCACCGGGTCTCCGCGTCTCCTCGACTCCGTCTTCCGACGACCTCCGTCCAAACGGTTGTCGGCCCGCACACCCGGAGTGACGATGTCCCCAGCCGTAGCTCCTCCGAGGAGGACGATGTGAACGATCCCTGGGTGGCCCTGGAACCAGGGGCCGACCCTACCGAACGGATGCGGATCCTGCGCAGAGCGCACGAGACGTTCACCGTCGCGGGCACCATGCCCCGTCCGGTACGTGCCGTGGTGGCCGACTCCTGGCGGCGTTCGGCGCGGGCCGGCGTGGGTCCGGACGGCACCGCGAGCGTGGAACTGACCGACGGGGACCTCGGCGCCTACCGTGCCGAACATCCGCTGGCCCGGGTGATGCCGCTGTTCCGGGAGTTGATGGGCACGTTCGCGGCCGACGGCGAGCATCTCCTCGCGGTGTGCGACGCGCACGGCAGACTCCTGTGGGTCGAGGGCCACCCGGCGACCCGACGCCAGGCGGGGCGCATGAACTTCGTACCGGGCGCGCGGTGGGCGGAGAGCGCGGTCGGGACGAACGCCCCGGGCACGGCGGTCGCCGTCGACCGCCCGGTTCAGGTGTTCGCGGCCGAGCACTTCATACGGCGGGTGCAGCCGTGGACGTGCGCGGCGGCGCCGGTGCACGACCCACGGACCGGGCGGGTGCTCGGGGCGGTGGACATCACGGGGGGCGACGGGCTGGCGCATCCGCACAGCCTGGGGTTCATTCAGGCGGTGGCACGGGCCGCCGAATCCCAGCTCGCCCTGCTCGACTCGGGCCGACCGGCCACGGGGGCGGCGGAGTTGACGGTGCTGGGCCGCGACGAGGCGCTGCTGCTGGCCCACGGCCGCAAGCTCCGGCTCAGCCGCAGACACAGCGAGATCCTGCTGTTGCTGGCCCGCCACCCGGAGGGGCTGACCGGCGACGAACTGCTCTGCGCGCTGTACGAGGACGAGTCGGTGACACCGGTGACCCTGCGCGCCGAACTGGCCCGGCTGCGCGGGGTCCTCGGCCCCGGCCTGCTCCTGTCGCGCCCGTACCGACTGGCGCTGCCGGTGGAGTCCGACGTCGACGCCGTGGAACGACGCCTGCGCGCCGGAGCGGTGACGGCGGCACTGGCGGCGTACGCGGGCCCGCTGCTGCCGGCCTCCCAGGCACCGGCGGTCGTACGCCTCGGACACCGCCTGTCCGACGGCCTGCGCGCCGCCCTGATCGCCCACGGCGACCCCGACCTCCTGGCGGACTGGGCCCACACGCCATGGGGCGAGGACGACCTGAACGTCTGGAGGGCACTGGCGGCGATACGGCCCACGCCGACGGTACGGGCCCGGTTGTCCGCGCTGGAGGCGGAGCTGGCTGCGCCGTGAGGAGTGAGCGTTGGGAGAGGAAGACGGACCACGGGTGGAGCGCCAACGTCGACGTGCCGAAGCCCGGAACCGCGTCCGTCCACTCCTGTCACGCGTCGAAGACGTCGTCGATCGGTCGGGGATCGCACCTGCTCGGGGCCTGGGCCAGATCACCTCAACGCGCCTTCAGTGACCGGCATTTCGCGGGCGCGGCCCGAGGGCGCGATACAGGTTGGGGGGGAATTGAGTCTGAGTCGGGAGGCCATGTGCCGGGAGGGACGCGGAGCGCCTCGCCCTCCACCAGGTCCTGGTCGAAGCCGACTTGCTAGGTGAGTCTCGGCGATCGAGTCGGACCTGTCACGGCGGCAGCGCGCAACGTCCTCGCAACCTCTGCCTCCCTACCCTCCCGCTCAGAGCCGTCCAACGGCGGGCGGCACTGCTCAGGGAGGCTGACCAGGATGACCCGTTACGCGGCGCCCGGAACCGAGGGCGCGATCGTCTCCTACCAGGCGCGGTACGACCACTTCATCGGGGGCGAGTACGTACCGCCCGCGCGGGGGCAGTACTTCGAGAACCCGTCGCCGGTGAACGGGCAGCCGTTCACGGAGGTGGCACGGGGTACGGCGGAGGATGTGGAGCGGGCGCTGGACGCGGCGCACGCGGCCGCGCCGGGCTGGGGGCGCACGTCGGCGACGGAGCGTTCGGACATCCTGCTGAAGATCGCCGACCGGATGGAGGCGTATCTGGAGCCGCTGGCCGTCGCGGAGACCTGGGAGAACGGCAAGCCGGTCCGGGAGACGCTCGCGGCGGACATCCCGCTGGCCATCGACCACTTCCGCTACTTCGCGGGCGCGGTCCGGGCGCAGGAGGGTGCGCTCAGCGAGGTCGACGACGACACGGTGGCGTATCACTTCCACGAGCCGTTGGGTGTGGTGGCGCAGATCATCCCGTGGAACTTCCCGATCCTGATGGCCGCGTGGAAGCTGGCTCCGGCGCTCGCGGCCGGCAACGCGGTGGTCATCAAGCCGGCCGAGCAGACGCCGGTCTCGCTGCACTACTGGATGAGCCTGGTCGCGGATCTGCTGCCGCCGGGTGTGGTGAACATCGTCAACGGGTTCGGCGAGGAGGCGGGCAAGCCGCTCGCGTCGAGTCCGAGGGTGGCGAAGGTCGCGTTCACGGGTGAGACGTCCACGGGCCGGTTGATCATGCAGTACGCGGCGGAGAACCTGAAGCCCGTCACGCTGGAACTCGGTGGCAAGTCGCCGAACATCTTCTTCGACGACGTGTGGGAGAAGGACGACGACCTGCGCGACAAGGCGCTTGAGGGCTTCACGATGTTCGCGTTGAACCAGGGCGAGGTGTGCACCTGCCCGTCGCGCGGGCTGATCCAGCGCGGCAACTACGGCGACTTCCTCCAGGCCGCCGTCGCCCGCACCGAGTTGATCAAACCCGGTCACCCGCTCGACACCGACACGATGATCGGCGCGCAGGCGTCCGGCGAGCAGCTCTCCAAGATCCTCTCGTACATCGACATCGGCCGGCAGGAGGGCGCCAAGGTGCTCACCGGCGGGGAACGCGCGGAGTACGACGGTGAGTTGAAGGGCGGGTACTACGTCCAGCCGACCATCTTCGAGGGCGACAACAGTATGCGGGTCTTCCAGGAGGAGATCTTCGGTCCGGTGGTCTCCGTGGCGTCGTTCGACGACTTCGACGACGCCATCAAGACCGCCAACGACACGCTCTACGGTCTCGGGGCGGGCGTCTGGACGCGGGACATCAACACGGCGTACCGGGCGGGCCGGGCCATCCAGGCGGGCCGCGTCTGGACGAACTGCTACCACGCCTACCCGGCGCACGCCGCCTTCGGCGGGTACAAGCAGTCGGGGATCGGCCGTGAGACGCACAAGATGATGCTGGAGCACTACCAGCAGACGAAGAATCTTTTGGTGTCGTACTCCCCGAAGAAGCTGGGCTTCTTCTAGACACCGAACGGAAGGGCGCCTGACCGGGGTTCGTCCCGTCAGGCGCCCTTCGTGCGACCGGCCTTCGCCTCGCGCCGGGTGTCAGGCCGCGAGGACCTCCTGTTCGCGGGTGGGTGTCTTGATCTTGGGCTTCTTGTTCGGCAGGGAGAGCCGGAAGACCTTGTGCCACGCGGAGAACACCTGCTTGGGCAGGGGGCCGGTGACGTAGTCCAGCTCGTACTTCTCGAACAGCGCGCGTACCTTCACCGCGACCTCGGCGTAGCGGTTGCTAGGCAGGTCCGGGAACAGGTGGTGTTCGATCTGGTGCGAGAGGTTGCCGGTCATGAAGTGCATGGCCTTGCTGCCGCTGATGTTGGCCGAGCCCATCATCTGGCGGAGGTACCACTGGCCGCGCGTCTCGCCCTTGATCGAGCGGCGCTCGAAGACCTGGACGCCCTCGGGGAAGTGCCCGCACATGATCACCGAGTGGGACCAGAGGTTGCGGACGAGGTTCGCGGTGAAGGTGGCGGCGAGCGTGGGGAGGAAGGACGGGCCCGACAGCAGCGGGTGGATCACGTAGTCCTTGAGCACCTGCTTGCGGATCTTGCGGCCCACGGCCTTGGCCCGCGCGCGGAACTCCGGGTTCTTGCGGCGGCGCTTGTGCAGGTTCTTGCCGAGTTCCAGGTCGTACGCCGCGATGCCGTATTCGAAGAAGCAGGCGTTGAGGAAGTTCCACAGGGGCTGGCCGAGGTGGAACGGGTGCCACTTCTGGTCCTCGTCGACGCGCATGATGCCGTAGCCGAGGTCGTTGTCCTTGCCGATCACGTTGGTGTACTTGTGGTGCAGTTCGTTGTGCGAGTGCTTCCACTGGTCGGACGGCGAGACGTGATCCCATTCCCAGGTGGTGGAGTGGATCTTCGGGTCCCGCATCCAGTCCCACTGGCCGTGCAGGATGTTGTGGCCGATCTCCATGTTGTCCATGATCTTCGCCACGGACAGTCCGGCGGTGCCGAGCACCCACGCGGGCGGGAACATCGAGAACAGCAGCACGCCCCTGCTGGCCAGCTCGAGCTTGCGCTGCGCCGAGATGACCTTGCGGATGTAGGCGGCGTCCTTCTCTCCGCGGCTGGCGAGCACCTCGTCGCGGATCGCGTCCAGCTCGCGGCCGAGCTCCTCGATCTGCTCCGCGGTCAGGTGGGCGGTGGGGTCGATAGCGGTCAAGGTGTTCCTACCGTTCGATGGCGCAGGGGCCCGCCGCGGCGGACACGCAGGTCTGGATGAGGACGCCCGGTTCGGCCTCGGTGATCTCGCCGGTGCGCAGGTCGCGGACGGCGCCCGCCGTGAGGGGCGTGGTGCAGCCGAAGCAGATGCCCATACGGCATCCGGACGGCATGAGCACGCCGGACGCCTCTCCGATGTCGAGCAACGGCGTGGCGCCGTCCGCGTCGACGGTCTTGCCGGTGGTGCTGAAGGTGACCTCACCGCCGTCGCCGGCGACGACGACGGTGGGGCGGAAGCGTTCGGTGTGCAGGCGCTCCGGGACGCCGTGCTCGGTCCAGTGTTTCTCGGCGGCGTCGAGCAGGCCGGCGGGTCCGCAGGCCCAGGTCTCGCGCTCGGCCCAGTCGGGCACGAGTTCGTCGAGGCGGGCGATGTCGAGCATGCCGTCCGTGTCGGTGTGGACCTCGGTGAGCCGCAGTTTGGTGTCCGTGGCCAGGTCGTGCAGTTCGCTGCGGAAGATCACGTCGTGCGGCCGGGGCGCGCAGTGGACCATGACGACGTCGTCGAACTCGGTGTCGCGCAGCATGCCCATGACGGGCGTGATGCCGCTGCCGGCCGTCAGGTAGAGCACCTTGGCGGGCGTGGGCCGCGGCAGCACGAAGTCGCCGGTCGCCTGGTCGAGGTGGATCAGTGTGCCCGGTTTCGCGCGGCGGACCAGGTGGTTGCTGACCTTGCCGTCCGGGATCGCCTTCACGGTGATCGTGATGCGGCCGTCCTGGCGGTTCGTCGGCGAGGTGAGCGAGTAGGCGCGCCACAGGCGCACCCCGTCGACGTCGACTCCGATCCGCACGTACTGACCGGCCGTGTGGCCGCGCCAGCCCCGTCCCGGTCTGATCACGATGGTCGCGGCGTCACCCGTCTCGGGCCGCACGGCCTCGATGCGCCCCCTCAGGTCGGCGCCCGCGCGCAGCGGGCTGACCAGGTCGAGGTAGTCGGACGGCAGCAGGGGCGTCGTGACCATCTCCAGTAGTTTCCACGCCCTGCCGCGGAGGGCTGTACTCGTCATGGCTCCAGCTTGCTGTACCTGAGGGCGTAAAGTCCTGACCGTAGGACGTAAATCTGGTCGGCGGAATTGTTCGCAGGGAATAAGACGTGAGCCATGTGATGCGGAGGGCCAGCGAGCTGACCCTGGACGAGACGACGGTCACGGTGCTTCGGGGCGCGCTGAAGGCCACCGCCGACGAGGTCGTCCAGGCGATCATCGACGAGGTCCCTCCCTACGCCAACGCCCTCTCGGGCCACATGGGTGCCACCATCCGCCGGGCCGTCCGCACCGCCCTGGGGCACTATCTGGACCTCGCGAGCGGGAGCGCCACGGGCGGTGACGGCGGTGACGCGGCCTACGAGCTGGGCCGCGGCGAGGTCCGCGACGGCCGTTCGATGGACGCCCTGCTCAGCGCCTACCGCGTCGGTGCCCGCGTGGCCTGGCGCTGCCTGGCGGCGGGGGCGGTACCCGCGGGTCTGCCGGCCGCCGAGGTCGCCAAGTTCGCCGAGCTGACCTTCGCCTACATCGACGAGCTGTCCGCCGCGAGCGCCGCGGGCCACGCCGACGAGCTGGCCGCACGGGGCAGGGATCAAGAGCGTCACCTGGAGCACCTGGCCCGGGACCTCCTCGCCGGGGCGAGCCCGGACGTGCTGCTGGTCTCCGCCCAGCGGGCCGGGTGGCAGCCTCCGGTTTCGCTGACGGCGGTCCTGCTGCCCGCCGCCCAGGCCCGGCCCGCGTACCGCACGCTCGACCCGGGCACCCTCGTCCTCGACGATCTGCCGGACGCCACGGGTGTGCTGCTCGTCCCCGACGCCGACCGGCCGCATCTCCTGCGACAGCTCACCGAACGCGCCGCCGTGGTCGGCCCGGCCCGGCCATGGGCGCGTGCGTCGGCCTCGTACGCCCGAGCCGTACGCGCGCGCACCCTGTCCTCCGATATTCGCGACACCGAGGACCATCTGCCGGAGCTGGTGCTGAGCGCCGACGCGGACGCGTTCGCCGACCTGCGGGCCCGGGCTCTCGCACCGTTGCGGACCTTGCCGGTCACGACCGCGCGGCGGCTGGAGGAGACGTTGCGGGCGTGGCTGCTGCACCAGGGCAGGCGGGACGAGGTGGCGGCGGCGTTGTTCGTCCACCCTCAGACGGTCCGGTACCGGATGTCGCAGCTACGGGAGCTGTTTCCGGATCTCGCGTCGCCGCACCGGGTCCTCGAACTGACGCTGGCGGTCGGCCTCCGGGTGAGCTGACGCCCCGCGCTCCCCAGGTCGGGGAAGGTTCTGCTCAGGCCGGCCGGCGAGGTGCCGGGAGCTGCGTCAGTTCCTCCGCGACGGCCGGCAGGAGCCGGTCCGCGTATGCCGGGCCCGTGAGTTGTACGCCGATCGGGAGGCCGTTCGGGTCGTGTGCGACGGGGACGATCAGGCTGGGCAGGCCGGTGTGGCTGGTGAGGTTGGTCCAGGCGGTCTGGTCGAAGAAGGGGCGTTCGGCGCCGTCGACCAGGAGGGAGCGGCTGCCGGCGGGGATGGCCGGGGTGGGGGCGGCCGGGGTGACGATGAGGTCGGGCCCGGCGTCGGCGAAGAAGCGGTGCCAGGTCTCCCGTAGTTGGTGGCGTTCCTCGTCGGCGCGGAGCCAGGTGCGGTGGGTCTGGGTCCGGTGGCGGAGGACGGTGGCCCGTGGGCTTGTGTCGTCGTCCTCGAGGGCCTGGGCCGCGGCGAGTTCGGCCGCGGCTGAGGCGTCGTCGGTGGCGGCCGTTGTGGTGGCGTGGAGGAGTTGTTCGAACAGGCGGAGAGAAGCGGCGAAGTCGACCGGTCCCTTTGTGCGGTGGACCGTCGCTCCCGCGGAGGCCAGGGCCTGTTCGACCGTGTCGAGGGCCTGCGCCGTGGCGCTGTCGACGGGGCAGCTCGGGTCGTCCGCCCATACGGCGACGCGGAGTTCGCCGATGGTGCGCTGGGGCGCGGGCAGGCTGACGTGCCAGGGGCTGTTCTCGGCGGGTGCCGGTGTCGTCAGGGCGTGGAGGAGAAGGGCGAGGTCGCGGGGGTGGCGGGCCAGGGGGCCGGGGGTGAGCATGTCGCCGCTGGTGAGCCAGCCCGGCGGGCGGGGGATGTGGCCGCGGGCCGGGACGAGTCCGAGCGTGGGGCGCAGGCCGTGGACGCCGCAGTAGTGGGCGGGGAGCCGGAGTGAACCTGCGAGGTCGCTGCCCAGGTCGGCGGGGGTGAGGTGGGCGGCGACGGCAGCGGCGGGGCCTCCGGAGGAGCCGCCGGTGGTGCGCTCGGGGTCGTGGGGGTTGAGGGTGCGGCCGAAGAGCGGGTTGTCGGTGTGGAGGTCCTGGCAGTACGCGGGCGTGTTGGTCTTGCCCATGATCACGGCCCCTTGGTGACGGAGCCGGGCCACCGCGAGGGCGTCGCGCGCGGGGATGTGATCGGCGAGGTCCTCGGCACCGCACGTGGTGCGCAGCCCTGCCGTCTCGAAGCTGTCCTTGACGGTCATGGGCAGACCGTCGAGGATGCCGGTGCTCGTCCCGGCGGCGCGACGGTCGTCCGCCGCCCGGGCGGCGACGCGGGCCGCGTCGTCGTCGCGGGTGACCACGGCGTTGAGCGGGTCGGCGTCGATCCGGGCGAGGTGGAGGTCGAGCAGCTCACGGCTGGAGATCTCGCCGCGGCGCAGGGCTCGCATCTGGGCGTGGGCGGGTTCGCGGGTCATGTCGGTCGTCATACGGGGATGCGCTCCGGGTGGGTGCCTCGGGAAGCCTCGCGGGCAGGGCGGGTCCGGGTCCCGCCCTGGTGGTCGCCGGTCATACGGCTCCGTCGTTCTCGACGGGGTAGGGCACGAACGTGCTGCTGTTCTGGTCGATGTGCAGGGCGCGGCCCAGTGGGGGTACGGCGCGTTGGGCGCAGCCGAGGCGTTCGCAGACGCGGCAGCCCATGCCGATGGGGGTCGCGGTGGAGGCGTTGGTGAGGTCGAGGCCGTCGGAGTAGACGAGGCGGTGGGCGTGGCGGATCTCGCAGCCGAGGCCGATGGCGTACGTCCGGCCGGGGTCGCCCCAGCCGCCGCGGTGCCGGGTGATGGCGCGGGCCGTCCACAAGTACCGCTGGCTGTCGGGCATTTCGGCGATCTGGACGTGGATGCGGCCGGGTGAGGAGAACGCCTCGTAGACGTTCCACAGGGGGCAGGTGCCGCCGGCGCGGGAGAAGGGGAAGCCGGACGCGGACTGGCGTTTGGAGAGGTTGCCGGCCCGGTCGACGCGTACGAAGGAGAAGGGGACGCCGCGCAGGCGCGGGCGTTGGAGGGTGCTCAGGCGGTGGCAGACGGTCTCGTAGCTGAGGCCGTAGTGGTCGGTGAGGCGTTCGATGTCGTAGCGCGCCTCTTCGGCGGCGGTGTGGAAGGTGGTGTACGGCAGGATCAGCGCGGCCGCGAAGTAGTTGGCGATGCCGATGCGGGCCAGGTCGTGGGGGGTCGAGCCGGGTTCGAAGTCCTCGGTGGCGAGGCGGTCGATGTCCTGTCCGTGTTCCAGCAGGGCGAGTTGGGTGGCCATGCGGAAGGCGCGCTGGCCGGGGCGGAGCCGTGGGGAGAGGTGGAGGGTGCGGGTTCGGTCGGCGTAGTGGTGGAGGTGTTCGGGGTGTTCGCCGGGCTCGGTGGCGAGGCGGATGCCGTGGGTCTCGGCGAGTCGCGTGGTGAGGGCGCCGATGACCTCGCCGGGCCGGATGCCGATCTTCTCGGCGAGGTGCTCGGCGGCGAGGTCGGTGTCGTGGAGGTAGTTCTGGCGGCGGTAGAAGAAGTCCCGGATCTCCTCGTGGGGTGAGAAGACGGTCCCTCTGTCGCGGTCGCGGCTGCCTGTGCCCCTGTCGCGGTCGCGGCTGCCCGTTCCTTGGTCGCGGCTCCCTGTTCCTCGGTCGCGGTCTGCGCCGTCCGCTCCTCTGTTCCGGTCACGGCTGTCCGCCGCTCCGGCGAGCCGTTCGGACAGTCGCTGGTTGCGACGGCCGAGGTCGAGGAGGACCTGGGCGACGCCGGGGTGCCGGGAGGCGAGGTCGGTGAGGTCGGTCGTGGAGATGCGGGACTCCGCGATCTCGCCGGCGAGCGTCTCGCGGAGGTCGGCCACCAGGCGGGTCGCGTCGCGTTCGGAGAAGAAGCCCGGGTCGACGCCGAAGGCTTCGGTGAGGCGGAGCAGGACAGGGACGGTGAGGGGGCGGGAGTCGTGCTCCATCTGGTTCAGATAGCTCGGTGAGATGCCGAGCACGCGGGCCAGTTCGGCCTGGTTCATCCGGCGTTCCTCGCGCAGCCGCCGCAGCCGCGCTCCCGCGTACGTCTTGCTCACCGACCGCTCCTTCGCACCAGGGTCCCGGCTCCGGTCATCGTACGGGAAGAGCCTCCTGGACGACCCTTCGCAAGATTGGCAAAAGGCGGTGTGAAGATTCGCAGAAGTTGGCATTGATCCACAGTTGATGGCACTCAGTGCCAGTGCCAGAGTCGTACTGCGGCCCGCCGGAACCGGTAGGCACCGCCCGGAACCGGGGCACGATTCACTGCCCTGACGTCGGAGATCCCGGCATCCGTGGAGGTGAGCGTCGGCAGCATTGCTCAGCTTCGCCCTTCGGGGCGACGGCGGGCCGCATCTGGAGAACACCCCACGACACGCAGTGCCACTCCCTTGCCCTCTTCCGGGCGGCGGATTGGCAGCAGGTACAGACCGAGGAGACGGTGACAGTCATGGCAGAGGCGAGGACGAGCACGCGGGCGGCCGAGGAGCTGGCGCGGCGCTGGGCCACGGACCCGCGCTGGCAGGGCATCGAGCGCACCTACGGCGCGCAGGACGTGGTGCGGCTGTCCGGCAGTGTGCGGGAGGAGCACACGTTGGCCCGGCGCGGTGCCGAGCGGCTGTGGCGGCAGTTGCACGAGCAGGACTACATCCACGCCCTGGGCGCGCTGACCGGCGGACAGGCCGTGCAGCAGGTCAAGGCCGGCCTCCAGGCCATCTACCTGTCGGGCTGGCAGGTGGCGGCCGACGCCAATCAGGCCGGGCACACCTACCCCGACCAGAGCCTGTACCCGGTCAACTCCGTTCCGCAGGTGGTGCGTCGGATCAACAACGCGCTGCTGCGCGCCGACCAGATCGCCACCGCCGAGGACACCGGGGACACCACCGACTGGCTCGCGCCGATCGTGGCCGACGCGGAGGCCGGGTTCGGCGGCCCGCTGAACGCCTTCGAGCTGACCAAGGCGATGATCGCGGCGGGCGCGGCCGGTATCCACTACGAGGACCAGCTCGCCTCGGAGAAGAAGTGCGGCCACCTCGGCGGGAAGGTGCTGGTGCCGACCTCGCAGCACATCCGTACGCTGAACGCGGCCCGGCTGGCCGCGGACATCGCCGATGTGCCGACCGTGATCGTCGCCCGCACCGACGCCCTCGCCGCGACCCTGCTGACCAGCGATGTGGACGAGCGGGACGCCGAGTTCGTCACCGGTGAGCGCACCGCCGAGGGCTTCTACCGGGTGCGCAACGGCATGGCTCCGGTCATCGCGCGCGGGCTGGCCTACGCCCCGTACGCGGACCTGATCTGGGTGGAGACCGGCACCCCGGACCTGGCGCAGGCACGGGAGTTCGCCGAGGCGATCCACGCGCGGTACCCGGACCAGATGCTCGCCTACAACTGCTCGCCGTCCTTCAACTGGAAGGCGGCGCTGGACGACGACCAGATCGCCAAGTTCCAGCGGGAGTTGGGCGCGATGGGCTACCGCTTCCAGTTCATCACGCTGGCCGGGTTCCACTCCCTCAACCACGGCATGTTCGACCTCGCCCGCGGCTACGCCGAGCACGGCATGACCGCCTATGTCGACCTCCAGGAGCGGGAGTTCGCCGCACAGGCGCAGGGCTTCACCGCCGTCAAGCACCAACGCGAGGTCGGCACGGGGTACTTCGACCTCGTCTCCACCGCCGTCAACCCCGCCTCCTCCACGACGGCGCTGTCCGGCTCCACGGAGGAAGAGCAGTTCCACTAGGCCGCCGTGCCGGACACCCTCCCGCGTCCGGCCCGGCCTTCGGCCGAGCGGAGGGAGGACGACCGTCTCCGTCCCCCTCCGCTCCCACCCCTCAGGAGAGCCCGATGACCACCACCGCCCTCATGCATGACGTCCGTGTCCTCGCCGCGCCCGGTCACCGGCACGACGAGATCCTCACCCCGGCCGCCCTGGACTTCGTCGGCCGGCTGGCCGAGGCATTCGGGCAGCGCCGTCAGGAGCTGCTCAAGGAACGCCGCCGGCAGGCGCTGCGGCTGGCGTCGGGGTCCCCGCTCGACTTCCCCATGGTGACCGCGGCCGTCCGCGACGATCCCGGCTGGCGGGTCGCGCCGCCCGCGCCCGGACTGACCGACCGGCGCGTGGAGATCACCGGTCCCCCGAACCGCCGGATGGCCGTCAACGCGCTCAACTCCGGGGCCCAGGTGTGGATGGCGGACTTCGAGGACGCCACCGCACCCCTGTGGGACAACGTGATCGGCGGTCAGATCAATCTGCTGGACGCCGTCGAGCGCCGGATCGACTTCACCACGCCCGAGGGCAGGGAGTACCGGCTCGGTGAGCAGGTCGCCACCGTCATGGTCCGCCCGCGCGGCTGGCACCTGGACGAGGAGCACCTGGAATACGGCGGCCGGCCCGTGCCCGCCGCGCTCGTCGACTTCGGCCTGTACTTCTTCCACTGCGCCCGGCGCCAGATCGACGCCGGCCGCGGCCCGTACTTCTACCTCCCCAAGCTGGAGAACCGCTACGAGGCCCGGCTGTGGAACGACGTCTTCCTCCTCGCGCAGGAGCTGCTGGGCATCCCGCGCGGCACCGTACGCGCCACCGTCCTCATCGAGACGATCACCGCCGCCTTCGAGATGGAGGAGATCCTCCACGAGCTGCGCGAGCACAGCGCGGGGCTCAACGCGGGCCGCTGGGACTACCTGTTCAGCCTCATCAAGACGTTCGGCCACCGCACCGACTTCCTCCTCCCGGACCGGGCGAAGGTGACGATGACCGCGCCGTTCATGCGGGCCTACACCGAACTCGTCGTCCGTACCTGCCACAAGAGGGGCGCGCACGCCATCGGCGGCATGGCCGCCCAGGTTCCCGGCAAGGACCCGGCCGCCGACGAGGCCGCGCTCGCCACGGTCCGCCTGGACAAGGAACGGGAGGCGGAGGACGGTTTCGACGGCTCGTGGGTCGCGCATCCGGCGCTCGTTCCCGTCTGCCGTACGGCATTTGACGACGTTCTCGGCGGCCGGCCCCACCAACTCGACCGCTCCCGCGACGATGTGGAGGTCACGCCCGCCGAGCTGCTGTCGGTGCGCCGGATCAGCGGTCCGCCCACGGCGGACGGTGTGCGCACCAACGTCCATGTCGCGCTGCGGTACTTCGCCGCCTGGCTGCGCGGTGAGGGCGCCGTCGCCATCGACGGCCTGATGGAGGACGCGGCCACCGCCGAGATCGCCCGTGTGCAGATCTGGCAGTGGCTGCGGCACCGGGTGATCGACCGGGAGACCGTGCGGCGGATCCTGGACGAGGAACTCGCCTCGCTCGGCGCCGCGTATCCGTGGGCGCCCCTGGACGACATCCGGGGTCTGTTCGAACGGACCACGCTGGCCGTCGAGTTGCCGCAGTTCTTCACCTCGGACGCCTACACCCGTCACCTCACGCACCGGACGGAGGTGCGGGCGTGAGCGCGGGCACCGCGGGTGTCACGCGGGTCGGTGTGGTCGGCGGTGGGCAGATGGGCGCCGGGATCGCCGAGGTGTGTGCCCAGGCCGGGGTGGACACCGTCGTCTGCGAGGTGGACGCGGTCGCCGCCCGTGCGGCGCGTGACCGGGTGGCCGCGTCGCTCGACCGGGCGGTCGGGCGCGGCAAGTTGGAGCGTGCGGCGGCTCGGGACGCGCTCGGCCGGCTCGTGTTCACCGGCAGCCTGGACGACCTCGCCGACCGGCAGTTGGTCGTGGAGGCGGTCGTCGAGAACCCGGACGCCAAGACCGAGGTCTTCGCCGCCCTCGACAAGATCGTCGAGGACCCGGCGGCCGTTCTGGCCACCAACACGTCCTCCCTGCCGGTCATGCGCCTGGGCATGGCGACGGCCCGTGCGGACCGGGTGGTGGGGCTGCACTTCTTCAATCCCGTGCCCGTGCTGCCGCTCGTCGAGGTGGTCACCTCGCTGCACACCTCGGCCGAAACCACGGCCGCCGTAACGGACTTCGCGACGCGCACGCTCGGCAAGACGGTCGTCCGGTCCCAGGACCGGGCCGGCTTCGTCGTCAACGCCCTGCTCGTGCCGTACCTTCTCGCCGCCGTCCGGATGGCGGAGTCCGGCTTCGCCAGTGCGGCCGACATCGACGCCGGCATGGAACTGGGCTGCGCGCACCCCATGGGCCCGCTCAGGCTCGCGGATCTGATCGGCCTGGACACGGTCGCCTCGATCGCGGAGTCCCTGTACGACGAGTTCCGGGAGCCGCTCTACGCCCCGCCGCCGCTGCTCCAGCGGATGGTGGAGGCCGGACTCCTCGGCCGCAAGTCCGGCCGCGGATTCCACACCTACGACCAGGGCTGAGGGCCTGGTCCGACGCGGGCTGAGGGGCCCGCGGAGCCGCACGGGGGATGAGGGTCCCCGGTACGGCACGACTGGAGAGGGGCGGGGAGCGTCTGCACAGCGCTTCTCGCCCTCCGGTGTTCCGTGACCGCCGCCTCCCTCTCGATCACGACTCGGGAATCCGGGCTCAGGACGCGGTGCCGCGGTGGCGGTGCAGCAGGGCCGCGAGGGCGCAGCGCAGGCAGTCCGGCTGCCCGGAGTCGGATTCCGTCTCGGCTGTGTCCGTCTTCGCGGTGCTCGCATGGAGGTGGACGCAGTCCGTCGGCGTCGTGCCCGCACCCTCGTGGCAGTGGTCCGGTGGAGCGGCGACCAGCGTCTCCAGGTCCTGCAACAGCCGCTCGGTGCGCCGGACTTGCTGACCGAGTACACGTACCCGGGCGCTCTGGCCGCCGATCTGCCGACGGCTCGCCATCAGCGCCTCGTACTCCTCCACGGTGAGCGCCACGGCCTCGCGCCCTCCGAGGGTGATGCGGCGCGGTTGTGGGTGTCTGGCCACTGGGCTGCTCCTCCGCTCCTCACCGGGGTCGTCGCACTAGAACGCGGAACGCGAGAGGGCCCTCGGATGGTTCCGCGGGCCCTCTCACATGAGCGCATTTCGGTCAGCCGGGGACCGTCCCCGCCGCGACCGGGACGGCCTTCGGCGTGGGGTGCAGGAGCCGCTGGGCCAACTCGCCGAAGACGAGCCCGAATCCGGCCCACAGCGTGGCCTGCATGGCCAGCGCGGAGATCCGGAACCGCCACAGCACGGTGGCCGGGAAGTCACCCGGAACCTCGTTGACCACCGGCAGGAACGCGTACGCCAGCCCGACCGCGAGGGCGAAGGCCGCCACCGCGGCGACGGTGGCGTACCAGTTGCCCAGTCTCGGCGCGAGCCGCCTGCCCAGGAGGGTGGCGGCCACCGCGAGCAGGACGCTGAGGACCATCATCAGGAAGTACAGGGTGGTCCGCTTGCCGATGGTGTCGGGATCCCCGACGGCCGGCGGGTTGGCCGGATACTTCAGGAACGGCACCACGTACACGGCGACCAGTGCGACGCCGGACAGCAGCAGCGCGGTGGCCCGGGGACCGAACCGCCCCACCCGTCCCAGCGCGAAACAGTAGGCCAGCGCGGCGATCCCGCCGAACGCGACCCCGTAGAGCAGCACTCCGGTGGCCAGGCCGGCGGTGGACTGGAGGCCCCTGGAGACGAGTTCGACCTCGTGCTCATGGGCGGGGGCGTGGGACTCCTCAAAGCCGATCGCCCTGTCGACGAGCGGTTCACCGAGGAAGTAGGCGACGAGCAGGGCCAGTACACCGGCGGCGAGGCCGGCGAGCATGCCGCGCACGAGCAGGTTTCTCACAACTGTGGAGTTCATGACGCTTCAGGCTCCCCGGTCTCAGTGGCAGGGGAAGCCGAGCAGATGACGGGCGTCGTGCACCCATTCGTGGACGTTCTCGCCGGACACGACGGCGGTGGCACCCTGTTCGGCGCCGACGAAGTACAGCAGGACCAGCATCAGGATCCCGAAGAACACCGCCCAGGGCACGATCGCGCCGACCGGCAGTTTGCCGGGAACGACGGGGGTGCTGGACGGCGGGGCGACATGCTGCGCCATGGCAGGGCCTCCTCTGGGAGTTCGCGTCCCATCTCGGTGGTGCACATGACGACGGTCACGGGTCTGACTCACCACCCCCGCAGTCCAGGAGTGGCACACAGTGGCGCGACCGTGCCGGATTCCCACCGGCTTCCGCATCGCCGTCGTCGATAACTGGCCGACCGTACCGCTCGAACGGGACATGGCCAATGACCGAACGTCCTCCGGGCCCCCGCTCACACCCAACGCTTACCTGACTGAGGCAGAGGTCGCGTTCGCCGAGCCGGGCCGAGCTTCCCAACACGGTCGACCTTATTGCACACTATTCGCAATAACTAACACTAGGCAGAAAGGGTGCCTCATGGTCTCTCCGATCGTGCTCGGGATCGAGTCGTCGTGCGACGAGACCGGCGCGGGGATCGTCCGGGACGGGGTGCTGCTCGGCCACGCGATCGCGTCGAGCATGGACGAGCACGCCCGCTACGGAGGGGTGGTGCCCGAGATCGCCTCCCGCGCCCATCTGCACGCCCTGCGCCCGGTCGTGCGCCGGGCGCTCGACGAGGCGGGGCTGCGACTGTCGGACGTCGGCGCCGTCGCCGTCACCACCGGACCGGGTCTGTCCGGTGCGCTTCAGGTGGGTCTGGCCGGTGCGAAGGGCATCGCGTACGCGTTGGGGGTGCCGCTGTACGGCGTCCATCATCTGGCCGGGCATGTCGCCGCCGACACGCTGGAGCACGGCCCGCTGCCCGATCCCTGCATGGTGCTGATCGTCTCCGGCGGCCACACCTCGCTGCTGCTCGTCCGTGATCTCGTCCGCGATCCGATCGTCCACCTCGGCGACACCCTGGACGACGCCGCCGGGGAGTGCTTCGACAAGGTGGCGCGGGTGTTCGGGCTGCCGTATCCCGGCGGTCCGGCCGTCGACCGGGCGGCGCGCGAGGGCGATCCGCGCGCCGTGCCGTTCCCGCGCCCGCTTCCGGGGTCGTACGACTTCTCCTTCTCCGGTCTGAAGACGGCGGCGGCGCGCTGGGCCGAGGGGCACGCGGGCCGTGAGCTGCCGGTGGCCGACGGCGCGGCCTCGCTCCAGGAGGCCGTGGCGGACGTACTGACCCGCAAGGCGGTGGCGGCCTGCCGCGAGCACGGGGTCACCACGCTGGTCGTGGTCGGCGGGGTCGCCGCGAACTCGCGGGTGCGGTCGCTGGCGCAGGAGCGGTGCCGGGCCGCCGGGATCACGCTGCGGGTGCCGCCCCTCAAGCTGTGCACGGACAACGGCGCGATGATCGCCGCGGTGGGCGATCTCCTGGTCCGTGCCGGAGCCGAACCGGCTCCGCTGGACGTGTCGATCGACCCGTCGGCGCCCCTGGAGTACGCGGCGCTGCACCCGCGTACGACGGCCGGGCCCGTGGCGGCGGCCTGATGGACATCCGGATCTTCAGGGACGGCATCTCCAAGAGCTGCGACCTCCTGGCCCACGCCTCCGCCCTCCGCTCGGTGTACGCCGACGCCTTCTGCGCCCCGCCGTGGAACGAAGGGGCGGAGCGGGCCGCCGAGTTCGCCGGACGGCTGACGGGGAATGTCCGGCGGCCGGGTTTCACCGCCGCGCTCGCCGTGGAGGGACGGGAGATCGTCGGCTTCGCGACCGCGTGGACGACCCTCGCCCCCTTTCCCACGGACCGCTGCTACCCGCAGGCGGCGGCCGGCCTAGGACCCCGGCGCACGGCGGAGTGGCTGTGCAGCGCCCGTGAGATCGACGAGCTGGCCGTCCGTCCCGTCGCGCGGGGCACGGGGCTGGCCGGTGATCTGCTGGCGGCGGTCACCGAGGGCGCGCCCGGGGACCGTTCATGGCTCCTCACCTCCGTGCGTTCGCCCCGCGCGGTGGCCTTCTACCGGCGCCAGGGCTGGACCCAGGCCACCCACCCCTCCCCCGAGGGCCGCGGCATCGTCGTCTTCCTCGGTCCCCGCCACCCCGCCCGCACCCTCGTGCCGCAACCCCTGTGAGCATCCGGAGTCCCCTGTGCGCACTGCCGAGTCCAGCCGCCGCTCCCCCGGCCAAGTCGCCGTGCACGAAGGGGAGATGGGTCGGCATCCCGACTTCGGTCGCCTGATCCGCGACGAGGCCACGGACACCGTCGTCTGCCATGTCTGCGGGCGGGGTTTCCGCTCGCTGGGGGCGCATGTGCGCGTGCACGACATGACGGCGGCGGAGTACCGGCGGGAGTTCGGGCTGCTGCGCAGCCGGGCGTTGAGCGCGCGGTCCTTCGCACGTGAGCAGTCCCGTGCCCGCCGCGCCGGGTATCTGGCCTCCGAGGACGCCCAAGCGCGCTTCGCCGCGGGCCGGGCGATGGCCCGCTCCGGCGAACTGGCCCGTAAACGCTGGGCCGACACCGACACCGACACCGGCAACCGGGCCGGCACCGGCACCGGCACGCGGGCCGATACCAGCGGGCGGCCAGACCCCGACCCGGCCGAGGCACGACGCGTCCGGCGCGAAAGCCTCGCCGCCGGACGCCGCACCCAGGCCCGCACCGCCGACGAACGCACCGCGGCCGCACTGCGAGCCGCAGGGTTCGCCGACCTCGCCCAAGCCCTGCGCACCCTCTACATCGAGCGTGAGCACAGCGTCGAGGAGACGGCACGCGTCCTCGCCCTCGGCAAGGGCAGGCTCCGACGGCTGCTCGGTGAGCACGGCATCGGGATCCGTCCGTCGGGACAGAACTCCGCCACCGGACGTCACGCGCGCGTCCTGCTCAACGACCGCGCCGCCGCCGAACGCGTCGGCACCGACGACATCGCGGCGTGGCTCCGCGAACGCGCCGTCGAGGGCGCCACGTTGCGGGAACTGGCGGCGGCCACAGGACGCAGCGTCCCCTGGGTGGCCGCGCGGATCGGCCCCCGGTGAGAGCCTCGACGCTCCCCGGCCCCCGTCAGGTCGACGTCGTGATCGCGTCCCGCGTCGTGCCGAGTTTCTTCAACACGCTGGCGACATGGTGCTCGGCGGTGCGGACGGACAGGGCGAGCGCCTGAGCGATGTCCTTGTTGGTCGCCCCGGTGGCCAGGAGATCGGCGACCTGCTGTTCGCGCGGTGACAGATCGGTGCCGTAACTGTGGCGGCTGCGGAGCGTGGGGCGGTGCCGGCCGGCCTCGCGCAGGATGCGCTGGCAGCGGGCGGCGTCCGCGACGGCTTCGAGGCCGGTGAAGGCGTCCAGGGCCTCCTTCACATACCGTGCGGCCACGGCGGGTTCCGCGGCGAGGAGAACCCTGCCGGCGTGCTCGACGGCCTGTGCCGCCTGATAGGGGCGCGGGATCGCCGCGAAGTCGAGACGGGCGCGTTCGAGGAGGTCCGCCGCGGCGCGAGGGTCGCTGTCGGCGGCCAACAGGCCGCGGCACAGCAGGATTTCGGCCTGCGCGGCCGGAGCGTCGCACCCGGCCGCACCGGCCGAGGCCCGCTCGACGAGTTCCTCCGCCTCCGCCCGGTGACCGGTCGCGAGGCCGGCCTGGACCGCGACGGGGACCAGGCCGCTCTGGCGTACCCATACGTTCCGATGCCGCAGGGCGTCGAGCGCGGGTTGCAGGACGCGCCAACCGGCCTCGGGATCGCCCTTCGCGAGGTCGACGCGCGCCACGTCGGCCGTCCCCTCGAAGTAGTCGCCCGCCTCCTGCGGGTCCGTCGTACAGGCGAGGGCATGGCGCCTGGCGTCGGACCAGCGCCCTCGCGCGGTGTCCAACTTGGCCTGCACCAGCATCAGATCGGTCTGGAAGGCCGCGTTGCTGCTGCGCTGGAGCAGGCTGTCGATGTCGTCCGTCAGGCTGTTCCGGCGCCCTTGGGCGATCTCGATGCGGAGCCGCAGCATGCCGCAGTGCCGGGTGGCCTGGTGGTCGCCGATGTGCTCGGCCAGCGCTTCGGTCTTGTCCAGCCACCCGGCGGCCTTGTCGTCGCGGCCCCGCAGGAACGCGTCGAACGCGGCGTTGTGCAGGGCCCGGCAGTGCTGGCGCAGCACCTCCAGGTCGTCGCCGGTGTCCTGGTCGAGGAGTTCATCGAGCAGTCGGTCGCCGTCGGGATCACCGAGGATGCCGAGCAGGGTGATCCGGCTCGCGGAGACGGTGGCGCGGGCGACCGGGTCGTCCGCCCGGCTCAGCAGGTTCACGGCGCGTTCCATGTCCGCGACATCCTGTTCCCGGGTCCGGCCCAGCCAGGAACCCACGCCCAGGGAGGCCAGGGCGATGGCGGCCTTCTCGGGCTGATCGTCCTCCAATTCATCGACCGCGCGGCTCAGTTGCTCGGCGAAGTCAGGACTGTGGTTGTTGATCAGCGCCCTGCCGAGATTGAGGCGGATCTCTCCGCGCACCGCTCGTGGCAGCGCGGGATCGGCGACGATGCGCGCCAGTCTCTCGATGGTGGCGGCGGGATCGGCGCTGCGCGCGGCGATGCGGCTGAGTTCGACGGCGGCCCAGGTGCGCGACTCGGTGGGCAGGCTGGATTCGTGGAGCAGTTGCCGTAGCTGGTCGGCGGCGGTGCCGTCGTCGCCGACCTCTACGGCGTGGCGGGCGGCGCGTTCGGTGTGGGGCAGCCAGAGGGCGGGGTCGCCCAACTGGCGTGCGTGGTAGGCGATCTGGACCAGCGGCGGTGGGTTCTGGGCCTGGAGTGCCTGGATCGCCCTGCGGTGCAGTCGTCGGCGGCGCGGCCCCGAGATCCGTTCGTAGACGGCCTGTCGGGCGAGCGTGTGGTGGAAGGCGTAGCGGTCGGGTCCGCTCTCCTCCAGCACGCTCGCGTCCAGTGCTGCCTCCAGCGCCTCCTCGGCCTGGTCCTCTTCGAGACCCGCCAGTTCGGCGAGCAGGTCCTCCCCGGCGGGTACGGCGAGGACGGCGGCGCCCTGGACGACGGCCACGCCCGGCGGCGGCAGGGTGGCGACCCGGCTGCCGATCGCCTCCTGCAAGGCCCGCGGCACGTCGGCGTCCTCCAGCACGGCGAGGGGTTCGGCGCCGTGGGTGCGGGTGAGCCGGTCGGCGACGACGCGCAGGTCCTCCTCGACCACCAGGGGGAGGCCGCCGCTGCGTTCGAAGAGCTGCGGAGCCAGGGCTTCGGCGTGCCGGGCGCCGATCACGTGCGTGGCCAGCTCGGTGACCTGGGACCGGTCGAGCGGACGGAGGGTCAGGTCGAGTCCATGGGTGCCGATGGGCCGTCGGTAGGGGGCGCCGAGGACATTGCCGTGCGCGGGCAGGTCGTGGCGGCGGTAGGTGAGGACCAGGCGCAGGTCGGCGGGGGTGTTGCGGGCCAGGAGCAGCAGTAGCTCGCGGGTGGCCTCGTCCGCCCAGTGGACGTCCTCGATCGCCAGCAGCACCGGGCCGAGGGCGGCGAGGACCCCGTGAATCGCGTGTGTCAGTCGCGCGCGGGCGTGGTCGGGGGACTCGTCGCCGGGTTCGGGCAGCCATTCCGCCAGCTCGGGGACCTGCGCGGCGAGCAGGGCGGTCGCGGGGCTGAGCGTGGCCGCGCGGTCCTCCGGCGGGCGGGCCTGGCGCAGGGCGTCGATGGCCGGGCCGAACGGCAGCGGTTCCCGCAGGGGGTGGCACCAGCCCCGCAGGATCTGGAGCCCGGTGTCGTCGACGGACGCGGCGGCCTCGTCGAGCAGCCGGGACTTGCCCACGCCCGCCGCACCCTCGATCAGCACCACCGACGGCCCGTGCCGGAGGGCCTCGACGGTGGCGTCCAGTTCCTTCGTCCGACCGGTGAAACCGAGGCTCGTACGCCGGGCCGTGCCGCCCCCGCCCCCCGTGACCCCTGAAGCCTTCATGTCTCACACCCCATCGGCCGCACCGCCACGAACCCGGGACCTCGCCTCCCACCGTACCCACCCCCGCACCGGCCCGCGCCGCCGATGACGAGCCGACCGGAGGCGTGAAACGGCGGCTTTATACGTACCCGGCGACTACCTATCGAATTCGGCGAACCCCACCGCATTTTCTGCTACTGACCTCACAGCAGCGCCGACACTACCCAGGTACTCCCCTTCGGCTACCTAACGCCGCGCAATCAATACCACTCCCGGTCACCGTTCATCGCTTTTCTCACCCTTGGAATGACCCGATTTCCGCTATCTCATGGAAGTGCGGAAGGAAATGCCGAGCAAAGGGCCCGAAAGCGAGGGCCTCGGAAATCGGAAGGTTGATCCAGCGATGAGTGAATCTTTCCATGCGTTCCAGCAGGAGGCGCGCACCGTGGCGGGCTATCTGCGCTGCTACCCCCACGACCAGTGGGGCATGCCGGCCCACCATCGTGTGGTGGAGGTGTACGCGCAGACGATCGGGTACCTCGCGGGCAGTGACGTGTACTTCGACAACGGTGCCGCTTCCTGGGAGGAAAAGGAATCCCTGGATCTGCTGCTCGACGCGATCCGGGCGGGCCAGTACACGTGCGTGGTGGTGCCCGGCCTGTGGGTTTTCTCCATCCATGACGCGGAGGCGCGGGATATTCGCGACCGCATCAATGCGATGGGGTGCGAGGTGGCGGAAGTCCCCCGCGGCAAGGGCAATCACCGGTCGTACACGTAAGCGAGCCGCGAACAGTATGAAACTCGAACTGCGACATCTCGAAGCGCTGTGCTCCATCGCCGAGACGGGGAGCATCCGCAAGGCGGCACGCCACCTGGGCATGAGCCAGCCGGCCCTCACCAATCAGGTGCGGCGTATCGAAGAAGCCCTCGGCGGGAAACTGTTCAGCCGCGATCAGCACGGATGCCGCCCGACGCCCCTGGGGCAGGCCGTGCTGGGCAGAGCGCGCCCGCTGGTGGCGCAGATGGGCACTCTCCTCTCCGAGATCCAGGCCACCGCCGCCAGGACCCCCGAGAACACCCTGCGGATCGGCGCGACGGCGAACCGGGCGCTTCCCGGCTGGCTGCGCAGACTGCGGAGCCGCTTTCCCGGCCGTCCGGTCTCGCTCCATATCGACGCCTCCGCCCAGGCGCTGTCGCAGGACCTGGCCCGCGGGCAGCTCGACATCGTCTTCGTCCACGAGTTCGAGGCCGCCGCGACGCGTATGGCCGGCGGGCTGGGGAGCTGGACGCTCCTGGAACGCGAGCCCCAGTTCATCGCCCTGGCCGTAGATCACCCGGCCGCGGCGTCGCCCGTCGTCGACATCACCTCGCTCGCCCAGGACCATTGGATCATCGACACCGCCGACGACGGTCAACTGGCGGGCGTACAGCGGGCCCTGCTGTCGGCCGGCCTCAACCCCTCGTTGCTGCAAGCCGATCCACATGCCGTCAGCACCGTCGTCGCGACCGGAGGCGCGGTCGCCCTGCACTGTCCCGTCGCGGACCACGGCGACGAGCTGGCCGTCCGCCCCCTTCGCGACGACCCGATCACGGTCAGGCTCCAGGTGTACGGGCGGCCCGGGACGGAGATGACGTCCATCTGCGCCGACCTCAAGTCCGCCTACCGCGAAGCCGCGTTCCGAAGTTCTCTCTACCGCGCGTGGCTCTCCGAGCACGGCAATCCGCTCGATCGACGACACGGCGTGAAATCGTGATCCCCCGTTCGGCGAAAGCCACCGAACGGTGATTCGAGTTCCCCATAAAGTCACGTTATACAGCGCTGCGGAAATACGCCGCCGGAGGGTCGCTCACCTGGCACGACGACACGAAATGCCGACGCAGGCAGATCCGTGTCGCGGCGTTCGAGAGGCAACCGGGGCGCACCGTTCTCTTGTTGCGGCAAATGCTGCTCACTAATCTCACGCGCTATCACGTGAGAACGGGGTTGTCGTTCGACCTCGCGCTCGGAGGTAGCAGTGAACAGTCATCACCATCCACGGCCTGGTGACCGGCCACGGAAATGTCCGTTGAGGAAAGGGGATGTGAATGGAGCGGCGTTCGACCCGTCGGCTGACCACCGTTCAGCTCGACCGGCACGCCCGGACGCTCGAACTGGTCGAGGAGCGCGGCACTGTCGCCATCGATGAACTCGTGGAGAAGTTCGGCATCAGCGCGATGACGGTCCACCGCGATCTCGACGTCCTCGAACGGCTGGGCCTCCTGCGCAAGATCCGTGGTGGAGCGGTGCGCAACGACGTCGGCCAGGTACGGGCGTTCACGCTGGGCGGCGAGGCGAGCTGGAACGAGCGCGCCCGCGCCGCCCTGCGGGAGAAGCAGGCGATCGCCGCACGGGCGGCCGTCCGCATCCGGCGCGACATGACCGTCTTCGTCGACGACAGCACCTCGTGCCTGCCGCTGGTTCCCTACCTCGCCCGCGTGCCCGGCATCACGGTGGTGACCAACTCACTGTCCCTGACCCGTGTCGCCGGGGCCGCGGGCATCGGCGTCGTCATGGTCGGCGGCACCTACCGGGCCGAGTTGGACGCCAATGCCGGACCGCTCGCGCACGACGCCACGAGCCGGCTGCGGTCCGACATCGTCTTCATGTCGAGCCCCGCCGTCCACGAAGGGGGCTGCTACCACCCGGATCAGGACTCGATCCTGGTCAAGCGGGCGGCCATCGCCGGGGCCCGGGAGCGGATCCTGCTCGCGGACTCCTCCAAGTTCACCCGTGTCGCGCCGTACGCCTTCGCCGCCCTGGACGACTTCGACCTCGTGGTGACCGACAGCGCCACTCCGGCTGCCGCCTGCCAAAAGCACCTGCCCGTGCAAAAGTTCGCGGTCGTCGATGTGGCGAAGGGCGACGGCAGGGGGGACGGCTGACCGTTCGCCCTGCTGCCCGCCGGGGCCGCTACGGCGACCTACAACCTCCGCCGGTCCCGTTGCGCGGGGATCCTCGGGCGGCGGGCGGCAGGCGCGGCGGGCGAACACCTCAGATACGCCCAGCGAGTGATCCCGTCCGGCAGCGTGCGCGTGCCGTGCGCCACGGTCAGGCGTGCGACGATCCGGGCGCCACGGCGTCGGTCCACCGGGTCCGCGTTCTCGCCGCCGACCGGGCGAGAGGCGGCGCCGCCGTCGGTCACCTCCACGCGGATCATTCCGGCCGACTCCACCGAGTGCAGGCCGAGGGCCAGCGGTGGGATCCCGTGAGTCAGGGAGTCGGTGACCAGTTCGGACACGACGAGCACGGCCCGTTCGATGTCCTCCGCCGCCAGACCCCATCGGCGCAGCACGACCCGGGTGACACGGCGGGCTCTCCGGGCGGACTCCGTACGGTGCGGCAGGAGCAGCACGCGGCACACCGCCATGGCGCGCCCGGCGTCATGGCCGCCACGCGTCAGTGTTGTCCCGGAGCAAGAACAAGCAGGTCGCAGCATCGCGCCACCTCGGTCGGAGCCAAGGGCTCGGCTGAGGAAGGGGACAGCGCCGCACCGGACGACGAGACAAGGTGACGGCGCTGACCCACAACCGCGCTCGGAAACGGACCCTCAGGGTCGAACCCCGGCAGGCAGACGACTGGACCCACCGGCGATCCGCCACGTACGCCGGAGTGCCCATCCGTCCCGTGCACTTCCTGGATCATGAACCCCGCGCTCCGGTCAGGGGAGATGCCATCCGTCGATAGCCCGCGCACACGGCCGCTGCTTGCATGGGCCACGTAGTCTCGGTGCATGACGACGGACGCAGAGGATTCTCACGATCCCTACACCGCACCGCACTTCGCGACATCCGCTCTCATCACCATCGACGTACAGCGCGACTTCCTCTCCGAGGCGCCCTACGGCGTGCCGGGGACGACCGAGATTCTTCCCACGCTGCGGCGGACCGTGACCGCGTTCCGTGATGCGGGGCGGCCGGTGGTGCACATCGTGAGGCTGTACGAGGAGGGCGGCGGCAACGCCGATCTCGTACGACGACGGCTGCTGGAGTCGGGTGCTCCGATTGTCGCGCCGGGCAGCTCGGGCAGCGAGTTGGCCGATGGGCTGCTTCCCGAGGGCGCACCGCTCCTGGACCCCGCCCTGCTCCTGTCGGGCCGGCCTCAGCGGCTCGGCCCGTACGACTATGCGGTGTTCAAGCCGCGGTGGGGTGCCTTCTACCGCACCTGCCTGGAGGAACTGCTGCGGGACCTGGGCGTCGACACCCTCGTCTTCGCGGGATGCAATCTGCCCAACTGCCCGCGGGCCAGCATCGTCCAGGCGTCGGAGCGGGACTTTCGGGTGGCGTTGGTCCGGGACGCGGTCTCGCGGGTGACGGAGTCGGCGCTGAGTGAACTTGGCGGTATCGGGGTCGAGTTGATCGAGACCGACACTCTCGGCCAGGTACTGGCGGGTCACGGCCACAGCAAGTGGCGTTCCCACCTGGTGTGACGGTCGGGGCGTTCGTAGCGCAGGCGGTTGTGGAGGTGGTCGCTCTGGCGGCCCAGCAGCACTTCGGCGCGGGCGGAGGGTGCTCGGGCCAGGAGATCGGCGGCGCTCTGGTCCGGGGACGCGGGCTCCACCGCACCGCGTACCCTCACCTGCCGGCCCAGGACCGGCCAGTAGAAGGTGAGCGCCGCGCTCGGCCGGACGGCCAACTGGCGGCCCTTGGGACTGCCTGCGTGCACCGCGAACTGCCAGCCGTCCGCGTCCACGTTCTTGAGGATCAGCACCCGGGCGTCCGGGCCGCCGTCCTCCCCGACCGTCGAGAGGGTCATGGCGTGCGCGTCGGGCACCCCCGCCGTGACCGCCTCCCGCAACCAGCTCAGGAACAACTCGGTTGGCTCGGCCGGTGCTTGGGCCGGGTCGAAGTCCGCGAGCGGCCCCGCGAACACCTTCAGGCCGCGCAGCCACTCCCGCACGCTCACGGACTCCGTGGTGTCCGTCCCGGAGGACGCGATCGGTTCGTTCACAGGAGGAAGCCCCTCTCGAAGGGTGCGCGAGTCGTCATACGGTCTTGGCGCAGTCCGTGGCCAGGCGCAGGCTCTCCGCCACCGCCTCCGGGATGTCGGTGACCGGGAACAGCGTGTGTCGTACGGTCCGTTCCGCGTCGAGGATCAGGATGAGGCGCTTGTGGCGCAACCCGCCCGCGCCGTGGAAGGTCGGGAGTCTCAGGGCCGCGGCCAGTCGGTGCGCGGCGTCGGAGAGCAGGGGGTACGGGATGTCCTCCGCTCGAGCGAACTCGGCTTGTTCGTGGACGAGTTGCGTGCTGATACCCCGCACCTCCACGCCCGCCTCTCGGAAGTCGGGCCACGCCTCGCGGAACAGGCGGTTCTCCAGGGTGCAGCCCGCCGATCCGGGGATCTCGCCCCAGTCGATTCCCGTCCCGGGGTAGGTGAACAGCACGGTCGCGGCGGCGTCGGGGGACGCCACGGGCAGGTCGGCGCCCTGGGCGCCGGGGAGTTGGAGGCCGGCGGGGAGCCGGGTTCCCGTCAGCGCGTGGACTCGGGCGTGTTCGGCGCCGTCCTCGGTGGCCGTCGCGGTGAGGGTGCCGTCGCCGAGGACCCAACGGTCGCCCCAGTCCTGCATGGCGACCAGCAGCGGCAGCAGGCCGAGACCGGAATCGGTGAGCAGGTACTCGTAGCGCACCGGTCGCCGCTGATACAGGCTGCGCCGCAGCACGCCGTGCGCGACGAGGCGTCCCAGGCGTTCGGTGAGGACGTTGCGGGAGAGGCCGATCTCGGCGGCCAGCGCGTCGAAACGGACGTGTCCGCGGGCGATCTCCCGCAGCACCAGGACGTTCCACCAGTCCCCCATGACGACGGCGGCCTGGGCGATGCCGCAGGTCTTGTCGGCGTTGTGCTTCCTCATGCGCCCATAGTAGGTTCTTTTTCAGGACTCACTTTGTTTCTGTCTGGAACTAATCGCCCGCCGTTCTGCGGGCCCAGCACGAGGAGCCGCACGTGACCGCCATCAGCCGGGTCGTCGCACGGGAGATCATCGACAGCCGGGGCAATCCGACCGTAGAGGTCGACGTGGAACTCAAGGACGGCTCGCTGGGCCGCGCGGCCGTTCCGTCGGGCGCCTCCACCGGCGCCCGCGAGGCCGTGGAACTGCGCGACGGCGACCCGACCCGCTTTCACGGCAAGGGAGTTCGGCGAGCCGTGGACGCGGTGAACGAGTCCATCGCGGACGCCGTGATCGGGCTCGATGCCGAGAACCAGGCGGCCGTCGACCTCACGATGATCGAACTCGACGGCACGGACACCAAGTCCCGGCTCGGCGCCAACGCGCTGCTGGGTGTCTCGCTGGCCACCGCCAAGGCCGCGGCCGCCGCCCACCGGCTGCCCCTGTACCGCTACGTCGGCGGGGTCGACGCGCGGCTGCTGCCGGTGCCGATGATGAACATCGTCAACGGCGGTGCCCACGCCGACAATCCGCTGGACTTCCAGGAGTTCATGATCGCGCCGATCGGTGCGGCGAACTTCGCCGAGGCCGTCCGGATGGGCTCGGAGGTCTTCCACACCCTGCGCGCCACGCTGCTCGCCGCCGGCCACAACGTCAATGTCGGCGACGAGGGCGGCTTCGCGCCCGACCTGCGCACCGCCGACGAGGCCCTGGAGTTCGTCGTGCGTGCCGTCGAGCAGGCCGGTTACAAGCCGGGCACCGACATCACCCTGGTCATGGACCCGGCCAGCTCGGAGTTCTTCCGCGACGGCGTCTACGACTACGCCGGTGAGGGCGTCCGCCGCACCCCCGCCGAACACGCCGACCTCCTCGCCACGCTCGTCGACCGCTACCCCGTCGCCTCCATCGAGGACCCGATGGCGGAGGACGACCACGACGGCTGGCGTGATCTGACCGCGCGGCTCGGCGCGCGCTGCCAGCTCACCGGCGACGACGTGTTCTGCACCAACGAGAGCCTGCTGCGGGCCGGGATCAAGGACGGCGTCGCCAACTCGATCCTGGTGAAGGTCAACCAGATCGGCACCCTCACGGAGACGCTCGCCACGGTGGCGACGGCGCACCGCGCCGGCTACACCGTCGTCATGTCCCACCGTTCCGGCGAGACCGAGGACACCACGATCGCCGACCTCGCCGTCGCCACCGGCTGCGGGCAGATCAAGACCGGCTCCCTCTCCCGCGCCGACCGCACCGCCAAGTACAACCAACTCGTGCGCATCGAGGATGAATTGGGCGCGCAGGCGCGCTACGCCGGGCGGGAGGCTCTCGGGCTGCGTCGCTGACGGCGGGTCGCGTCCGTCGTCGGAACCGATTCGCTCTCCTCCCCCGTGAGGGGGCGGGCCCCGTAGGTGATGCGGACGACTCCGTCGGAGTGACGGGCGGTGGTGGCGCGGACGCCGAAGACGTCGGCGAGCAGGGCCGGGGTGAGGACCTTCAGGACCGGGCCCGCCGCCGCCACGGTGCCGTGGTGCAGGACGACCAGGTGGTCGCAGAGGCGCGCGGCGAGATCGAGGTCGTGCAGGACGGCGAGCGTGGTGACACCGGTGGCGCGGATCAGGTCCAGGAGTTCGAACCGGGCCCGGATGTCGAGGTGGTTGGTCAGTTCGTCCAGGACGAGGAGTGCGGGACGCTGGGCCAACGCCCGCGCCAGGAGCACGCGTTGGCGTTCGCCTCCGGACAGGGAGGTGTAGGAGCGGTCCGCGAAGGGCCGTACGCCGCAGCGGTCGATCGCGTCGGAGACCGCCTCGTGGTCCTCGGGACCGTCCCGGCCGAGCAGCCCGTGGTGGGGAGAGCGGCCGAGGGCGACGATCTCGCCCACGGTCAGACCGGTGGTGTTGCCCCCGGCGTCCTGGAGGACGGCTGCCGTACGGCGCGCCGCGGCCCGGGCGGACAGCTCCCAGACGTCGTCCTCCCCCACCCTGACCACCCCGCCCGCCGGGCGCAGCGAGCGGTAGACGGTGCGCAACAGGGTGGACTTTCCACTGCCGTTGGGGCCGACGAGTCCGACGACGTCGCCCGCGCGGGCTTCGAGGCTGACGTCGCGCAGGATCAGGGTGCGGTCCAGCGTGACGTGGAGCCGGTCGACGATGAGTTTCATGGGTTTCAGTCCAGGCCCTTGTCGCGGCGCAGCAGCCACAGGAAGAAGGGGGCGCCGAGCAGCGCGGTGAGAATGCCCAGCGGGAGTTCGTTGGGGCGGGTGAGGGTGCGGGAGAGCAGGTCGACGAGGACCAGGTAGACGGCGCCCGACAGGGCGGTCAGGGGCAGCAGTCGGCGGTGGTCGGCGCCGGTGGTCAGGCGTACCAGGTGCGGGATCATCAGGCCGACGAAACCGATGCCGCCCGCGACCGCGATGACCGTTCCGGTCAGCAGCGCGCTCAGGACCAGCAGGACGGCACGCAGCCGGTTGACGTCGACGCCGAGCGCGGTGGCCGACTCGTCACCGGCCAGCAGCACGTTGAGCCGACGGCCGAACAGGGTCAGCAGCGCCGTCGTCAGAAGCACCACGACGGTCACGGTGGGCAGTTGGTCCCAGCGGGCGCCCGCGACGCTGCCCAGCATCCAGAACATCACCGTCCGCAGTTCGGTCGGGGTCGCCTGGAGCTGGACGTAACTGGTCGCGGAGAGGAAGACGTAGCCGACGGCTACACCCGCGAGGACCAGCCGGGTCGGGGCCAGCCGCCCCCGGCGCCGCCCGAGCGCGAAGACCAGGGCACCGGCGGCCACCGCGCCGAGGAACGCCGCCGCCGGCACCCCGAGCCCGGCGAACGCCACACCCCCGCCGAGGGTGATCACCAGGACCGCGCCGAGGGTCGCACCGTAGGAGAAGCCCAACACGACGGGATCGGCGAGGGGGTTGGACACGACGGTCTGGAGGACCGCTCCGGTGACGGCCAGGCCCGCGCCCGCCAGCGCCGCCAGCACCACCCTGGGAGTACGGAAGTTCCACACGATCTGGTCCAGCGCCGGGTCGGAGGGGGCCGGCCCCGCGCCCGTCACGTGATGGAGGACGATCCCCCACACGTCGGCGACCGGGATGTTCACCGCGCCGACGCTGATCGCCACGATCATGGTCGCGATCAGCGCGACGGGGAGGACGGTGAACGCCAGCGGGACCTTGAGCCGGGTCAGACGGCGTCCGGGTGCAGCATCTCCGCGATCTTCCGCACGGCGAGGTCGTTGCTCGGGCCGAGGTACATCGAGTCGGACAGCGTCACGTACGCGTTGTTCCTGGCGGCCGGCCACTGGGGGAACTCCTTGAGCAGTTGCTTGGCGTAGGCCGCCGGGTCGGGGTCGTTGTAGCCGATGACGACGAGGGCGTCCACGTCGGTCGCGGCCACCTTCTCCTTGCTCAGGTCGGCGAAGGACGTCTCGGAGGCGTTCTCGAAGGCGTTGCTTCCGCCCGCCTTGGCGAGGATGTCGTTGTAGATGCCCTTGGCGACGACCGAGCTGAAGTCGTTGCCGCCCATGGTCATGTTGGAGAAGAGCACCATCACGTTCGGCTTCTTCTCGCCCTTCACCTTCTCCGCGACGGCCGCGATGCTCTTCTCGGACGCGGCGATCAACTGCTCGGCCTTGTCAGTGACGTTGAAGACCTTGCCCATGTCGCGCAGGAGTTGATAGCTGTCGGCGACGGTCATCTTGGCGGTGTCCTGGTCGCAGCCCTGCGGGGAGACGTAGCTGTGCGCGCCGACGTCCTCGAGCTGGTCGCGGGTGGCGAAGCCGTTCTTCTCGTCAAAGCCGTACGAGGTGGTGGACAGGACGAGGTCCGGGCGCAGGCCGAGCATGGCCTCCCGGGGGATGTCGTAGGCGTCGTTGAGGGTGACGTCACCGGTGGGCAGCTTCTTGATGGCGGCGGCCCGGCCCGGCACCTCCGACATCCCGTACGTCTGCTGATTGGCGACGATCCTGTCCCCGAGGCCGAGCGCGAGCAGGGTGGACACCTCGGCGACCGACGCGCCGTTCATGACGACGACCCGGCCGGGTGGCTCCTTGAAGGTCACCTTGCGGCCGCAGTTGTCGAGGGTCACGGGGTAGCCGGACGTCGAGGCGCCGGCCGCGGCCTCGGTGCTCCGGCCGCTCGCCTTGCCGTCGGACGACGAGCCGCCGCCGCAGGCCGTGGCGAACAGACAGAGGGTTGCGGCCAGGGCGGCGGCGGTGACGACCGGCCGGTGGCTGGGCATGGGGGCTCCTTGCGTGAGAAATGAACTCATGTGCCGATGTGCTCTGTTGCAGTAGTCGGGGTGAAGTGGCCGTGAGTTCCCGCTTGTTGTGCGGTGGTTCGTGGACGGCTGGGGGCGCCGAGCGTTCCGGCCCGCACGCAGTGATCCAAGTAGCGGAAGAAGAGGGCGCGGTCGATGGGCGGGCAAGTGATGCCGGTGCCCTCAAGACTGGTGCGCACCCGGTCGGCACGGATGTGACCGAGGGTCAGGTCGGTGTCGGTGTCCGGTGAGTCGAGGAAGGCGAGCGTGGTGGCCGCCGCGTCGGACGTACGGGGCATCCTCGCCCGCCAGTGCCGTGGCGGCAGCGGCCGTACGGGATAGCCGTACTCCCGCACCCAGTCGTAGACGTCCGCGAGCCGTACGCGGGGCAGGGTCGCGTGGTTGAAGACCGGGCCGGTCGACGTCGGGTCCAGGTGCAGGGAGAGGTGGACGACGGAGCCCGCGACGAAGTCGACCGGTGTCCAGACCTCGTCTTCGAAGAGCTGAGGGACGATGCCCTCGGGTATGCCCGCGCGCAGCACGCTCCACAGGAAGTCCCGCTCGTTGACGTGCCCCGTACGGGCCGGCCCGACCACGCGGCCCAACCGGTGGACGGTGATGGGGAGTCCGCGTTCCGCCGCCTGTTCCAGGAGCCGTTCGGAGGCCCACTTGGACTGCTGGTAGCCGTGGCGCAGTTGCCCGTGGGGCGGCAGGAACGCCTCAGGCACCTCACGGTGTTGGTCGGCGGGCGGTGCCACGGAGAGGGTGGAGATGTAGTGCAGCGGTGTCGAGTGCACGGCCGCCAGACGGAGGAGTTGGCGCGTGGACTCGGTGTTGACGGCGCGCAGGGTGGCGTAGTCGCGCAGGATGCTGACGCTCGCGGCGTTGTGGAAGATCGCGTCGCAGGTCGCGGCGAGGTCGGTCAAAGTCCTCTGGGTCAGGCCGAGATCGGGAAGGGCGAGGTCGGCGGGCAGGGGCGTCAGGCGGGCCGAGGCGCCGTCGTCGAGCGTGATGCTGTGATGCCGTAGGGCCTCGTGGAGGCGGGCGTCGGCCGCGGGGACGCTCGGTGCGCGTACCGTGCAGACGATCTCGGCCTCCGTGTCTGCCAGCAGCCGCGCCAGCAGATGCGTGCCTACGAAGCCGGTGGCGCCGGTGAGCAGGATGCGGCGCGGGGCGGAGGCGGGCCGAGGGGCGGGGCTGGTGCCGGGGCGGATGTCCGGGTCGAGCCGGGAGTCGGTGAGGAAGGCCGCGGGGCTTGGGGTGTCGTCCGCGCCGCCGTCCGTCAGAAAGCCGGCCAACGCGGCTGCCGTCGGGTGTTGAAAGAGCCAGGCGACCTTGACGTCCCGGCCGAGTGCCACGCCGAGTCGGTTGGCGGCCTGGATCACCTGGAGGGACTGGGCGCCCAGGTCGAACACGTCGTCCTCCACGCCCACGGTGTCCGTGCCGAGGATCTCACGCCAGATGCCCGTGACCGTCCGTTCCAGCGGGCTCCCCGTCGAGGGCGTCCGGTGGAGGCGCGGTTCGGTGAGCGCGGCCCGGTCGATCTTGCCCGTGCCGGTGCGGGGCAGCCGGTCCACGAACTCGACGGCGGAGGGAATCAGCGCGGCGGGAAGCCGCGTCCTCAGGTGCTCCCGCACTTCGGCCGGGGACGGCACCGGGGCCGACGCCACAAGGTGTGCGGCCAGTCGCCGGGTGCCGTCCGGGAGCACCTGTCCGGCGACCGCCGCCTCCCGGATCCTGGGATGGGTGAGCAGCGCGTTCTCGACCTCGGCGGGCTGCACCCGATGTCCGCTGATCTTGAACTCGCTGTCCGCCCGGCCGAGATGACGTAGTTGTCCGTCCTCGCCGATGCGGACCAGGTCGCCGGTGCGGTAGGCGCGGGGACCGTCCGGCAGGGCGGTGAGCGGGGCGAAGCGCGCGCTGTCCGGCACCTCCGGCCGGTAGCCGTCGGCCAGGGTCGGGCCCAGCAGGTACAGCTCGCCGTCGACCACCGCCGCGCTCGTGCCGGGCAGGGGCAGGCCGATGGGGACGTCTCCTGCGGCGAGGCCGGGGGCGTGCAGGTCGGCGACGGTGGCGACCACCGTCGCCTCGGTCGGGCCGTAGGTGTTCAGCAGCGCGACCGAGGTTCCGACGGCCGCCCGCCACCGCTCGACCCGTTCGGGCAGGGCCGGTTCGCCGCCGATGACGACGGTTCGCACATCCCGGGGCAGGGTGGCGGCGCCCGTCGAGACGGCGTAGGCGACTTCGTGCCAGTACGCGGTGGGCAGGTCGAGGACGGTGATCCGGGACCGTGCGCAGGCGTCGAGGAAGCGCGGGACCGACTCGGTCATGTCGTCGGTCCGGATCACCAGGGTGGCCCCGGCGCACAGGGTCAGGAAGATCTCCTCCACGCTGGTGTCGAAGTGCAGGGGCGCGAAGTGCAGGACGCGGTCCTCGGGGCGCAGTCCGTAGCGGTGCGTGGCCGCGGCGACGAAGTGGGCCAGCGCGGCATGCCCGACCGCAACGCCCTTGGGCCGTCCGGTGGAGCCGGAGGTGTGCAGGACGTACGCGAGGTCGGCGGGTCCGGGCGGGGTGGGGGTGACGGCCGACGCGGAGGGCCGCTCCTGGAGCGGGAACACGGTGTGGTCCGCGACATCGCCCGCCGGTCGGGCCGTACTTGAGTCCACGGGGCAGTACGCCGCGCCGGACATCAGCACACCGAGGACGGTCGTGACGGCGTCGGCGCCCCGGGGCAGGTCGACCGCCACCACATCGCCCGGGCCGACGCCCCGCGCCGCCAGGCTGCGGGCGATGTCCGCTGCTCTGGTGCTGAGTTGGGCGTAGGTGAGCGTGTTCCCGGCATGCTCGACGGCGATGGTACTGCCCCGGTGGGCCGCATGGTCGGCGATCAGGCTCAGGACCGGGCGGGCGGGTGCGGGCAGCGGGCCGCCGTCCAGGACGGTGACGGCCCGAAAGGCCCGTGGCTCGCCGAGCGGGCGGTCCGGGTCGGTGAGGGCCTCCTCCAGCAGGGTGAGCAGGCCGTGCCGGAAGGCGGCGGTCTCGGTCTCCGTGTACAGCTCGGGGTTGGCGTCGACGGCGACGCGCAGGCCGGTGCCGTCGCCGCGGTCGTAGACGTTGACCGCGAGGTCGTCGACAGGTCCCGCCGACACGTTGTGGACGGTGCTGGGATGTCCGGCGAAGGTCAGGTCGTAGGCGAACGGCATGATGTTCACGGCCGTTCCGGACAGTCGGCGGCCGCCGCCCACCCGCTTCAGGTCGCGGCGCAACTGCTCGTAGCGGTACCGCTGATGGGGCAATGCGGAGCGCAACTCGCGCGTGACGTCTCCGGCCAGGTCTCGAAGGCTGTCGTCGGGGGTGACGGGTACGCGCAGGGGCAGAATGTTCCGTACCGTGGCGGGCACCCGCAGCGCCGCCGAGCCGAGACGGCCCGTCACCGGCAGGCCGAGGACGATCTCCGGTGCGCCGGTGAGCCGGTGCAGGTGGGCGACGGTCACCGCGAGCAGCACCTCGGACCAGGTCACGGACAACCCGGCCGCGACCGAGTGCAGTTGTCGGACAGCGGCCGGGGCGAGGTCGGTGACCTGGCGGTGGAACGTGCGGGCGGGCAGGGCGGATCGGCCCGCCGGGGTGACCACGGGCGGGTCGTCGTCGTAGCGGTCGGTCCAGTGGGCGCGGTCCGCGGTGTGGCGGGCGGACTCGCGGTAGGCGCGTTCCTCTGCGAGTACGGCGTCCAGGGCGCCGAAGCCGCTCTCCGGTACGGGTTCGCCGGCCATGAGGGCGGTGTAGACCTGGGCGACGCGCCGGGCCACGAGGGAGAGGCCGAAGCCGTCCAGGGCGATGTGGTGGACGCGGTGGTACCAGAGGAACTCCGTCGGTGCGGTGCGCAGAAGGGCGTGGCCGAAGAGCGGGCCGCGGGTGAGGTCGACGGGGCGGGCCATGTCCTGGTCCATCCAGGCCAGGGCGGCGGCGTGCGGGTCGGGTTCGGCGGTCAGGTCGGCGATGTGGGTGCGCCAGCCGTCGGCCGGGGTCGTGATCTGCCGGGGGCGGCCGGTGTCGTCGGTGTGGAAGGTGACGTTGAGCGCCTCGGTCTCGGCGACGACGTGGTGCAGGGCCCGGTCGAGGACGGCCGGGTCCACCGGGCCGGTGATCCGCAGGTACTCGGCGGTGTTGTACGCCGGGCTGTCGGTGTCGAGTTGCTGGCCGGCCCAGATGCCCTCCTGGGCGGCCAGCAGCGGACGGTTCGCGGACGCTGGTGTGGTCGGACTGCTGCGGTCAGGCGTCCGCACCGTGCACCCCTCGGGTGCGTTCGGTCAGGAGCTGCCACCACTGGGCGAAGGAGGTGCGCTCGGCGAGTTCGACGTAGGTGACGTCGGCGCCCGTCGCCCGCCAGCGCTCCAGGAGGGTGGCGATGCGCAGCGAGTCCAGGCCCGCATCCAACGGGCTGTCCTTCAGGTCGACTTCGCCGGGCTCCAGGAACAGGCACTCGGCGAGGTCGGCGCGGAAGCGGTCCAGGGTGAGGGGTTCGGCCATGAGGGGGGCTCTCTCTCGGTGATGCGTCAAGTTGCGAAGAGCGGAGGTCAGTTGACCTTGCGCGCGGTGTCGGCCCAGAAGCGGTCGCGCAGTTCACGGCGGAGGATCTTGCCGCTGGGGTTGCGCGGGACGTGGTCGGTGAACTCGTAGGCGGTGGGCAGCTTGAAGGCGGCCAGGCGCGGGACGAGGAAGGTGTGCAGGTCGCGGGGGCTCGGCCGGGCTCCCGTCGCCGGGACGACAAAGGCGTGCACCTTCTCGCCCCAGCGCTCGTCGGGGATCCCGACCACGACCGCCTCGCGCACCGCGGGGTGGTGTTCGAGGACGTTCTCGATCTCGGCGGGGTAGACGTTCTCCCCGGCGACGAGGATGACGTCCTTGATGCGGTCGTGGATGAAGAGGTGGCCGTCCTCGTCCAGGTAGCCGGCGTCACCGGTGTGGATCCAGCCGTCGACGAGCGTCTGTGCCGTCCTGTCGGGCAGTCCCCAGTACTCGACCATCCGGGCGGGCGTGTGCAGGCACACCTCGCCGACCGTGCCCGGGGGCAGTGTGCGGCCCTGGTCGTCGATCACCTTGACCCGCACGCCCGGGTAGGGGCGTCCGGCGGCCTGCATGAGGGGCCCGCCGGGGACATGGGCGGCCGGGGGGAGACAGACGGCGGTGTTGCCGGTCTCGGTGAGCCCGTAGATCTGGGCGAACTCGCAGTCCAGGACGGCGATGCTCTCCTCCAGCAGGGCTTCGGAGATCGGGGAGCCGCCGTAGACCGTCTTGCGCAGGGTGGCGAAGTCCTGCGCGCCGACTCCGGGTTCGGTGAGCATCATGCGCAGCATGGCCGGGACCACGCAGGCGGTCGTGACGCCGAGGTCGCGGATGAGGTCGACGGCTTGGCGGGCGGCGAAGGCGCGCATCACCACGACTGTCGTTCCGGCGTTGAGGTTCTGGGTGGCCCACCACAGGCCGCCGATGTGGAATCCGGGGATGCCGACGAGCGCGATGTCATCGGCCCGCCAGTCGATCCAGTCCAGTCCCTCGCTCGCGAGTGCGTCACGGATCGCGAAGAAGCTGCGGTGGGCGAGGACGACGCCCTTGGGCAGTCCGGTGGTGCCGCTGGTGTAGAGCTGGGCGACCGGGGTGTCGGTGTCGGCCTCGAACTCCGGCTCGCTGTCGGGTTGTTCGGCACACCAGGCCGCGATCGCGCCGACCGGGACGACGGTGTGCGGTGCCGCGGTCGGCATGCCCCGCACGATCGTGGCGAACTCCTCCTCCAGGAACAGCAGTCGGGTGCCGGAGTCCTGGAGGATGTGGCTCACCTCGGGTGCGGTGAGCCGCCAGTTGATCGGAACCAGCACGGTGCCGGTCTTGGCGCAGGCGAAGAGTGCCTCGTAATAGTGCTCGGACTCCTTGCCCAGGTAGGCCACCCGGTCGCCCTCGCCGAGTCCGACGGCCCGCAGGGCGTGCGCGAGCCGGTTGCTCGCGCGGTGCAGGTCCCCGTAGGTGAGGGTGCGGTTCTCGCAGATCAGCGCCGGGGCGTCGGGCTGACGGGCGGCGTGGATGCGGGTGGTGTGGGCGAGGGTCGTCGGTTCGGGGTGGTGGAGCGGCGTCTCCATCGAGCGGCCTTCCTTAACTCAGGTCGGGTCAGGGAACATTGACGAACGCGAGCGTCACTTCGCCGTCGCACCGGCCGCCTTGGGCGTCCTGGAAGCGGAACGCAGTCCGGGCGTGCAGGAAGGGGCTGCCGGATCCGCCGGGGGCTCGTCGGGTCACGGAGCGGAACTCCATCTCCCCGGTGAATTCGCGCGGGTTCACGGGCCGCCGGAAGCTGGAGGCGAAGCGGGCGATGAGGATGTCCGGGAGCTGGTGGCGCCAGAAGTCTTCGAGGGTCCAGTCCTCGAAGCCGGTCAGCAGCCGTTCCCGGACGGACTTGGCGACCAGGTAGTACATCAACTGGTTGTAGGCGATGTTGACCTCGACCGAGTTCAGATGGCCGGTGTCGTCTATATAGCAGGACTCCTGGATCGCGAACGCGGCCTGTGCGCGGGCGAGTCCGTCGGGGAGGGGCGTGACGTCGACCGACTTGAGGTACGTGCAGTGGGGCTTGTAGGGCGCCAGGACTCCGGTCAGGAGTTCCTCGTCGGTGGGGTACACCCTCATGGCGGGGGCGGGGCTGGTCATGCGGCACGCATCCCCTCGTACAGCCCGCACTCGTCGTGGACGGTGACGCGGTGGGAGACGGCCGGCTCGGGCGTGGTGGTGTGCCGGGCCCGGTGGACGAGGCTGCGGTTGTCCCAGATCAGCAGGTCGCCCTTCTCGAAGGTCTGGAGGTGGATGCCCTCGTGCGCGAAGGTGTCGTCCAGTTGGCCGGTGGCGTCGAAGAGGCGCTTGAGGAGTTCCTCGTCGAGCGGTTCGCCGTGCTCGTCCTCGATGCCGACGGTGAAGCCCTCGCTGAGGTAGAGGACGGTCTCGCCGGTCATCGGGTGGGTGAAGGTGGTGGGTTGGACGACGGGCGGGGTTCTGGTCTCGACCTCCTCGATGACCTCGGAGATCGGGCGGTAGACGTCGTGCGGCCGGATCTTGAAGTACTTGCGCACGGAGTGCCGGCAGCGCGTTCCGGCGATCTCCTTCTTCAACTCCTCGGGCAGCCGCTCGTACGCCGCTCCCATGTCGATGAAGTAGGTGCCGCGGTTCCTCGCCGGGACGACCTGCGGGTGGATCAGGGTGAGGCCGAAGGGGTCCGGCATGAACTGGTAGTCGGCGTGCCAGAACCTGCCCGTCTTCGGCACGCCGATCTGCCGGCCGTTCTCCGGGACGTTGGAGGAGACGAATATCTCCGGGACCTCGGGGTGCTGGTACATCGGCTCGTAGTAGGTCTCGGGGCGGCCGAGGCGCCGGCCGAGTGCCAGGAACTGTTCGGGGGTGAGGTGTTGGCCCTTCAGGACGGCGATCTTCTTCGTGTAGACGGCCTCTTTGAGGGTGCGGACGTCCGCTGCGGAGGCGTTGGCGTGGTCGAAGTCCTCGACGGTGACGCCGAGTCGGGCGCCGGGCTGGTCCTCGATGTGCATGACTGCGGTTCCTCTCGTGGGGTTCGGGGTGCCGCCGGGCAGGGCTGTGCTCCTGGTGGGGCGGGGAATGCGGGCGGCTACGCGGCGGTGAGCGCCGTTCTCCGCAAGGTCAAGGTGAGCGGCGCCGCGCAGGCGAGGCCCGCCGCCACGGCGAACACGGCGGCGCGGATTCCTGCCAACTGGGCTTCGTCCGGCGGGCCATGGGCTCCGGCGCCCGACGACAGCGCGACCAAGAGGGCGAGACCGACCGCGCCGCCCACCTGGAGGGAGGTGGAGGCCATGCCGGAGGCGACGCCCTGGTCCCGGGCGGGGACTCCGGAGGCGGCGGCGATCCACATGCCGGTCCAGGCGGCGCCCTGGCCGAGTCCCAGCAGCACGATGCCGGGCAGCAGCAGGGGGTACGAGCCGTCCCCGGTGAGCGCGAGCCCGAGCGCGGCGGATCCGGCGGCGCCCAGGGCCATGCCGCCGGCCAGCATGCGCCGTACGCCGATCCGGGCGACGGCCCGTTCGCCGGCCTGGGTGCCCAGCGCGGTCACCACCGCGGGGACCAGGAAGGCGAGGCCGGTCGCGAAAGCGCCGTAACCGCGCACGCTTTGGAAGTAGAGGGTCATGAAATAAGGCAGGGAGCTGAAGGTGGCGCTGTAGAGCGCGGTGACCGCCATGGCGGCGATCAGCCCCCGGTGGGCGAACAGCCGCGCGGGTACCAGCGGATCGCGCGAGCGGGTCTCGACGGCCGCGAAGACGGTCAGCAGGGTGACCGCGAGGCCCGCGGCAAGGAGGGCGGACGGGGCGGTCCAGCCCGTCTGCGGCGCGTGGATCAGCACGAACACGAGGAGGGTGATCCCGCAGGTGGCGGCCAGTGCGCCGGTGACGTCGAAGTGCCGGGTGCCGGTGGGCGGGCCGTCCGCCGGGAAGAGCCGACCGCCCGCCCAGGCCAGCGCCACCGCGATCGGGACGTTGACGAAGAACACCGACGGCCAGCCGAACGCCTCCACGAGCACCCCGCCGAGGAGCGACCCGAAGCACAGGCCGCCGGCGCCCGCGGCGCCCCACACCGCGAGTGCGCGGTTCCGAGCGGGTCCCTCCTCGTAGAGCGTGTTGATCAGGGCGAGGGTGGCCGGGAAGAGCAGCGAGCCGCCGATGCCCTGTGCCGCGCGGACGGCGATCAGCACCCCGGCCGACTGGGACAGCCCGCCCACCAGTGAGGACCCCGCGTACACGAGGGCCGCGGCGACGAAGGTCCGGCGTCGGCCCAGCAGATCGGCCGTACGGCCGCCGAGCAGGAGGAAGCCGCCCGTCGTGACGACGTAGGCGCTCACCACCCACTGGAGGTCGTGCGGGGCGAAGCCGAGTCCGGCGCCGATCTCGGGGAGGGCGACGTAGACGATGTTGTAGTCGAGCGCGATGACCAACTGGGCCAGCGCGAGAACAAGAAGGGACAGTCGGGCCCTCATGGATCCGCTCCCTTCTCACTCGTCGAGATTCCTGACCGGCGTGCCGCCGAGTCGGTGTCGCAGTAGTAGTCGGGGGAGGATGACGGTGAGTTCCCGTCCTTTTCCTTGCGTGTGGGGAAAGTTGAACGCGCCTTCGCCGGCCTACCGCAGCGACGCGGACGTGGGCGGCACCACGACGGCCTGCGCCTCCACCTGCCCCGTGTGCCGGAACTCCAGGCTGAACGCCACGAGTTCGCCCGGGCGCCACCCGCCGGACGGCACGGGTACCGTCAGGTCGACGCCGCTCGGCGACATCGCGAGCCGGACACCCGACGGGACCAGGACGGAGTCGAGCGGGGACCGGTAGGCGGCGTTCCCCTGCCGCATACGGTGCTGGGAGAGCGTCACCTCGCCGGGGACGGCCCGTGCCGTGACCCGCACCAAGGTGTCGGCCGAACCGCCCTCGTTCACGATCTCGAAGAACGCGGCCGTCTCCCCCACCCCTGCCGACGGCAGGAGCACTTTCCCGCCCGTGACGGTGATGCGCGCCGGACTTCCGGCCCGGCCCGCGCCGACCCAGGCCGTCAGGCCGGCCAGCGCCAGGCCGCACGCCGTGACGGGTACCAGGGCGGCGAGCGCCCCGTCCCGCAGCCGGTCCGTGAACTCCCTCATCGTGCACCGGCCTTCGCGCCCCGCGTCGCGGCGGCCCGGGAACGCGGGCGGGCGGGTGAGGGCTGCCGGCCGCGCAGCCGCAGGCTGTTGGCCACCACCAGCAGGGAACTCGCCGACATCGCCGCCGCGGCGACCATGGGATCGAGCAGTCCGACCAGGGCGAGGGGCACGGTGACGGCGTTGTAGGCGAACGCCCACACGAGGTTGGCCCGGATCGTGCGCAGAGTGCGCCGGGCGAGCAGGACCGCGTCGACAAGTGACTCGATGTCTCCGCGGGCCAGGGTCAGGTCGGCCGCTCCCACGGCCACATCGGTGCCGCTGCCCATGGCGATGCCCAGGTCGGCGGTGGCGAGGGCCGCGGCGTCGTTCACGCCGTCGCCGACGACCGCCACACGGGCGCCGGACTGCCTCAACTCCTTTACGAGCGTGGCCTTGTCCTCCGGTGTGCAGCGGGCGTGCACCTCGTCGAGGGCGAGCGCGGCCGCGACGGCTTCGGCGGGTGCGTCGCGGTCGCCGGTGGCGAGCACCGGCCGGATCCCGAGCCGGCGCAGCCGCTCCACGGCCTGGTAGCTGCCCGGCCGCAGCACGTCCCCGACGGCGATCAGCGCCTCGGCCCGGCCGTCGACCCGCACCAGAACGGGCGTGTGCGCGGCCGCCTCCGCCCGGGCCAGCGCCTCGGCCAGCTCGCGCGGCAACGCGCCGTCCGGCGCGCCCACTTCGACCGTACGGCCCTCCACCTCACCTCTCACGCCGCGGCCCGGTGTCGCGAGGAAGTCGGCGACGTCTGGCAGCAGTTGGTCCGGGTCCCTGCGGCGAGCGTACGTGGTGACCGCCCGCCCGATCGGATGCTCGGAGCCCTGCTCCACGGCCCCGGCCAGCCGCACCGCCTCGTCCTCCCCGAGCGCGCCGGGCAGGGCGGTGACGCGGGCGACCGTCATGTGGCCCGTGGTCAGGGTGCCGGTCTTGTCGAGGACGACGGTGTCCACGTGCCGCAGCGCCTCCAGCGTGCGCGGTCCGCTCACCAGCACGCCGAGTTGGGCGCCGCGCCCGGTGGCGGCCATGAGGGCGGTCGGGGTCGCCAGGCCCAGCGCGCACGGGCAGGCCACGACCAGGACGGCGACACCTGCGGTCAGCGCGGCCTGTGGGTCGGCTCCGGCACCGAGCCAGAAGCCGAGGGCGGTCACGGCGAGGGCCAGGACGGCGGGCACGAACACCCCGGCGACCTTGTCGGCCAGCCGCTGTGCCCGTGCCTTTCCGGCCTGTGCCTCCGTCACGAGGCGTGTGATGCGGGCGAGTCGGGTGTCGGCGCCGACCGCCGTGGCCTCGACGTGCAGCAGTCCGCCCGCGTTGACGGCCCCTCCGACCAGGGCCGAGCCGGGCGACACCTCCACGGGTTCGCTCTCGCCGGTGACCAGGGACAGGTCCACGGCGGAACTGCCCTGCGTCACCCGCCCGTCGGTGGCGACGCGCTCGCCGGGGCGCACCAGGAAGACCTGGCCGACGCGCAGTTGCTCGACGGGGATGGAGCGTTCACCGTGCTCGTCCCGTACGGACACCTGTTTGGCCGCGAGTTCGGCCAGGGACCGCAGCACCGCTCCCGTGCCTCGGCGGGCGCGGCCCTCCAGGAACCGGCCGGTGAGCACGAACAGCGGTACGGCGACGGCGGCTTCGAGGTACAGGTGTGCCGTGCCCTCCTGCGCGGAGGGCAGCAGGCTGAACGACATCCGCATCCCGGGTTCGCCCGCTCCCCCGAGGAACAGCGCGTACGCCGACCAGGCGAAGGACGCCACGACTCCGAGCGAGACCAGGGTGTCCATGGTGGCCGTGGAGTGCCGCAGCCCCCGCAACGCCCTGACGTGGAACAGCCAGGCGCTCCACACGGCGACCGGGGCGGCCAGCACGAAGCACAGCCACTGCCAGTTGCGGAACTGGAGCGCCGGCACCATCGACAGTTCCAGGACGGGTACGGCCAACAGCGCGGTGATCAGGAGCCGTTCGCGTTCCCGACGGGCCTCGTCGGCCTCGGGTGCGGGCGGCGCGGCCCGGTGATCGACCCGGTGACTGGCCTGGTAGCCGGCTTGTTCGACGGCGGTGACGAGTGCCTCGGGCGTGACGTCGGCCGGATGGCTGACCCGTGCCGTGCCCGTGGCCAGGTTGACCGTGGCCGTGACGCCCGCCAGCCTGCCGAGCTTCTTCTCCACCCGGCGTACGCAGGCCGCGCAGGTCATCCCGCGGACGGTGATGTCCGTGACGACCGAAAGACTCGACGCCGTTTCGTCCACCGTCACTCGCCGCCCCCGTGCTCCATCCCGGGCATGTCCTCCATGCCCCCGCCGGTCCCGGACGTGTCTCCGTCGCCGGTCCCGCCGCTCCCTCCGCCTTCGTGCATGCCGGGTGCCACCGGGCCGACGGCCGAGCCGACGGCGTAGGACACCGCGAACACCAGCACGAGCAGCAGCAGGAAGCCGATCAGCGCCGCAGGGGGCGTCCATCTGCGGGCGGTCCCGTCGGCGGGGCGGGGTGACTGCGGGGTGTCGGACATGCACCAGGAGTCGGGGCGACGGGACACCGAGTTCCGACGGCCGGTCATGGCGTGCGTCACAGCGGGGGCTCAGCGGAACGCGGTCACATGACCGGCGGCCCAGTCGGCGAACAGGGGAACACCCGGGAGGATTCCCCCAACTTTCCCCATACGACGCCCACTTCGGGTCGTATGATCCCGCCGGGAGACCGTTCCTCGCGCGTCAGGGGGCTGCCGCGGGGGCGGTCTGTGGGGCGGGCGCAGGGGGGCACGGCATGGGCCTGGAGATCGACGCGGAGATGACCGCGGGGCCGTTGGGGACGATGATCACCGCCGCGATCGTGAGCGGCGGCGGGGCCGCGGTGCCCCTGGTGGGGCCCGCGCTCGGGGTGGGCAGGCTGGTCAGCGACCATCTCAACCGGCAGCGCATCGCCCTGCTCACCGAGGCCGTCCAGAAGGCCGCCCGCCAGGGTGCCTGGCTGGCCGGGGCAGGGCTGGCGCTCCAGGGCGTCGAAATCGCCCTGAAGTTCTACGAACTCGCCACCTACGAGAAGCGGCTCGACCAGGCCGTCCGCGCCCAGCAGTGGCTGGACGCGCTGCGGTCCGCCCAGGAGACCGCGCTGGCCCGGCTGGAGCACGGCTTCCGGCTCGCCGAGGCCCGCTACGAGGCGGTGCTCGCGTCGTACCCCTTCCACGCCCCGCCCGGCACGCTCGCCGAGGAACTGCTGCTCACGCCCGGCGGCCGCACCCGCCCGGTGCTGCTGATCCCCGCCGACCCGCCGGACGTGCCCGCCCACAGCCCCTGGACGGGCGTGCGCCACCGGACCGTCGGCGAGCTGCGCAAGTACCCGGGCGCGCTGGACGTACGGGCCACCGACCGGGCCTTCGAGTGGCCCCACGCCGAACTCCTCCGCCGTGACCTGGACGCCGTCCCCGCGGTCTACCTCCAGCTCGGCACCACCGGATACGACCTGGAGGTGCGGCTCGGCGGGAGCTCGCTGCTGCCCGGCGAGATCCTCTCCCTGCTGCCCGCCGTCACGCTCCAGCGGGTCGGGTACCGGGAGCCCTGGGAGTGGACGGCGGAGGAACTGACCGCGCTGGGCGCCCCGGCCGGCGGACCGCCGAGCCCCGGCCGCAACGCCGACCTCAACTTCGAACGGGCCGCCCGCGTGGCCGCGTTCACCGCCGTGATGGCCGCCGACGCCCACCAGCTCATGCACCGCCCGGCCTACGACGAGCAGGTGGACGCCGCCGCCGCGCGGGCCGGGCTCACCCTCGCCGCGTGGCCGCCCGGCCTCGGCGTACCGCTGGAACTGGTCGCCGATCCGCCGTACCACCTGCTCCACCAGGCGCTCCGCCACCAGGTCCGCGGCGACGGCGAGACCGCGCTGTTCACGGTCGCCGCCGCGGCGGCCTGGCTGGCCGGTGAGGAGACCGTCCGCCCGAACCGGCTCGCCGACGTGCTGACCCGGGCGGCCGGCTCGGGGCGGATGACCGCCGCGCACGGACGTAAGTTCCGCGAGGTGGTGGCCGCCCTCGGCACCACGGCCCGGCTGCCCGCCCGGCTGCATCGCGCGCTGGACGCCCTCCCGGCGCAGGCTCCCGCGGGGCCTGCGGCCCCGGCCGCCACGAACAACCCCGGCGACGCGCCCGGCCTCTTTCCGCCCGCCGGGCGGCCGCTGCTGTAGCTGGCGCCGTCGTGCCGGTGCGGGCCTCGGGGCCGCCGCCCCCATGAGTCCCGCCGACGGCACGGCGACGACGACAAGCGGACAAGGCGACAAAGAGCCTCGGCGACACCCCTGCCGACGGCAGACGACGACCCGAGGACACCCCAGCCATGAGAACCTCCGCCCCCGCCCCCGGCCCCCGCCTCCTGTTCCTCGGCCTCCCCGGCGACCGGGCCGGTGAGCTGGCCGCCCTCGCGGTGCGGGACGCGCGGCGTGCCGTCCGGCTGCGTACGGTGGCCGGCGGTCCGCCCGTCTCGGAGGCCGCCGTCGGGTCCTGGGAGCTGGTGCGCCGCCGCCCGCGGCAGCCCAGCCCCGAGCCGGGCACGCCCCGGCCCTCGCCGTACAAGAACTTGCGGATCACGGTTCTGCCCGCGCTCACCCCCGACGCCTCGGCGACGGGCGCGCAACCAGCAGGCCACGACGGGCTGGTGGTCGTCACCGGTGCCGGTGAACGGGCCTGGTGGGAGCGGCGGTTGCTGTTCCACCACGTCCAGCGGGCGCTGGCCGACAATCGGGCGCAGCGGATGGTGCTCGCCGTGACCGGGCTCGGGCGGCGCGCCGGGGCGACGGAGCTGGCGGAGGCCGTCCGGCCGTGGGCGTCGTATCTGGGCTCCGGCGCGTCGGCCGGGCGGCTGTACGGCGTGACGGTGCCGGTGCGGTTCCCGGGCGGGGCGCGCGGGACGAGGCCCGGTGTGCCGCTGCTCTGGCATCTGGGCGCGGACTCTGAACTGACGTCACGGCAGCGCCGGTTGACCGACGCCCGGCTGGCCGAGGCCAGGACCCCCGGCGGCGCCTTGGCCCTGCGGGAGTGGGAGCGGGTCGACCGGGTCCTGCATGCCGCTCCGGTGCCGCCCGACCGCACCGTACGGGTCACGGTCGTCGGGGCTCCGGGCGCGGGCCGTACGACCGTCCTCGCCGCCGCGCACCGGGTGCTCGGTCCCGAACGCCCGGGCCTGTGGCTCCACTTGCCCGATCCCGGCGCGCTCCACGACCTGATCACCCGTCGCCGCGCCCGGGAGGAGGGCACCACTCCCAGTACCCCCGGCGCCTCCAGCACCCCCGGCACCCCCGGCCTCGACCGCGAGCACTGGCACTTCCAACTCGCCGACGGCACCGTCCCGGTGATGGACGTGGACTGGCTGGAGGCCGACACCCGCGGGGCCCGTCCCGACCTCGCCGACCGGGTCCGGGACTCCCAGTGCGTGATCGTCGCGGTGGACGCCGGTCTGCTCGACGTCCCCCTCGACGAGGGCCGGACGGCGGAACTGCGGGAGCGCACCGGCGCCGCGACGGCCGACGAACTGATCCAGGCGGCGGCCACGTTCCACCGCGACGCGGACGGACTCCCGCCCCAGGTAGTCCTGTTGCTGACCGGCGTCGAGCGACTCCTGCGCGACGGACGCCCGTTGCGCACCCGTGCCGGCCTGCTGGACGACTTCCGGCGGCTGGTCCCCGCCGCCTTCGCCCCCGGGGTGCTCACCGCGCTCTGTCCCGTGAGCGCGGGCACCGGCGAGACGGACCCGCCGACCGGGGTCGAGGCGCCGTACTGGCTGCTCCTCCTCCAGCAGCTCCGGCGGGAGGCGCACCGGCTCACGGCGGTCGCGGCCGGCGAGGAGGAGAAGGCCGAACGGCTGCGGGAGCGGGCGGAGCGCCGCAAGGAGACCACGAGCAGATGGAACCCGGTCAGCCGGGTCCTCGGCTTCGCCGACGGCAGACGCGCCGACCGGGGTGAGGGCCGGGCCCGGGCCGCCCGCGACGCGGCCGCCGCGAACGGCGAGATCGAGAAGCTCCTCCACCGCGACCTGCGGGACACCACCGTCCTGCTGGGCGGCGAGCCGTACGGCACCGGGAGCACCGCCGGAAGCTAGCCCCCCCTCCCCCGCAGTGATCCGCGCGCGTTGTCAGTGGTGGGTGGCAGCATCGGGAGCATGACGGAGAGCACGGCATTCGACTGGCGGCCCTTCCTGCTCAGGTGGAGCGGGGAGTGGGCGGACTCCCTGCCGGAGGGGGACGAGACGCGGGACGCGGACGACGAGCGCGCGCGGCAGGCGCGCTGGCTGGGATTCCCGGGCGCCTCCGAGGAGGACATCGCGGCCATGGAGGAGCGGCTCGGCCGCCGGATGCCGCCGTCGTACCGGGAGTTTCTCAAGGTCAGCGACGGATGGCGGAACGCCGGCGGGTTCGTGTGGCTGCTGGCGGGCACCTCGGACGCGCGCTGGCACGAGGACGAGTCGGGGCTCGCGGACGTGTTCGAGGAGGACCTCGACGAGGACGCCGGGCCCGAGGAGCGGCAGGGAGTGGACGTCTGGCGGCGCGGGCTTCAGCTCGACGTGGAGTCCGACATCACCCATGTCCTGCTGGATCCCGGGGAGGTGGACGAGGACGGCGAGTGGGCCGTCTACACCTGGGCGAGCTGGCGGGCCGCGCCGCCCGAGCGGTACGCGAACTTCCTTGAGTTCATGAGGGACATGCACCGGGAGTTCCACGGCCTGCGCGCGCGACCGGCCGACGGTGGGCCGGAGTTCGCCAACGACACCACGCGCGAGCTGGACGCCCGGGTGGAGGAGGCCCGGCTGACCGCGCTGCGCGGCGACTGGGAGGGGGCGCGGAAGCCTCTGGACGAGGCGAAGGGGTACGGCCGGCCGCGGGCCGCCGGGCTGGGCGACCAGATACGCCGACTGCTCGGCCAGAGCTACATGGTGTACTTCGACGGCCTGGTGACGGACCCCCGTTACGCGTCCGAACTGCTGCCGCCGCTGGTCGCCGACCACGCGGCGCGCGCGTCCGGGGACGACTCCACGCTGAGGTTCCATCTGCGGGGCGCCGACGACGATCTGGTGTCGCTGGCCCACGCGATGCTGGCGGAGGTGCGCGACCGCACGTTCCGCTACTCGGCGGCGGGACCCTTCGGGGAGGCGGTCGAGCGGGCGCGGGAGCTGGCGCGCTGGGGAGAGACCGACGCCGCGTGGCGGACCCTGATGGACGCCCTGCCCCTGTGGGAGCCCCTGGGACCGGACCACTTGGCGCCGCTGGGCTGGGTGGCCGACCCGCTGCTCGGTCCGCTGCTCACCCCGGAGCGGGGGCGCGAGCTGCTGTCCACACCCCGGGCCGGGCAGAGGGGCGCGGCACCGGGCCCGGCGGCCGGGCTCGACTCCGGCGACCTGACCTGGCTCGCGGATCCGGACCCGGGCAACAACCGCACCTCCTACCGGTTCGTGCTGGTGGAGGGCGTGGAGCCGACCGAGCTGCCCCGACGCCTCGCCGACGAGGACGACGCCGTCCTGCGCGCCCCCGCCACCTCCTGGGAGGCCCGCCACCGTTCGCGACCCGACCGGGTCGAGTCCTCCTCCTACGACGACAGAGCCCTCGTGGCGGTCGGCCGGGCCGGCACTGGCACGAGCACAAGCACCGGCACCGGCACCGGCACCGGCTGGAGCTTCGCCTTCGACGGCGACCCGGCACCGTTCCACCGGCAGCGGTTCGTCTCCCCCGCCGCGTCCGCCGCAGTCGGCACGCGCGCGGTAGTGGTGTGGTGCGGCCTGAGGGCATGGCACGGAGAGCCGTTCTTCCACCTCTCGGTGGCCCGGGACGGCGTCGAGCAGTACGCGTTCACGTACGCGGAGGGAGAGACACAGCGGAGCGGCCCGATACCTCCGGCGCTGGACCCGGACCGTTTCTTCGGCGAAAGCGCGGACTCAGCCGAGGCGGAGCGATCGCTTCTCGACGCCCTGACCAGCGAGTTCGACGTCTCTCTGCCGCGTCACGCACTCGTGAACGGACGGCTGCACACCTTCCTCACCCGTTCATGGACACGGCCGCCGCAGGACGGCGAGACGTACCTGGTGATGCGCCTGCACCGGCCGGCCGCCACCCCCGCGACACAGCCGGACTGATGCGGGGCCCGCCTGGGTAAGCCTCCTATCGCACATGACATGCAAGAGCGATATTGAGGCAACAAGGGTGTGAGGCTGTTCATGACGACGACCCGTCGCATACGAAGGTCCGCCGTCGCGGCGGCGGTTGTGATGGCCGGGGTCGCCGCCTGCTCGGCACCGGGCGGCAGCGGGGACGGCAAGGGCGGGGCCGGTGCGGCCGCCGACTCCGTGGTGATCGGGGTGGGTTCCGAACCGGACACGCTCAGCCCGCTGCTCGGCTACGGCAAGGACGGGAACTCCAAGATCTTCGACGGGCTCCTCGCCCGTGACGCGGACCTGAAGCTGACGCCCGCGCTGGCCGTGGCCCTGCCCGAGGTCACCGAGGACGGTCTCACCTACACGTACACCCTGCGCGACGGCGTCGAGTTCAGCGACGGCGAGCCCCTGACGGCCGAGGACATCGTCTTCACCTACCGGACGGTCCTGGACGAGAGGACGAACAACACGGCCCGCAGCGAACTGGATGCGGTCGAGGAGGTCCGGGCGAGCGGTGACCGCAAGGTCGTCTTCACCCTGAAGTACCCCTACGCGCCGTTCGCCGGACGCACGGTGCTGCCCGTCGTCCCCGAGCACATCGCCGGCGAGCAGGACCCCAACACCGGCTCCTTCAACACCGAACCGGTGGGCACGGGCCCGTACGTGCTCTCCTCGTGGAGCAAGGGCGAGAAGCTCACCTTCAAGGCGAACCCGCGGTACTGGGGCGGCGCGCCGAAGGTGAGGACGTTCACGATGGCGGTCATCGCCGACGACAACGTACGGGCCACCAGGCTGCGTTCCGGTGACCTCGACGGGGCGGTCCTGCCGCCCAACCTCGCGGCCACGTTCAGCAAGGACGGCTCCAGGAAGACGTACGACGCGAAGTCCTACGACTTCCGCACCGTCACCCTGCCCAGCGCGGGCGCGGTCACCGGCGACCGGGCCGTGCGGCAGGCGCTCGACGCCGCCGTGGACCGCGAGGCCATGGTGGACAAGGTGCTCGACGGCGCGGGCCGGCCGGCGTACGGGCCGCTGCCGGTCGACGACCCCTGGTTCGCACGCGGCGTCGAGCGCGACCGGGACCTGGGCCGGGCGCAGCGGATCCTCGACGCGGCGGGCTGGAAGGCCGGCGACGACGGCGTCCGCGCCAAGGGCGGTCAGCGGGCGGCGTTCACGCTGCTCCACCCCTCGGGCGACAAGGTCCGCCAGGATCTCGCCCTGGCCTACGCCTCCGACGCCAAGAAGGCCGGCATCGCGGTGACGGTGGAGAGCGCGACATGGGAGGTCATCGAGCCGCGGATGAAGGACGACGCGGTGCTCGCCGGCTTCGGCAGCACCGGCGACCCCGACTTCGGCCTGTACACCCTGCTGCACTCCTCCCTCGCCGGCGACGGCTTCAACAACATGGCCCGCTACCACGACACGACCGTGGACAAGGCCCTCGACACCGGCCGCCGCAGCTCGGACACGGCGACCCGGCAGGGCGCCTACACCACGCTCCAGCGGGCGCTGGTGAAGAACCCGGGCTACACCTTCCTCACCCACATCGACCACCTGTACGTCCTCGCTGACCGCTGGGACGGTCTGACCACCCAACTGGAGCCGCACGAACACGGGTTCGCCAGCGGGCCCTGGTGGAACATCGAGGACTGGCAGCCGAAGAGGTGACGGCCGCCTCGCCGCCCTGGGGAGCGATGGCGCGGCTGGCGGGACGGCGGACCCTGACCGCCGTCCCCGTCCTCCTCGTCGTCACCTTCGGGGTCTTCGCCATCGCCGCCGCCTCCCCCTTCGACCCCGTCAAGGCGTACGCCGGTACGGCCGCGCTCGGCGCCGACCGGGAGACCCTGGACCGGCTGCGGGACAACCTGGGCGCGGACCGGCCGTTCACCGCCCGCTGGTGGGAGTGGCTGACCTCCGCCGTCGGCGGGGACCTCGGCCACTCGACCGTGCTGCGGCAGCCGGTGGCGCAGGTCATCGGTGAACGCCTGGTGTGGTCCTCGCTGTTGTGCGCGGTCGCGTTCGTCGCGGCCGTGCTCGTCGGCACCCTGCTGGGGGTGCTGGCCGCCCGCCGCCCCGGCTCGTGGCTCGACCGGATCGTCAGCTCGCTCGCCTACACCCTGGAGGCGGCGCCGGTGTTCTGGATCGCCCTGCTGGCCGTCTGGCTGTTCGCCCTCCGACTGGGCGTCCTTCCGGCGGGCGGGCTCACGGACACCGCCAGCGAACAGGTCACCGCAGGGCAGGTCGCCCGTCATCTCGTGCTGCCCGCGGGCGTGTTGGCCGTGTCCCAACTCCCCTGGTTCACGCTCTACGTACGGCAGGGGGTCGCCGACGCGCTGGCGGAGGACCCGGTGCGCGGCGCACGCGCGCGGGGCCTGAGCGAACGCACCGTGCTGCTGGGGCACGCCCTGCGCTCCGGACTCCTGCCGGTGCTCACGCTGATCGGCTCCCGCGTCCCCGAACTCATCACCGGCGCGCTGCTGGTGGAGAGCGTCTTCAGTTGGCCCGGTATCGCCGCGGCCACCGTCGAGGCGGCCACCGCCGTCGACTTCCCCCTGCTGGCCGCGCTCACGACGCTGGCCACCGCCGCCGTCCTCGCCGGCAACCTGCTCGCCGACCTTCTGTACGCGCTGTTCGACCCGAGGGTGAAGCTCAGTGACATGTGACTCCCATGGCTGAGGCCACAATGGACACCGACACCGACACCGACACCGGCAGTGGGAAGCCGTCCGGGACCGTATGGCGCTCCCCCGGCACCGGCCGCCGTTCGACGCGCGCCCTGCGAGTGCGGACCTCGGCCGCGCTGGTGGCCGTGACCGTTCTCGCCGTCCTCCTCGTCCCGCCGCTGGTCCGGCTCGACCAGCAGGCCGTCGACCTGTCCGCCAAACTGCTGCCGCCGTCCTGGGCGCACCCGTTCGGCACCGACGACGTCGGCCGGGACCTGCTGCTGCGCTGTGTCTACGGGCTGCGGGTGTCGCTGCTCGTCGGCGCGGCCGCCGCGCTCACGGCGACGCTGATCGGGACCGCCGTCGGGGCCACCGCCGGGGCCCTGGGGGGCTGGGCGGACCGGGCCCTCATGCGGGTCGTCGACACCGTGTCCTCCGTGCCGCATCTGCTGCTGGGCATCTTCGTCGTCGCGATGTTCCGCCCCGGCGTGTGGCCGGTCGTCGTGTCGGTCGCGCTCACCCACTGGCTGTCGACGGCCCGGATCGTCCGCGCCGAGGTCCTCTCGCTGCGCGCCCGCCCGTACATCGACGCCGCCGTCTCGGGCGGGGCGTCCCGGTGGCGGGTGCTGGTACGGCATCTGCTGCCCGGCGTGCTGCCGCAGGCCGCGCTGGCCGCCGTACTGATGGTGCCGCACGCGATGTGGCACGAGTCCGCGCTGTCCTTCCTCGGGCTGGGCCTGCCCACCCATACGGCGAGCCTCGGCACGCTGATCCAGAGCGCACGGGGTTCGCTGCTGGCCGGCCAGTGGTGGCCGACGCTCTTCCCCGGCCTCTTCATCATCGTCCCCACGCTGGCCGTCGCGGGTCTGGCCGGCGCCTGGCGGGAACGGATCAACCCGCGCCGGCGATCGGAGCTGATGCTGTGACGGAGCGATCACCTCGCCAACAGGGCGAGCGGGAGCCGGTGTTGTCGGTGCGTGGCCTGTCGGTGCGGTTCGGGATGCCGGGTGGGCGCCGGATCGCCGCCGTCACCGACGCCCGCTTCGACGTGGCGCCCGGTGAGTGTCTCGCCCTGATCGGCGAGAGCGGCTGCGGCAAGTCCGTGCTCACGTCGGCCCTGTTGGGGCTGCTGCCCGCCAACGCCGAGACCGCCGGGGAGGCTTGGCTCGGCAGCCTCGACCTGCTCAGCGCCGGCGAACGCACCCTCGCCCGTGCCGTACGGGGGCGCCGGATCGGTCTCGTCCCGCAGAGCCCGGCCGCGCATCTGACGCCGGTCCGTACCGTGCGGGCCCATCTGGAGGAGACGGTCGCCGCGCTGACCGGCGTACGGGGTCGCGGGGCCGTGCGCAAGGCGGCCGAGGCGTGTGCCGCGCGTACGGCGTTCCCCGCGGACCATCTCGACCGGCATCCGCACGAACTGTCCGGCGGCCTCGCCCAGCGCGCCGCGACCGCCCTCGCGCTGGTCGGGGACGCGCCGTTGCTGCTGGCCGACGAGCCGACCACGGGACTGGACCGTGACCTGGTGGAACACACGGTCGACGCGCTGCGGCGCCATGTCGACGACGGCGACCGGGCCCTGCTGCTGATCACCCACGATCTGGCCGCGGCCGAACGGATCGCGAACCGGGTGGCCGTCATGTACGCGGGCCGTATCGTCGAACTCACGGACGCGGAAACCTTCTTCGGCGCCCGCGGCCCCCGACACCCGTACAGCCGGGGCCTCCTCCAGGCCCTCCCCGACCGGGGCTTCACCCCCATCCGCGGCCTGCCTCCCGAACTCGGCGGCCTCCCCGACGGCTGCGCCTTCGCCCCGCGCTGCGACCGCGCCACCGGCCTGTGCACGGCGCTGCCGTCCGGTCCGGTCGCCTGCCACCATCCTTACGTCCCGGAGGACGCCCGTGCTTGAACTGCGCGCCATCACCGCCGGATACGACCGGCACGCGCCCGTGGTGCGCGGCGCGTCCCTGACGGTGGCTGCCGGCGAGGCCGTCGGCCTGCTCGGGCCGAGCGGCTGCGGCAAGTCGACCCTCGCCCGCGTCGCCGCGCTCCTGCACCGCCCCGACGCGGGGGCCGTCCTCCTCGACGGCGCCCCCGTGCGCGGCTGGCGGCACCGCGCCCCGCGCGGACTCCGCACCGCGTTCGGTGTCGTCTTCCAACAGCCCCGGCTCTCCGCGGACCCCCGGCTGCGGCTCGCCGACCTGATCGCGGAACCGCTGCGCGCCACGGGCCGCCGAGACGGGCTGCCCGAGCGGGTGGCCGACCTCGCCGCGACCGTCGGCCTGACCCCGGACCTCCTCCCCCGGCGCCCCCACGAGGTCAGCGACGGCCAGCTCCAGCGCGCCTGCCTCGCCCGCGCCCTGGTGCTACGGCCGCGCTGGCTGATCTGCGACGAGATGACGGCCATGCTCGACGCGTCCACCACCGCCGCGCTCGTCACGGTCGTCGAGGACTACCGCCGCACCAGCGGCGCCGGCCTGCTCGCCGTCGGCCACGACCGGGTCCTCCTGCACCGGTGGTGCGACCGGACGGTCCGGTGGGAGGCGCTGGGCGCCCGCGCCGACGAGGCGGTGGCCGTCTGACCGGCCTGCCGGAATGGCGGCATCGCGGCGCCGCGGCGAAGCTGGGAAGCCGAGGCCAGCGAGGGAGGAACGGTGGGCAACCTTGTCGTCGTAGGCGTGGACGGCTCGGCGTCGAGTCTTGCCGCGGTGAAGGAGGCCGCGCGGGAGGCCGGGCGGCGGCGTGCGGAGCTGCGGGTGGTGCACGCCTTCAGTTGGCCGGTGCGGCCCGTGTACTCGCCGCCGGACCCGGCGCCGCTGGAACGCCTCGTGCACGAGGCGGCGGAACGTGCCCGTGCGGTGGCGCCGGGCCTCGAGGTCACCGAGGCCGTGGAGAAGGGCGACGCGGTGGCGGTGCTGGAGGCCGAGTCGCGGGCCGCGGACCTGGTGGTCGTCGGTCCCCGGGGCGTCGGGGGGTTCATGGGCGTGCTGCTGGGGTCGACGGCGGCGTCCCTGGCCGCCCACAGCCGCTGCCCGGTGCAGGTGGCACGCGAGGAACCGGCCGGCAGCGGGCCCGTCGTCCTGGCCGTCGACGGCTCCCCCGCCGCCGACAAGGCCGTCGAGTTCGCCTTCGCGGAAGCGGCACTGCGTGGCGCCCCGCTCCTGGCCGTCCACGTGTGGCTGCCCGACTACGCCCCGGCGGGTACGGGCCTGGAGAGCGCGGAACGCCTGCTGGCCGAGGCCCTCGCCGGCCACAGCGAGTCCTACCCGGACGTCACGGTCGACCAAGAGGTCCTGAGCGGCGAGACCCGCGAGACCCTGATCGAGGCGAGCCGCACCGCCCAGCTCCTGGTCGTCGGCGCCCGGGGCCGCGGCGGCTTCGCGGGCCTCCTCCTGGGCTCGGTGAGCCAGGCCCTCCTCCACCACGCCCACTGCCCGGTGACGGTCGTCCGCGGCACGGGGTGACCCGTACGGCTCCGACCGTCAGCTCGGCCCCTGCGCCATCCACGCGATGACGTCGAACACCCGCAGGACCCCGATGTCCTCGCCGATCCCCGCCTTGTCCCGCAGACGGACCAACTGGTCGCGCAGGGCGCCGCCGTCCGCCCGCAGGGCCGCCGCCAGGTCGGACCAGAAGGAGTGGTCCGTCGTCGGGCGGCCGAAGAACGCCTTGATACGGCGGTCGTAGACCGGGATCAGGTGCGGACGCTTGCGGGCCAGCAGCTTGCCCGCGATCACCGGGCCGCTTCCGTCCGGCTTCTCGGGCCGACCGACCTCGGCCAGGCGCTCCCACAGCTCCCACGCGGGGCCGCCCTTCGCCGTCAGCGCGTCGCTCGCGGGGTCCTCCAGGCGGGCGTCACGGGGGATGAGCGAGAGCAGGCGCGACCAGTGGCCGTCGGGGTCGGAGAGCAGGGTGACCGCGCCGTGCGGCCTGACGGAGACGCTGAGCAGGGTGATGGCCACCAGGTCGTCGCCGACGAAGCGGTTCGCCACGGGCTCGGCGTCCCCTCCCCCTGCCAGGCGCTCGAAGTGCGCCCCCGAATAGAACACGTCGCCGCGCGCGCGTTCTCGGGTGAAGTACTCGGCCAGCAGGCGAACGGCCTGCTCGTCGTCCCAGTAGACGTCCGGGATCCTCAGTTCGGTCACGGCGAAGCCCCCCAGCTCGGTCGGTTCGTCAGGTCGTCAGATGGCGTTGGAGCCAGTCTGCCGCTGTTCGGCGGTACAGGCGGCGGTTGTCGGCTCGGAGGAAGTCGTGGCCTTCGTCGCGGAGGGTGAGGAGGCGGGCCGGGAGGCCGCGGTCGCGGGCGGCTCGGACGAACTGTTCGGATTCCGCCGGGGGGACGTTGGTGTCGTGTTCGCCGTGGACCGCGAGGACGGGGACGCGCAGGGCGTCGATGCGGGTCATCGGGGAGAGTTCGCGCAGCAGGTCGCGGTCGTGGTCGGGGTGGCCGTACTTGTGGGCGGCGGACTCCGCGAGCCAGGGTTCCGTGCCGGCGAAGAAGGTCGCGAAGTCGGACATGCCGCAGACGGCGACGCCGGTGCGGAACAGGTCCGGGTGGCGGACCAGGGAGGCGAAGGTGAGGTAGCCGCCGTAGGAGCGGCCCATGACGGCGAGGCGGGTCGGGTCGGCGGGGCCCGCGGGGACGGTGTGCGCCGCGCAGTCGGCGACGTCGTCGAGGGCGGCGAACCGGCCGGTGCCGAGGTCGGCGTCGACGAAGCTCCGGCCGTGGCCGGAGGAGCCGCGGACGTCGGGGGCGAAGACGTCGAGGCCGCGGCCGGTCAGCTCGTGGTAGAGCGGGTTGAAGACGGGGCGTTCCTGTTCCTCGGGCCCGCCGTGCAGGTGGATCACGCAGGGCGCCGGTTCGCCGGGGGCGCGGCCGGGCGCGCGGTAGTACCAGCCGCTCAGGGGCAGTCCGTCGCGGGCGGTGAGGCGGAGGAGAACGGGGCGTACGGGCGGGCGGCCGGGCGGGACGGCGTCCTCGTCGCGGGAGGACCAGCGGGTGCGCAGCAAAGTGACGCCCTCCGTCACCGACCAGACGCCGGGGCGGCGCTGGGAGCCCGACAGGGCCGGCAGCAGGTGGCGCGGTCCGGTGACCGTCACTCGGGTGACGACCTCGTGGGGCAGCGGGACGGGTGTCGTAGGCAGGGGGCCGTGCGGGGGGCGGGTGGGGAGGGTGTCGACGAGTTCGAGTTCGCTGGCGCCGCGCGCGTTCCAGGACAGGGCCGCCGTACGGCCGTCGTGGGAGAGCGCGAGGAGGTCGAGGTCGCCGTCCGGCCGTTCGGCGACGACGGTGCGGCCGGGTGAGCGGCCGTCGGCGTCGAGGGTGACGGCGAGGAGGGCGGCGTACTCGCGGTCGTCGTCGCTGCGCAGCCACAGGGTGCGGCCGTCGGGTGAGAAGCGTCCGATCCACGGGTCGCCGTCGGCGACCGGCACGGTGCAGGTGGTCGCCGCGTCGGCGGTGCGCCGGACGACCGCCTCGCGGCGTCCGCGCGGTCCCCGGCGCAGCAGCACGAGCGCGCCGTCGTGGCTGATGTCGCACACGCGCAGGGTCGCGGCGTGGGTCTCGGTGGCGAGCAGGACGGGGGACGCCAGTCCGTCGGGGTCGATCAGATAGGCCGACAGGCCGCCGTCGGAGCGCACCGAGGAGGGGGCGGGCGGGGTCAGTTCGTCGACCACGGTCACGGTCCCGCCGGGCGGGGGCGAGCCGGTGTACGGGGTGCCGCCGAGGAGGGTGGCGCGGCCGCCCCGGTCCTCCCAGTTCGGGGCGGGGGTGCCGTCGGCGGCCGGTGCGGTGAGGGTGACGGCGACGGCCGAGCCGTCGTGCGCCCAGCAGCCCAGGTGGGCGGTGCTGTCGGGGTCTGCTCCGGCGAGGACGCGGCGGCCGGAGCCGTCGGGCCGTACGCACAGCACGCGCGTGTGCTCGCCGCCGCCGGGCGCGGTGGTGTAGGCGATCCAGCGGCCGTCGGGCGACCAGGAGACCTCTTTGACGGGGTCCGGGGAGGAGTCGAGCAGCCGTGCCTCGCCGCCGTCCACGGGGCCGGCCCAGAGCTGGGGGACGCCGCCGCGGTCGCAGATGAACGCGACCCCGGTGCCGTCGGGGTCGGCGGAGGGGTACCAGCAGCCGTGGGCGTGCAGCCGGGTCACGGCGTCGCGCGGACCGCTGGTCACCGGCAGGGCGACGGGCACGGGGGCCGGGGCGGCGCGGCCGTCGCCCGCCACCCGGCCCGGGGCGTCCGCCACCCCGCCCGGGGCGTCCGGCGCGGTGGACACCGTCCCCACCGGGGGCGGCGGGGTACTCCGTTCGCCGGTCGTCACGTGATCCCGTGCGTCTGAAGCCATATCTCCAGCAACGCTACCTGCCACAGCGCGTTCGCTCCCCGTCTGGTCCGGTGCTCGTCGGGTGCCTCCAGGAGCCGGGAGACGTACGGCTCCCGGAAGAGTCCGCGGTGCCTGGCCTCGGGCGCCTCCAGCGCCTCGCGCACCCGTTTCAGGACGGGTCCGGCCATGTGCCGGATGGCGGGGACCGGGAAGTAGCCCTTGGGCCGGTCCACGACGTCGCGGGGCAGCAGCCGGCGCCCCGCCGTCTTCAGGACGCCCTTGCCGCCGTCGGCCAGTTTGAGTCCGGGCGGGCAGGCCGCGGCCAGTTCGACGAGTTCGTGGTCGAGGAACGGCACGCGGGCCTCCAGCCCCCACGCCATGGTCATGTTGTCGACGCGTTTGACCGGGTCGTCGACGAGCATCACGTGCGTGTCCAGGCGCAGGGCCGCGTCCAGGGCGGTCTCGGCGCCGGGGGCGGTCATGTGCTCGCGGACGAAACGGCCGGAGACGTCGTCGTCGGCCAGCATGCCGGGTTCGAGGACGTCGGCGAGGTCGGTGTGCGGCCGGTCGAAGTAGGTGTCGGCGTAGCGTTCGGCGGCGTCCGGGCGGGCGGCCTCGGCGAGCCGCGGGTACCAGTGGTAGCCGGCGAGGACCTCGTCGGCGCCCTGTCCGCTCTGGACGACCTTGACCTCCTTGGACACCTGCTCGGACAGCAGATAGAAGGCGACCGCGTCATGGCTGGTCATGGGCTCGCTCATCGCCGCGACGGCGCCGTCGAGCGCGTCGGAGACCCGGTCGGAGGGGACCATCAGCCGGTGGTGGTCGGTGCCGAACTCCCGGGCCACCAGGTCCGAGTAGGGGAACTCGTCGCCGTCCTCCCCGGCCTCGGACTCGAATCCGACGCTGAACGTCATCAGGTCCCGCTGCCCCTCCTGGGCCAGCAGCGCGACGATCAGGCTGGAGTCGAGACCGCCGGAGAGCAGCACGCCCACGGGGACGTCGGAGACCATACGGCGGCGCACCGCGGTGCGCAGCGCGTCGAGCAGGACGTCGCTCCAGTCGGCGGCGCTCATGTCCGCGTCCTCGGCGCGGCGCGTGTACGACGGCTGCCAGTAGACGTGGTCGCGGTGGGTGCCGTCGGGTTCCACCACGCGCACGGTGGCCGGCGGGAGCTTGCGCACGCCGTTGAGGACGGTGCGCGGGGCGGCGACGGTGGCGTGCCAGCTCAGGTACTGGTGGACGGCGACCGGGTCGAGGGAGGTGTCCACGTCACCGCCGGCGAGCAGCGCGGGCAGGGAGGAGGCGAACCGGAGCCGGTCCGGGGTGCGGGCCAGGTAGAGGGGCTTGATGCCGAGCCGGTCCCGGCCGAGCACGACCCGCCCGGAGCGGTGTTCGACGAGGGCGAAGGCGAACATGCCGTAGAAGCGCTCGACGCAGGCGGTGCCCCACTGGCGGTACGCCTTGAGCACCACCTCGGTGTCGGAGGTGGACACGAACCGGTGGCCCAGGCCGCGCAGTTCGTCGCGCAGCTCGCGGTAGTTGTAGACGCAGCCGTTGAAGACCGCGGTGAGTCCGGCCCCGGCGTCGGTCATGGGCTGGGCCGCGAGGTCCGACAGGTCGATGATCTTCAGTCGCCGGTGTCCGAGGGCCGCCGCGCCGCGGGTCCAGATGCCTCCGTCGTCGGGGCCGCGTTCGGCGAGCCGTTCGCTCATGCGCTCGACGGCGGCGAGGTCGGGACGGTGACCGTCGAAGCGGATCTCCCCGCTCAGACCGCACATGACGGGGCGCCTCCCTCACGGTCGGCAGCGGGGGACGTGAGGTCTCGCGGGAGGGACGGATCGTGGGAGTAAGGGGACGGATCGTGGGTGTCCATGTCATTCACCTGCGGGTCAGCGGCCGTACGGACGGGGCGGGGCCCGTCATGTCGGCGGCGGGAAGGTTCTCACGGGGGGTATCGGTGCCGGCGGTGCCGCGGGGCGCGCGTTCCCCGCGGGTCTCGGCGATCAGCATGTCGACGCAGGCGAGCAGGTCCTCGTCCTGTGCCGTACGGCGGATGCGGCGGGCCGCGCTGCCCTCGGCGAGGGCCGCCTCGGCCAGCGCGCGGACGGTGTCCAGGTCGCCGTGCGCCTCCAGGGCGGGCCGCAGCCGGGCGAGGAGGGTGCGCACGACCTGTGCCGCGGGGGCCTCACGGTGGGTCTCCGGGTCCACCAGGTTGCCTTCGAGTCCGGCGCGGGCGGCGCGCCAGGAGGCGCCGCGCAGCCATTCGTGCCGGCCGTCGCAGTCGGGGGCGCCGCCGTGCGCGCGCCGGTGGTCGAGACGGTCGAGGGCGTCGGTCACCAGGGCGCGGAACAGTCCGGCGACGAGCACGACGGTCTCCGCGCGCGGGCAGGAGTCGCAGACGCGCAGTTCGAGGGTCTTGAGGTGGTCGGACGGGCGGAGGTCGTAGTAGATCATCCCGGCGTCGCTGATGGTGCCGGTCCGCACCAGGTCGCTCACCGTCGCGTCGTACTCGTCGGCGCTCGCGAAGCAGCCGACCGGTCCCGCGGTGGGCCAGCGCTGCCACAGCAGGGTGCGCCAGCTCGCGTAGCCGGTGTCGGTGCCCTGCCAGAACGGCGAGCTGGCGGAGAGGGCGAGCAGGACGGGCACCCAGGGCGAGACCGCGCACATGATCCGTACGGCGGTGTCGCGGTCGGGCACGTCCACATGGACCTGGGCGCCGCAGATGAGCTGTTCGTCGGCGACCGTGCGGTAGTCCTCGACCATGTGGCGGTAGCGCGCGCCGTCGGTGGGGTGCGGGGCGGCGGCGGGGGCGAGCGGGGCGGTGCCGGCGGCGACCACCGCGAGCCCCAGCGAGGCGGCGGCCGCGTCGAGGCGCCGTCTGGTGGTGACGAGGTCGGTGTGGAGGTCGGCGAGGGAGGCGTGCACCTCGCTGTTGGACTCCACCGTGGAACGGTGCAGCTCGGTGGTGAAGGTACGCCGGGGCAGGCGTCGCAGGATCGGGTCGGCGCGTGGCACGAGCAGCCCGCTCTCCACCTCCAGGACGTGGAACTCCTCCTCCACTCCGATACGAACGCTCACGGTCTCTCCTCGGGGCGATACGGAAGGCTGCCCGCTGCCTGTTCGGTACGTCTCGGTACGTCTCGCTACTGCCGAGTCACCAGAACGCCGCATTTCAAGCCCACCCGCCCATGTGGAACACGCAACTCTCAGATGAGCGGTTTCGGGGGGCGCGGGTCTCCGCGGGGCCCGGCATGGCGCCCGGGCCGGGCCGGCCGCCGTGTGATCAGGCGGCGGCGACGGTGACGCAGCGGCCGGGTGGGTCCGTCGTGACGACGTCGTGGTACCGCGCGTCGGTCAATGCCTGCCCCCGATCCTCGGAGCGTGCTCCGGTCCCGCCGGGCACGGGGCGTTCGGCCCGTCCACCAACGTAGCCCCAGGGGTGCCTCCCTGCGACTCGGGCAGGGCCATGACACGTCGCACGGCACGGCGCACAGCACGGCGCACGGCACGGCGCACGCCGAGTTGCCGGTGCCGGGTCCCGCCGGGTTAATGAAGCCGGGGCCCGCCGGGTTGACGAAGGGCGGCCGTGCCGGCGGGCGGGAGGCATCGCTGTGACGGAGGACCAGGTGTTCCGGGGCCTCGGCCTGATCGTCGCGCTGGCGGCCGGCAGCCAGGTCCTGGCGAGCCGGCTGCGGATCCCCGCGCTGATCGTCCTGCTCCCCGTCGGGTTCACCGCCGGCGCGCTGACCGAAGCGGTCAACCCCGAACGGCTGCTCGGCGACGCCTTCTCCCCGCTGGTCTCGCTGGCCGTGGCGGTGATCCTCTACGACGCCGGACTCGGCCTCGACCTGGAACGGTTCCGGGCGCACACCCGGCGGGTCGTGGTGCGGCTGATCTGGCTCGGGACATTGGTCACCCTGGTCTGCGCGACGCTCGTGGCCCGGCCGCTGCTCGGGATGTCCGAGGGGGCGGCCGTGATGCTCGCGGCGATCCTGGTGGTGTCCGGGCCCACGGTCGTCGGTCCGCTGCTCGCCTTCGTGCGGCCCACCGAGCGCTTGCAGCGGATCCTCGTCTGGGAGGGGTCGCTGATCGATCCGGTGGGCGCCGTCCTGGGCGCGCTGGTCTTCCACGCCGTCTCGGCAGGTCAGCGCGCCGGAGTGGGGAGCCAGCTCGCCCACTTCGCGGTGAGCGCGGCGGTGGGTGTGGTGGGCGGGGTCGTCGGGACGGTCCTGGTGACGGCGGCGCTGCGCCGGCTGCGGCTCGGTGAGGTCCTGGGCAGTACCGTGCAGCTCGCGGCGGTCGTCGCGGTGGCGGCGGTCTGCGACGTCGTCCGGGACGACACCGGGCTCATCGCGGCCGTGCTGATGGGGCTGGCGGTGGCGAACCTGCCGGGGTCGGACGCCGCCGCGCGGCGGCCGTTCTTCGAGACCCTGGTGAACCTGATCATCGGGCTGCTGTTCGTCTCCATCTCGGCCACCGTCACCCCGCAGTCCCTGCGGCACGTGGTGCTGCCCGCGCTGGGGCTGGTGGCGGTCCTGGTCCTGGTGGTCCGGCCGCTGATCGCGGCCGCGTCGACGCTCGGGACGGATCTGCCGCCCGGGGAACGGGCGTTCATCGGGTGGATGGCACCGCGCGGAATCGTGGCCGCGGCCACCGCCTCGACGTTCTCCGCGCCGCTGGTCGACAAGGGGGTGGCCGGCGCGGCGAAGATCCTTCCCGCGGTGTTCGTGGTGATCGTCGCCACCGTCACGCTGTACGGGCTGAGCGCGGCACCGGTAGCGCGGCGGCTCGGCGTGCTGCGGTCGGCGCGGTCCCGGCCGCTGCTGGTGGGCGGGGATCCCTGGGTGGTGGACCTGGGGCGGGCGCTGCGCTCGGCGGGGCTCGACGTGATGATGTGGGCGGGGCGGGAGGAGGAGCGTACGGCGATCCGCGCCGCCGGGATCCCGCTGGCGCCGGGGGAACTCTTCGCCGCGGCCACCGGCGCCGGTGCGGAACTGGAGGGCCTGACCGATGTGCTGCTCCTCACCGGCGAGGACGACTTCAACGCGCTGGCGGCCACCAATCTGGAGGGGAGCGTCGAGGGCACGGTCCACCGGCTGGGACCGCCCGCCGGCAGCCAGGGCGTGATCGCGCCCTACGCGAGCGGCGGGGTCCTCTTCACCCCCGACCTGACCGGCCCCGAACTGACCCGCCGCCACGCCGAGGGCGCCGAGATCGTGACACACCGTCTCGCCGACGGCGGCCCCTCGCCGGACCCCCACCGCCTCCTGTTCCTGGTCCGCGACAACGGCCTCCTCCTCCCGGTGACCCGAACCGACACCCCGACCCCGAGACCGGGCGACCTGGCCGTGCTCCTGACCGGCTGACGTGCGCCGGGCGCCGCCCCGGCGGCATGTTCCCGAAAGGATGAATGACCCGGTGGGACGGCGTGTCGCCGAACGGCAGACCGCACGCTTCGTCTCCGGGAACCGCGGAAGCGGGCGGCGGAGTCAGGGGGCAGGTGTGGCACAGCGGCAGCGGCCGACGTCGTTACGGGACCGGGCGCGCTACCTGTTCGACAGGACGCTCGCGCGCAGCACGGGCGCGCTGCTCGGCTGGCTGGCGCTGTGCTGTCTGGCGGTCGTCGTCCCGGTGAGCGCCCTGCTGGTGTGGACGGACCCCGCCGCGCCGCGCTCCCTGTCCGGGCGGCTCACGGCGGTGTGGCGCACCAGCGCGGAGACGCTGCGGCTGGGCGGGGTGACCGGCGCGCCGCTGCGGATGCTGCTGTCGGTGCTGCTCGGGCTGATCACCCTGCTCTGCGTGTCGACGCTGGTCGGGGTGATCACCACGGGACTGGGCGACCGGCTGACGGAGTTGCGCCGGGGCCGTTCGACGGTGCTCGAGCGCGGTCACGCGGTGGTGCTCGGCTGGTCGGACCAGGTGTTCACGGTGGTCGGCGAGCTGATCGCCGCGCGGGCCGAGGAGGGTGGGGGCGTGGTGGCGGTGCTCGCCGACCGGGACACCGCCGAGATGCAGTCGGCGCTCACGCCCGCGCCGGGGACCGCCCCTGGGGTCCGGCTGGTCTGCCGTACCGGCTCGCTGACGGATCCGGCGGCCCTCGCGCTGGTCACCCCGGCCGCGGCGGCCTCGGTGCTGGTGCTGCCGGCCGAGGGGGCCGACGCCGATCTGGAGGTCGTACGGACCCTGCTGGCGCTGCGGGCCGCGCTCGGGGCGCGGACCGGGCCGCCGGTGGTGGCCGCGGTGCGCGACGAGCGGCATCTGCCGGCCGCACGGCTGGCGGCCGGGCCACTGGGGACCGTACTGGAGACCGAGGTGACGACGGCGCGGCTGCTGGCGCAGGCGGCGCGCCGCCCGGGGCTGCCGGGGGCGCTGCGCGACCTGCTGGACTTCGCCGGGGCCGAGTTCCATGTGGTGGACGCGCCGGACCATCTGGTGGGACGGGACTTCGGGGGGATCGCGCTGTGCTTCGAGGCGTCCTGTGTCGTGGGGTTCCTGACCGCGGACGGCCGTGCGCTGCTCGCCCCGGCGCCGGGGACGGTGCTCGCGGCCGGGGATCGGCTCGTGGTCGTCGCCCGGGACGCGGTGGCCGCCGCCTCCGCCGTGGCCGTGGACCGCCGTCCGGCCGTCGACCCCACGGCCATGGCGGAGGGCGGGCCGGAGGAGCGGGAGCCGTCGCGGATGCTGATGCTCGGCTGGAACCGGCGGGCGCCGCTCGTGGTCGACCTGCTGCGCCGCACCGCCGGGCCGGGGTCCCGCCTGGACGTGGTCGCCGGTCCGGACGGTGTGCGGGGCGTGGAGGGCTGTGAGGGCCGGGAGCGGCTCGCCGTGGTGTTCCGGCCAGGGGACCCGGTCCGGGAGGAGACGCTGCGCGGCCTCGACGTGTTCGGCTACGACCGGGTCCTCGTCCTCGCGCCGGATCCGGAGGCCGGTGCCGAGCGGCCCGACGACCGCACGCTGCTGACCCTGCTGGTGCTGCGGTCGCTGGAGGAGGAGGCGGGCCGGGCGCTGCCGGTGGTGGCGGAGCTGTGCGAGCACCACAGCCGGGCGCTGGCGCCGCTGGGACCGGCGTCCGACGCGGTCGTGCGGGGTGAACTCACCGCGCTGCTGATGGCGCAGATCGCGCACGGCCCGGAACTGGCCGCGGTGTTCGAGGAGTTGTTCGCCACCCGGGGCGGGGCGCTCGCGCTGCGTCCGGCCGGGGACCATGTGACGCCGGGCCGTGAGGCGTCCTTCGCCACGGTGGTCGCGGCGGCCCTGGAGCGGGGCGCGTGCGCGATCGGGTACCGCGCGCACGGCGCCGGGGGCCTTCGGCTCTGCCCCCGCAAGGGCGAACGGCGGGTGTGGGGCGCCGACGACGAGATCCTCGTCCTGACGGCGGCACCCGGCGGGAGCGAGGACGCGCGCGTCCCGGACGGCGGACGGGACCGGGTGCCGCGCATGCGGCTGTCCCACGAGGGGGGCGATTCGCCCAGCGGGCTATCCCTTGGGTGAGGCGGGTGCGGGCGACGGTGCCTGCGGTGCGGGCGCGTTCGCGCTCTCGTCCGCCGCCGTCTGCGTCCCCGCGCCGCCCGGATGGCGCAACGCGCACAGGAAACCGATGCCGAGGGCGATCGCCATGCCGTAGAACACCCACTGGTTGGCCTCGGCGAAATCCATCCGGATCGAGGACATCGCGTCGCGCATCGCCGTCGCGGCCGGGCTGTCGCCGGTCGGGGTGCGGGCGTCCGCGTTGCCGGTGACCGCCTCGGTGACGTCCCTGGCCACCGAGTTCGCCGTCGCCGAGGACACCCCGCGGTCCTGGAGGGTGTCCACCACCTTGTCCGTCATGGTGTGCGTCAGCATCGTGCCGAAGACGGCCATGCCGACGCTCGCCGCGTAGTTGCGGACGGTCTGGGTGATGCCGGTGACCTCGCCGTAGGAGGCGTCGATGGCACGGTTGACGGCGTCCGTCGAGGCGGGCGCGAGGATGAAGCCGATGCCCGCGCCGGCCAGCGCCGCGTACGGCCACTGGTCGTGCATGGACAGGTCGGTGAGCTTGCCGGCCCACAGCGCGAAGCCGACGGCACCGACCACACAGCCGGTCTTCATCGCCGGGCGGGCGCCCCGCTTGTCGAGGATCCGGCCGCCCCACTGGGAGGCGATCGCGAACCCCACGAAGAAGTACAGCAGGTACAGGGCCGCCTGGTTGGGCGAGGCGCTCAGGGAGACCTGGGCGTACACCGAGGCGAAGAAGAACAGCGGGACGAACGCCAGCATGGCGAAGAACAGCACCAGCGAGTCCACGGTGAAGGCGCGGTCGCGGAACACCGCGAGGTTGACCAGCGGGTGCCGGGTGCGCAGTTCGTAGCGGCAGAACACGTAGAGCACGGCGAGGCCGCCCACGATGCAGGCCCAGGTGGCCACGCTGTCCCAGCCCCAGGCGGACGCCTGCTGGAAGCCGAGCACGCTGGCGCCCATGCCGACGGCGATGAGGACCGCGCCCTTGACGTCCAGCGACTCCGGGCGCCGCCGGTCGGAGATGTGGGCGACGGCGGTGAGGATCAACGCGATGACCGCGACCGGCACGTTGACCCAGAAGATCGCCCGCCAGGTCCACGACGTCAGCCAGCCGCCGAGCAGCGGGCCCAGCGCGGTGAGGGCGCCGGTGAGTCCGAAGAACAGGGCGAGCGCCCGGCCCCGCCGTTCGACGGGGAACACCGCCACGACCACGGCGAGCGCGGCCGGGAAGAGCATCGCCGCGCCGAGACCCTGGGTCGCCCGGAAGATGATCAGCCAGGTCAGCGCGGCGTCGCCCTTGGGGACGCAGCCGCACAGCACCGAGGAGATCACGAAGACCAGCGTGCCCACGATCACGATACGGCGGGGCCCGAGCAGGTCGGCGAGGCGTCCGCCGAGGGCGAAGAAGGCGGCCAGGGACAGCAGATAGGCGTTGATCACCCATTGCATGCCCGAGCCGGACAGTCCGAGTTCCGAGACGATGTCGGGGGCCGCGATGGACACGATCGTCTGGTCGATGAAGGTCATCGCCACCGCGAACATCATCGCCGCGAGCGCCACCGACTGATTGCCCGCGCTCCGTCCGCCGACCGCGCTCCCGTCGCCTTGTGCATGAGTTCGGCTCACCCGGCCAGTCTGCGCCCGGCGCGGTGGGCCCGCACGCCGAGGATCACGGGCGCCGAGGTGACGTAGGACGGGCTTGTGCCGACGATGGTGCTGACCTGTGGGGCACAACCCCGGGGTGGTGCGCGGAGCCCGCGGCCACGCCGTCGTCCGAGGAGGAGAGCATGGCCCCGTCGAGTACGGCCGCCCAGGACGCCGGGACCGATGCCGATGCCGGTGCCGATGCCGGTGCCGATGCCGGTGCCGGTGCCGCTGCCGGTGCCGCTGCCGATGCCGGTGCCGGTGGCCCGCGCAGGATCGTCCTGGAGGGCGCGGGAGTACGGCTGTCGGCGCTGCTCGCCGAGCCCGTGGACGGCGCGCCCCGGGCGGCGGTCGTCGCCCTGCACGGCAGCGGGATGAACGCCGCGTACTTCCACGCGCGGGCCGATCCCCGGCTGTCGCTGCTGACGCTCGGCCCCCGGCTGGGCTACACCGTCCTCGCGCTGGACCGGCCGGGATACGGGCGGTCGGCGTCGGCCGTGCCGGACGGGCAGCGGCTGGCGGAGCAGACCCGGACCGTGCGGGCCGCGCTCGCGGACTTCGCCGCCCGGCACGGCACCGGGGCGGGCCTGTTCCTGCTCGCTCACTCGTTCGGCGGCAAGGTGGCGCTGACCTCGGCGGCGGACGACGGCGTCCCGGGGCTGCTGGGGCTCGACGTGTCGGGCTGCGGGCACGAGTACGCCGTTCCGCCGGACGCGGTGTCGGACCTGGACGGGCCCGAGCGGCGGCGCCGCAACTGGGGTCCGCTGCGGCTGTATCCGCCGGGGACGTTCGTCGCCGGCGGGGCGTTCGTCGCCACCGTGCCCGCGCGGGAGTTCGCGGACCTGGAGGACTGGCCGCGGGTCCTGGACACCGCGGCGCCCCGGATCCGGGTGCCGGTGCGGTTCACCTTCGCCGAGCACGAGGGCTGGTGGCGGCACGACGACACCCGGCTGCGGAGTCTGCGGGCCCGCTTCACGGCGGCGCCCCGTGTGGTCGTCGAGCGGCGGGCGGACGCCGGACACAACATCAGCCTCGGCTGGGCGGCCCGCTCCTACCATCTGAGCGCCCTGGCGTTCCTGGAGGAGTGCCTGGTGCGCGCCGAGGCGGCGCCGCCCGGGACGCGGGTCTCCTGACCGTGCCCCGGGGCGTCCTGGGCACCGCCTTCCACTCGGCCTTCCACACCGCTTTCCGGTCGGCCTTCCGCTCGCTGTCGGTGCGCAACTTCCGGCTGTTCGCGGCCGGTCAGGTGCTGTCGGTGTCCGGCACCTGGATGATGGTCGTCGGCCAGGACTGGCTGGTGCTGTCCCTCACCGACTCGCCGGGGACGGCGCTGGCGGCGGTGACGGCCGCCCAGTTCACGCCGATGCTGCTGCTGACCCTGTACGGCGGGCGGCTCGCCGACCGCCACGCCAAACGACCCCTGCTGGTCTGGTGCAACGCGGCGTCCGGGGCCGGTGCGCTGGGTCTCGGGGTACTGGTGGCCCTGGACGCGGCCCGGCTGTGGCATCTGCTGCTGTTCGGCTGCTGGCTGGGCACGGTCAACGCGGTGGAGGTGCCCACCCGGATGGCGTTCGTCGGGGAGCTGGTCGGCCCCGAACTGCTGCCGAACGCGTCGGCGTTGAGCGCCGCCTACTTCAACGTGGCCCGGGTGGTGGGTCCTGCGGCGGCCGGTCTGCTGATCGCGGTCGCCGGGGTGGGCCCGCTGATGCTGCTCAACGCCGTGAGCCATGTCGCGGTCGTGGTGGCCCTGCGGCGCATGGACCCCGCCGCGCTGCGGCCGGTCGCGCCGGGGGCACCCGGCCGGATCGCCGACGGGCTGCGGTACGTGCGGGGGCGGCCGGACCTGGTCGTGACGCTGACGCTGGTGGCGTGCGTCGCGCTGTTCGGGATGAACTTCCCGCTCACGCTGCCGCTGCTGGCCAAGACCGTGTTCCACGCGAGCGCGGGCACGTTCGGGCTGCTGACCACGGCGTTCGCGCTGGGCTCGCTGGCCGGCGCGCTCGCCACCACGGCGCGCAGGACCCGCCCGTCGGCCCGGCTGGTGGCGGGCACGGCCCTGGTGTTCGGGGTCCTGGAGACGGCCTCGGGGCGGGCCCCCGGCTACGGCTCGGCGGCCGTGCTGCTCGCCGCGACCGGCTGTGCCGCGATCGTGTTCTCCCAGGCCGCCAACCACCGGGTGCAGTTGGGCAGCGATCCGCGCTACCGCGGCCGGGTGCTGGCCCTGTACACGCTGATCCTCCAGGGTTCGACACCGATCGGGGCGGTGCTCGTCGGCTGGCTCACCACCCGCTTCGACGCGCGCGCCGGTCTGTACGCCGGCGGGCTGCTCTCCCTGGTGTCCGTGCTCGCCGTCGTGTTCGCCGACCGGCTCCGCCGCCGGCGCCGCTCGGCGCGCACGGAGCGTGAGCGCGCCCGGCGGGCCGCGCCCGACCTGCGGTGACCGGCCGGTAGTACGTACCCGCCTACGTAGATCTACGGATGCGGCAGCCCGCCTCCTCGGATTGGCTTGCCGTACGCCGGAGGGAACGCCCCCCGCGCCCCCGCGCGCCCGCGCGTCGCCGGTCCCCGGCGGCCGGAAGGGGCCGCGGGACGGGTGGCCGGGGGCCGTGGGCGGGGGGCCCGGGGCCGATTGTCAGTGGCCGCCGCTAGCGTTTGACCATCGTCGCACCGGTGCCGGGATTCCCCCGGCTGAACTGTGCTTTCTTCTGGTGCTCTTGTGTTCTTGACGCGGAAGGCTGTGGCTCGTGGGTTGGCTGTCGGCGGGTGACGGGTATGAAGTCGCCCTGGTGGAGGGGCGGGTGGCGGCACGCGCCACCTCGGGCCGGGCTGCGGGGCGGCAGTTGAAGTCGCTGCCGCGCGCCCTGAAGGACCATCCGGAGGTGGACCGGCTGCGGCGGTTCGCCGAGTGGCTGGACCGGCACGCCACGGCGTGTGTCGCGCAGACCGACGCCTGGATGGTGTCGTCACTGCCCGTGCCCACCGGTCTGCTGGCCCGGGTGTGGCCGGACGAGGCGTGGCAGCGCGCGCTGCGCGATCTGGCGGTGGTCGGCGACGACCCGGACGAGGTCGGATTCCTGCGCGGCGCCACCGAGTCCGGCGAGCTGCGGATCGTGAACCTCGACGGCGAGACGGTCCGGCTGTCCCCGCGCACGGTGACCCTGCCGCATCCGGTGCTGCTGCCGGACCTGGACGACCTGCGGGAGTTCGCCGCCGAGCTGGGGATCGTGCAGGGCGTCGAGCAGATACACCGGGCGACCTGGCGGCGGCCCGACGACCTGGCCCCGAAGGCCACCGAGGTGCGGGAGTTCGCCGGCGGGTCGTTCCGCTCCCGGTTCGCGCTCGCCGCGCGCGCCTCCTCCCTGGGCTACCGGGTCTCCGGCGGCTACGCCACGGCCCGGGTGCGGGACGGCGGGCGGACCGTGGAGGCGTCCGTGTGGATCGGTGAGCCGTACTGGGACGACCAGGTGGAGACCGGTGCTCTCACCTGGCAGGACCAGGAGGGCCGGGCGCTCGCGCTGCGCGAGGTGGGCCCGGTGGCGTGGTCGGAGGGGATGCGGATGGCGGCGGCACTGTACGCGGGGCGCGAGATCGAGGAGGGCAAGGACGCATGAGCGGGGGGACAGAGGTGTCGAGCGGGGGGACCGGGGTGCCGGGGACCGTGGCGTCGTACGAGGAGCTGCTGACGGCGGGCGGGGTACTGCCGCCGGACACCGGGGGGGCCGGGGAGCGGGCGGTGCCGCTGACCACGCGCTCGTACCGGCATCCGGGGCTCGACGACCGGGTGGTGGTGCGACTGGTCGCGGGCGAGCTGGGCGCCGCGGAGGATCTGGCGGCCGGATATCTGGGCCTGGAGCCGGACGCGGAGCCGGCCGTGGTGGGGCTCGGGCTGCGTCAGTCGCTGGGCTTCCCGGAGTGGGTGCTGGTGCATCATCCGCGGGACGGGCGGCACGCGTTGGGCGTCGTGCCCGATCTGGAGCGGGCGGCCCGGCAGGCCAAGTCCAAGCCGAAGGCGGCCCTGGACGCCTATCTGGAGCTGGGCGCCCGGCTCGCGGCCTCGGTGCCGCACTTCCTGCCGACGTTCTACGAGCAGGCCGGGCGGGTGTTCCTCGCCGAGGAGAACGCCACCTACGCGGCCCAGTTGTTCACCCGGGCCCGCAAGGCCGAGGCGGAGCACGGTCTGGTGGTCGAGGAGGAGCGGCTGGACGCCGTCTTCCTGGAGTTCGCGCTGGCCGGCGCGCTGCCGGTGAAGGTGCTGTCGGGGTACGCGAAGGAACTGGCCGCGCGGGTGCCGGCCGAGGAGGCGCTGCGCCGCTTCACCCGGCTGTGCCTGCGCCGCACGGCGGGCGGTCTGCCGCCGTCCGCGCAGATGGCGACCGATCTGCGCAGGCTGGCCCGGGCGGCCGGCCGGGACGCGGATCTGACGGAGCAGGAGTATCTGGCCGAGCTGCTCGGGCTGCCGGCCACGCTGCGCGCGGCGGCGGGCTGGTGGAAGGGACACCGGGCGGCCCTGGTGGGGCTGGCGGCGCGCGAGCCGCGGGTGCGGGGCGCCCTGCTGGACCTGATCCCGTCCTGCCACGACGACGAGATGCCCGCGCTGTGGCTGGGCGTCCTGGAGGCGTCCGGTGCCGTGGCCGCGCTGTGGGACGGCTCGCTGCCCGAGGAGGAGCGGCCGCGGGACGGCGCGGCGGGCTGGCTGGAGCGGTTCCTGGCGTTCCGGGAGCGGGTGCGGTCCTGGCGCGGCTCCACCCGGATGGCGGAGCTGTATCCGCTGGTGGAGCGGGCCGCCGACCGGCTGCGGGAGGAACTCGCCGCCGCCGGGCGCGGGGTGCGTGTCGAGCACGACATCGACCTGATCGACCTGCTGCTGTCGCTGGACGTGCCGGTGGCCGATCCGGGCCGGGGCGCGCATCTGCCGCTGGTGCCGTGGGCGTCGGGTGAGGGGCACCGTGAGCTGCTGTCGCTGGGGGCCGACCCGCGCTTCCACGACGCGTTCCTGAGCGGCGCCGAGCAGTTCTCGGACAACGAGCACACGCTGCGGGCGATCCGGCTGCTGGCGGTGTCGCCGGGCGGACGGCCGCTGCTCACCGAGTGGGTGCGCCGGGTGGTGCGGCGGTTCACGGCCGTCGGCCTGCCCCAGCTCCCGGACGCGCTGAGCCGGCTGAAGTGGCTGCCCGCCGAGGCGCTGGCGCTGGCGGAGGACGAGGTCCGCGCGGCCGCCGCCACCGATCTCGCGCCGGTGCTGGCGCGCACCCTGCGGGCCGGTCTCTTCGACGAACTGGGCTGGCCCGCCTGGGAGGAGGCGACGGCCGCGCTCGTCCCGAGGAACGACGTCGAGGACGTGATCGTCGCCGACGCCTGGCCCCATCTGATCGTGGCGGGCGCCGCGCAGGCCCGGGTGATCGGCGCCGAGGGCACGGTCCTCACCCACGATCTGCGGATCCCCGCCGACGAGCGGTGGGGCGACCCCGGTTTCCATCATGTGGACGGCGAACTGCTCGTCTACTGGCGCAACCGCGGCGACGGCCTGCGCGGCTACTGGCACACCCGCGCCGACCGTGTCCAGACCATCGAGGGGCCGGGCAGCACGCGGGGCACCGAGATGGACTGGTACCGGGGCGACCTCCCGGTCACGCTGCCGCTGCCCGGCGGCGGCCGCACCACCGGCGCCCGTGTCCTGTACGCCGGGGACACCACGCTGCCCGAGGAGCGCGCGATCATCTCCGACGGTGTCGCGCACTGGGTGTGGCGGTCCGACGGCGACGGCACGTACGGCTGGTTCGAGTACGACCCGGCGACCGGGGAGACCGGCCGGGCGAGCCTGCCCGCGTTCCTGGCGGACGCGCTGCGCGACGCGCCCGCGGGCAGTGTGTTCGAGGGCGGCCGGCTGCGCCCCGCGCCGGTGTCCGGTCCCGGGCCCGCCGCCGCGCCGGTGGACGGTCTGGTCGGGCTGCGCCGGGTGACGCTGCCCGACGGCTCCCGGCGCACCGAGGACCTCGCCGGCCGCTCGGTGACGCTGCCCCAGGGCACGAACTGGCCTGCCGCGCTGGTGGTGTTCCCCGGGGACGACCGGCCGCGTGCCGTCGTCCGCGGGAGCTGGCAGCTCGACCTGGTCGACCCCGAGGGCGTCGTCACCTCGTGGGCCAAGACGGACCGCGCCCCCGGCGTCTTCGGCGAGGGCACGCTGCTGCTGCCCCCGACGCAGTACTGGGAGCACCTGACGGCCCGTGACCCGCGGGGTTCGGTGGCGCTGCGGACCATCGACCGGGACACGTCGGCGGCCCTGCTGGCGGCCGGCGCGCTGGAGGACGAGAAGGCGCTGCCGGCGGCGATCCGGGCCCTGCTGCCCGTCACCCACGACGCGCTGGTCGCGGGCATCGCCGGAGTGGTGCGGCACGCCGCGGGCCAGCAGGCCGTGCTGGACCAGGTGGCCGCGCGGCTGACCCGGGCGCTCGACGGCGGCCTGGAGGAGGAGGGCCCCGCCGGTCCGCCCGACGCCCTGCTGCTGGACGCCGTCAGCGGGCTGTACGCGCCGCGCGGCTACTGGTGGAACCGCGACGAGGAGGCCGACACCGTCTTCCGCTCGCTGCGCGTCCTGACCCGGGCCGCCGGACTCGACGGGGCCGCCGTGCCGGCGGAGCGGACCGCCGCGCTGCACCTGGACGGGCCCGCGCTGCCGTCCGGGAACCCGGACCTGGACACGCTGCTCGACCGGGTCGCCGCCCTGGCGTTCCGCGCGGCGGCCGGCACCACCGCCGAGGAGCACCGCGAGGTGCTGCGCACCCTGCTCGCCCGGTTCGACGCGCTGGGACTGTCGGCGGCCGACGCGTCCGGGCACTGGCGCAGGGTGGTCGTACGGCTGGCGGCGAGTGCGCTGCGCACCCCGGCGGGCGAGTGGCGGGAGGGCGCGTGGACCGGGCTGCTGCCGCTGGGCGGCGGTGCCTTCCTCGCCGTCACCGGACGCCGTTCGACCCAGGACGACGGCTGTGTGTTCACCGGCATCCACCACGACCCGGCCGGACGGTTCGAGACGCCGGACCCCTACACGGTCCTGGAGTCGGCGCCGCTCGGCGAGAGCGCCGGCGCGGGCCGGGCCGGGGCGGTCCTCGCGGAGCTGGCCGCCCGTGGACCGGCGCCCTGGTTCCCGGCGGCCGCCGAGGAGTTCGCCCGGCTCACCGGCGTCACCGACACGATGGCCCGGCTGATCGTGGCCGGACTGCCCGGCGTCGACGCGTACGAGCGGACGTTCCTGTCCGCCGACGCCCGCGCGCTCCTCGGGGTGAAGGTGGCCCCGGCCGCCGTCGCCAAGGACGAACTGCGCGGCGTCGACGGCGACATCCGCGCCGCCGTGGCCGGCGCGCTGGTGCCCGCCGACCCCGCCCGGCTGTGGACCGAGGGCCCCGACGTGACGGCGGCGGCCGAGGTGTGGAACAGCAGGGTGGGCCGGCGCACGGCCGTCCCCGAGGAGCTGCTCAGCGACGCGCTGCGCGCCGTCCGGCACACCCGGTGGGAGGTGCGGGAGGCGCTGCCGGCCCTGCTGCACCCGGCCGGTGAGCCCCGGCTCACCCGCGACCTGGAGTGGGCGGTCTCCGGCGACCGGGTGCGGCCCGTCGGGGAGAACCCGGTCGGGTTCACCGCGGACATCCTGACCGGCTCGGTCGGGCTCACCGCCTGGCTCGCCCACCGGCTGCCCGCCGGCGACCCGTCCCGGGCCGCGCTGCCGCCCGCGCTCACCGCCGTGCGCACCCGGCTGGCCCATCCCGGACTCGTCCTGGACCTCGGGGAGTACATCCGGCTGTCCGCGTTCCGCAAGACCGCGGGCGCCCCGACCGAGACCGGCCAGGGCTACGAGCGGTACGGCGCCCTGATCCTCGCCACGCACGACGACCAGCCGGCCCCGGGCCTGCGGGTCGATCTGCTCGACGAGGCCGGTGAGGACCCGTACCTGCCTGCGGCGCGCACCGGCGACCAGCGGCCCTACCCGGCCGAGATGGCGCTGCGGCTCGCCCGTTCGCCCCGGTTCGCGGCGCTGCTCGCCGACCCCGGCGACCCGGTGGCCGGTGAGCGGGGCAAGGACGGCACCTGGTGGCCGCAGGACCCGAGCCGCTCCGTACCCGACCTGGTCACCCTGGCGGCCAAGGAGCACGGCATCGGCGAGGACGCCGCCACGCTGTATCTGATGCTGCTCGCCATGCCCGACCCCACCGACCGGACGACGGCCCGGTGGACCGGATGGAAGCCGGCCCGGCTCAAGGCCGCCCGCGCCGAACTGGCCGCGACCGACCTCGTGGTGCAGGCCACCCGCACCCGGGCCGGACGCTCGCTCTTCCTGCCCGGCGGCTGGGCCGACCTCGGCGCGCCGCGCGTCCCGCTGGAGCGGTGGAAGCTGCCGCTCTACGACGGCCTGATCAGCGGTGAGCACGCGCAGTTCGGCGTGATCGTCCCGGCCGAACCGGCGGCGGACCTGTACCGCAGAGCCTGGCAGCGGGTCCAGGACGGCGACGGGCCCCGCTTCGAGGAGCTGAAGGTACGACGCGGCGGCCGACGCCGCTGACACCGGGCGGGGACGGGCACCGGGCTCTACGTCCCGGTGCCCGGACCCCGGTGATCGTCCGGCCCCGCCGCCCCACCATCCTGAGCACGACAGACCGGCCCGCCCGGCAAGCCCGAGCACGGCAGACCGACCTACCCAGCAAGGAACCTCCATGCCTCCGACCGACACGGCGACGGCCATCCCGGCCCGGCAGACCCTGCCCGCCGAAGAGCGCCACGCCACCGAACTCGCCTTCCTCGCCGCCCAGGACGAGGGGCCCCGCCCGCCCGGCTGGCGGCTCACGCCGCGCGCCGTGATCACCTTCGTGTGCGGCAGCGGCGGCGAGGCCCTGAAGCTGCCCAAGCCGCACGAGACGCTGCCCGAACGGCTGGTGATCGCGCCCAAGTTCGTCGGCGAACGCGCCCTGGTGGAGCGGTGCGTGGTCACCCTCGCCGGTGAGCGCGGGCTGCTGCTCGTCGGCGAGCCCGGCACCGCCAAGTCGATGCTGTCCGAGCTGCTGTCGGCCGCCGTCAGCGGCACCAGCGCGCTCACCGTGCAGGGCACCGCCGGCACCACCGAGGACGCCCTGCGCTACGGCTGGAACTACGCCCTGCTGCTCGCCCAGGGCCCGACCCCGCAGGCGCTGGTCGACTCTCCGGTGCTCGGCGCGATGCGCACCGGCCGGGTGGCCCGGGTCGAGGAGATCACCCGCTGTCTGCCCGAGGTGCAGGACGCCCTGGTGTCGATCCTGTCCGACCGGCGGATCAGCGTGCCCGAGCTGTCCGGCACCGAGGACGCCCAGGTGGCCGCCGTGCCCGGGTTCACCGTCATCGCCACGGCCAACCTGCGCGACCGCGGTGTCTCGGAGATGTCCGCCGCCCTCAAGCGCCGCTTCAACTTCGAGACGGTGCACCCGATCGCCGACGTCGACGCCGAGACCGCCCTGGTCCGGCGGCAGGCGACGGCGGCCGTCGAGCGGGCGGGCGCGGCCTTCGGGGTGGACGACGCGGTGCTCGACGTGCTCGTCACCGTCTTCCGCGATCTGCGGGCCGGGCGCTCCGCCGAGGGCTGGGACGTGGAGCGTCCGGGCACGGTGATGTCCACCGCGGAGGCCGTGCAGGTCGCCACCTCGCTCGGCGTGGCCACCGCCTATCTGCCCGGCGGGGACGCCCTCGACCTCGTCCCCGGGCATCTGCTCGGCGTGGTCCGCAAGGACGACCCGGCCGACCACGCGCGGCTGCTCGGCTACTGGGACGGTCCGGTGCGCCGCCGTGCCGAGGACGGCTCGGCGACCTGGCGCCGCCTCTGGGACCTGCGGGAGAACCTCCGGTGACCCTCGCTCAGGACCCGCGGGAGGCCGTCGGGGCCCTCGCCGACTCCGCGGCGCCGTATCTGCTGGGGGTACGGCACCACAGCCCGGCGCTGGCCGCGGCGGTGCCCGCCCTGCTCGACGCCTCCGGCGCCGAGGTCGTGTGCGTGGAGCTGCCCGCCGACTTCCAGCCGTGGCTCACCCATCTCGCCGCCCCCGGCACCCTGGCGCCGGTGGCGCTGGCTGGGGCGGTCGAGGGCGGGCGGCTCGGCTTCTACCCGTTCGCCGACTTCTCCCCCGAACTCGCCGCGGTCCGCTGGGCGCGGGAGCGTGGGGTGGAGGTCATGTGCTGCGACCTGCCCATGTCCGACCCGGCGTGGAACGGCGGCGAGCGCCCGGGCCCTGCCGACGACACCGGCCCCGCCGGACACACACGCACCGTCCTCGCCGAGGCGGAGCCGACGGCGGCGCCCGCCGCGCCCACCTTCGCGGACGCGCTCACCGCCGCCGGGACGGGGCGGGACGGCGACGATCTGTGGGACCGCAGCGTGGAGGTGCTCGCGCCGGGCTGCCCGCCCGAGGCGATCCGGCGGGCCGCCCTCGGGGTGGGATGGGCGCTGCGCCGTGACGCCGAGTCGGCCGGCGGGGTGCCGTCGGTCGACCTGGCCCGCGAGCGGCACATGCGCGCCACGATCGCGCACGCCGCAACCGGCGGACGCCGGGTCGCGGCGGTCGTCGGCGCCTTCCACGCACCGGCGTTGACCCCCAGGGCAGGGGGCACCGTCACGGACCCTGGCTCGGATCCGGCGGGCACGACGGCGGGCGCGCCCGCGGCCGCGCCGGCGGACGGTGCCGGGCAGGCCGTCGTCACCTCGCTCGTGCCGTACTCCTTCGATCTGCTGGACTCCCGTTCCGGTTACCCCGCCGGGATCCGCGACCCGCGCTGGCAGCAGGCGGTGTTCACGTCCGGCGGCGACCCCGAGGCGCTGCACGGCGCGGCCGCCCGGGCGATCACCGACGTGTGCCGGGAGCTGCGGGCGGCCGGGCACACCGCGGGCACCGGTGAGGCCGCCGAGACCCTGCGCATGGCCTGCGACCTGGCCGCGGTGCGAGCGCTCGCGGCCCCCGGGCGGGGCGAGGTGCTGGAGGCGCTGACGACCGTCATGGGCCAGGGCGAGCCGCTCGGCCGCGGCCGGGCCCTCGCGCGGGCGCTCGAAGTGGTCCTGGTCGGCACCGACCGGGGCCGGATCGCGCCCGGCACCCCCCGCTCGGGCCTCGGCCCGTCCGTGGAGGCCGAGTTGACCGCGCTCAGACTGCCGGGACCGGACGACCCCGCCGCGCGCGAGCTGCGGCTCGACCCGTTCCGCTCCGCGCTGGACGGCCGCCGCGAGGTCCTGCTCCAGCGGCTCGCGGTGTGCGGCGCGGGCTACGGCGAGGCCGTCGAGGTGGCAGGCACGGGCGACGGCACGGCGCTCACCACCCGCTGGCGGCTGTCGTGGACCCCGGCGGTCCCGGTCCGGCTCGATCTGGCGGGGATCCGGGGCGTGACCGCGGCTCTGGCCGCCGAGGGCACCCTGCGCGAGACGTTCCGCCGGGAGTCGGCGGACGGCGGGCCCACCTGTGCGCTCGTCCTCACCGGCCTGCGCGCGGCCGCCCGCTGCGATCTGCCCGGGCTGGTCGACGAGCGGCTGGCCGACGCCGCCGCCGTCCTGCCGGCCGCGGCCACCCTGCCCGAACTCCTCGAAGCCCTCGACCTGTTGGAGGCGCTGCGCCGCGGCCATCTGCGGGGCACCACCGACGCGAGCCGGCGGACGGCCGCCGAACTGGCCGCCGATCTGCTGGAGACGGCCGTCCGCGCCCTGCCCGGCCTCGCGGGCAGCGACCAGCCCGAGGACGCGGCCGCGCTGATCGCGCTGGCGTCCCGGGCCGGCGACCACCGGCTCGGCCTGCGGATGGACGACGCGCTGGGCGCCCTCGCGCGCACCGGCTCCCCGCTGATCCAGGGCGCCGCGCTCGCCGCCCGGGTGCTGCTCGACCTGGACGACGCCGAGGTGCTCGGCGCGCGGGCCACCGGCTGGATCGACACCGCCACCGGCCCCGACGGACGCCTCGCGCTGGCCCGCCGGCTCGTGGGGCTGCTCACCGGTGCCGCGCCGCTGCTCCAGTCGGCGCCGACCGCGCTCGACCCGCTGCTCGACCGCATCGACACCCTCACCGACCAGGGCTTCCTGGACCGGCTGCCCGCGCTGCGCGGCGGCTTCGACACGCTCAGCCCGGCCGGGCGCGGCCGGCTCCTCGACACCGTCACCGAGCGCCTCGGCGACCGCCTCGACCTGTCGCTCGGCGCCTCACCGGGGCTCCTCGCCCTGTGGACGGCGGCCGACGCGGCGGGCCTGGCGGCGGTGACCTCCCTCGGCCTCCCGACGGGGGCACCGGAGGGGTCCGACGGGGGCGCCGGGAGCGTCGTACCGGACGAGCCCGGTCACGCCGAGGACCCGGCGGGTGCGGAACAGGCACCCCGGGCCCTCTCCCCCGCCGACCGCTGGCGGCTGCTGCTCGGGCGGGAGAGCGAGAAACTGCCCGCCGGCGCACGGCGTTACGCGCACGCGCTGGACGAGCTGTACGGCGGCGGACGTGGCGAGGGCTCCTCGGACCTGAGCCGGGAGAGCGGCGCGGGCGGCGGTCAGGAGGCCGCCTTCCCCACCGCCCGCGAGTGGGCCGAGGAACTGGACGCGCTGTTCGGCGCCGAGGTCCGCGAAGAGGTCCTGGCGCGCGCCGCCGACCGGGGCCGCACCGATGTGCTGGCCGAACTGGACCCGGCGGCGGTGCGTCCCTCGGTCGATCTGCTGACCTCCGTGCTGTCCCTCGCCGGGGGCATGCCGGAGAGCCAACTCGCCAAGCTGCGCCCGCTGGTGCGCCGACTGGTCGAGGAGCTGGCGAAGGAGCTGGCCACCCGGCTGCGCCCGGCCCTGACCGGCCTGGCCACCCCGCGCCCGACCCGGCGTCCCGGCGGCCGCCTCGATCTGCCGCGCACCCTGCGCGCCAACCTCGCGACCACGCACCGCACGGACGACGGCCGGACCGTGGTGGTCCCGGAGAAGCCGGTGTTCAGCACCCGTTCCCGCACGGAGGCGGACTGGCGGCTGATCCTGGTGGTCGACGTGTCCGGGTCGATGGAGGCGTCGGTCGTCTGGTCGGCGCTGACCGCGGCCGTACTGGGCGGGGTGCCCACCCTGTCGACGCACTTCCTGGCGTTCTCGACCGACGTGATCGATCTGACCGACCGGGTCGACGACCCGCTGTCGCTGCTGCTGGAGGTGCGGGTCGGCGGCGGTACGCACATCGCGGCCGGGCTGGCGCACGCCCGGTCCCTGGTGACCGTGCCCAGCCGGACGCTCGTGGTGGTGGTGAGCGACTTCGAGGAGGGCTACCCGCTCGGCGGACTGCTCGGCGAGGTACGGTCCCTGGCCTCCTCCGGGGTGCATCTGATGGGCTGCGCCGCCCTGGACGACACCGGCACCCCGCGCTACTCGGTGCCGGTCGCCCAGCAGCTCGTCGCGGCCGGGATGCCGGTCGCCGCCCTCAGTCCCCTCGCCCTCGCCCGCTGGGTGGGCGACCGCCTCCGCGGAGAGACCCGATGAACGCCGGCCCGATGAACGCCGAACTGCCCCCGGTGGCGCCCGAGGTGGTCGCCGCCGCCGTCGAGAGCCTGACCGCGCGGCTGCGCAAGAAGCTGGACGCGGCGATCGAGTCGTACGCGGCGCTGCCCGTCACCGCCGCCGACGGCGCCGTGCGGGTGCGGTGCGGCGAGGACGCCGAGGTGACCCTCACGCCGGGTCCCTCCGGGGCGGTCACCGACGCCGCGCAGGCGGTGTGCGGCTGTCTGCTGGCGCCCCGGTGCCTGCACCGGGCCGCCGTGCTCGGCGCCTGCCCGGTGGCCGACGCGGAGGCGCTCACCGAACCGGCGGGACCGGCCGAGAAGGACGAGAAGGACGAGCAGAACGGATCGGAGGGACCGGTTCCGGTGGCGTCGGACACCCAGGGCGACCCCGCGCCCGGTTCCGACGAGACGCCCGCGCCCGCCCCTCCCACCCCCGCCCAGGTCACCGCGGCGGCCGGGCTGTGGACGGCCGCGGCGGCGGTGCTCGCCGCCGGGGTGCCCGCCGCGGGCGCCGTGCCGCAGGCGGAGCTGCTGCGGGCCGCGCACACCGCCCGGCTGGCCGGGCTGCACCGCGCCGAGGCCGCGGCCCTGCGCGTGGTGCGCGGACTGCGGGGCGCCCGCGCCCGGCACGACGGCCACCGGCTCGCGGACCTCGTCGCCAATGTGCGCGAACTCCTGCTCACCACCGGCCTGTTGGCGGCGGCGGACCCGGATCCGGCGCTGGTCGGCACCGCCCGCCGCGCCTACCGGCCGGGCGGCGGGCTGCGGGTGCACGGGGTGTGCCGGGAGCCGGTGATCGCGGCGACCGGGTACGGCGGTGTCGTCACGCATCTCGTCTCCGAGGACGGCCGCTGGTTCTCCGTGGCCGACGTGAAGCCGGGCGGCCCGGCGCGGGCGCGAGGCGCGGCCACGGCGAGCGTGGCGCTCGGTTCGGGCACCCTGGACCACGCCCAGCTCTCCCGGGGCGGGCTGCTGATCTCCGGCGCGACGCTCTCCCCGGACGGCCGGCTCGGTTCCGGCAAGGGGGTGCGGGCCACTCCGGTGCCCGGTCTGTCCTGGACGTCGGGTCCGCTCGCCGCGCTCTTCGCCCGTCCCCTGTCGGAGGCCGTCGCGGCCCGGCTGGCCGGTCCCCCGGGGCGGGATCCGGAGCGGTCCGAACAGGCGGCGCGCGAGCTGATCGGCTGTGACCTGATCCTGGTCGGCGCGGCGGGCGACCAGTTGCTGGCCCGCGAGCTGACCCCGGGACGGCCGGACGGCGCGGGCCTGCTGGTCCGGCTGGCCCCCGCCAACGGCCATCCCGACCTCGCCCACACGGCCAACTTCCGCCGGCTGGCGTCCCGGCCGGGGCTGCGGCTGCGGGTGCTCGGCCGGCTGGACCCCGACCGGGCCGCCACGCTCCGCCCGCTCGCGGTGGGCCCGGTGCCGGACGGCGAGGCGACCCTGCGGCTGCCCCCGGAGTGGCAGGGCCACGCCGACCTGGGCTACGACCGGATCCAGGGCGCGCACGTCCCGCCGCCGGAGGAGCTGCCCGCCCTGGGCGGTGTGGGGGCCGTGCCGCCGGACCCGCTGGCGCAGGCTCCGCTGTGGCGGCTGCGGCGGCTGGTCGAGGTCGCCGTGTCCGGCGGCCGCCGGGCCGTCGCCGAACCCGCGCGCGACGGCGGCCGGGGCGACGGCGGGGCGGCCCTGCGGCGCACCGGTTTCCGCGCGGCGGCGGACCTGTCGGCCGCGCTCTCGGCGGAGGCGGACCGGCGCGGCCGGGACGTGTTCGGCCGTACCGCCGAGGCCGACCCGGACCGGTACGCCCGGGCGTGGCTGGCCGCGGCCGTCTATCTGACGGGCACCGAACGGGCGTTGGTGCAGGCCACCTGGGAGCGGGAGGAGGCACACGCGTAGCCGGCCCGGCCGGGGACCCTCGTACGTCTGAGGTTCACGGAGGGGGCGGTGGGGCCGTTCACTGCTGATGACCGGTGATCCGGCGAGCCCGCCGGGGACCGGTGGTGCGGGCCGGGTCCATGAGGATCGGGGGATCCTGGGCCATGTATCCGACAGTCAGAGGCGGTTTCGTCCGGGGCGGTCTCGCGGCCGTCGTCCTGCGGTGGTGTCTGCTGGCCGCCGTCCTGGCCGGCGTGGCGGCAGCGCCCGCCCGCGCGGCCGGGCCGCCGTCCGCCGCACCGCGGACGGCGCGGGCCGCCGCCGATGTGGTGGTCCCGCCGGGGGTGACCGCGGGGGTGGCGGTCTTCGACCGGCAGACCGGGGCCTTCACCGAACAGCTCAACACGCGCACGCAGTTCCGGTCCGCGTCGGTGGTGAAGCTGCTCATCGCGCTCGACCATGTGTGGAACCGCGGCCCCGACTACACCCTGCCGGCCGCCGACCGGGCCCGCTTCGACCGCATGCTGCGTTCCAGCGACGACGACGCCGCCTCCGCCTACTGGCGGGAGAACGGCGGCACCGCGATCGTGACCCGGATGGTCACGCGGCTCGGCCTGGCCGACACCGTGCCGCCGCCGGCCGGCCAGTCCGGGATGTGGGGGTACACCGCGCTGTCGGCGGCCGACACCGTGCGGATCTACCGCCATCTGCTGGACACCGCGCCCGCCCCGGTGCGCACGCTGATCATGGGGGCGCTGCGGCAGTCCACGCGGTGCGGGACGGACGGGTTCGACCAGCGCTTCGGCATCCCGGCCTCCTTCGAACGGCCGTGGGCGGTGAAGCAGGGCTGGTCGGGCTTCGGCGCGAGCGGCACCTGCTCGGACACGGTGGCCGCCGGTGCGGCCGCCGACGTGGACCTGACGCGGCGGGCGCTGCACACCACCGGGACGGTGGGCGCCGGTGACCGGTCGATCGTGGCCGTGTACACGCTCCAGCCGACGAGCACGTCCTTCGGCGCCGCCTACACCAACGTCAACCGGCTGGTCCGGTCGCTGGACGTGCCGGGCGGTGTGCGGCCGGAGGGCACCTGGTTCGGCACCTGGGGGACGGACGTGCGGGTGCGGGCGGAGGCGAACACCTCGTCGGCCACGCTCACCCGGCTCCCGGCCGGGGTGGAGGTGCTGGTCCGCTGCCAGAAGCGGGGCGAGAAGGTGTCGGTGCCGCCGTACGAGAACGACTGGTGGGCCGAACTCCCGCTGTACGGCGGCTATATGACCAACATCTACTTCAGTTCGCCGGACAACGAGCTGCCTGGCGTCCGGCTCTGCTGAGGCACCGGCTCCGCTGACGCCCCGGCTCCGACGCGCCCTCGGCTATCGGTCGCCGCCCGCCTTCTCCCCGACCGTCACGTACACCCAGCCGCCGTAGCGGGTCAGGGTGCGGTGGCGGGCGGCGGCCTCCTCCACCGGCTCCCACGGGTGCCGCTGGACCATGCTGGTGTCGCCGCCGAACGGGGCGATCATCGGGCCGAGGGCGGGGATCAGCCGGTCCGGCCACCAGCGCGGCAGCCGGTAGTCCAGCACCACCCAGCGGCCGCCGGGGCTCAGCGCCTCGTAACCCCGCTCGACGATCTTGGCGTACTCGCCGATCAGGGTCAGCGAGAAGCAGGCGATGATCCCGCGCACGTCCTCCGGGTACTGGTACGTCGTCAGATCGGCCTGGACCAGCTCGACCTGGGAGAGTCCGGCGCGCCGTACCCGGTCCTCGGCCTGTTCGAGCATGGCGTCGGTGAGGTCGACGCCGATCACCCGGCCGGTCGGTCCCACCGCCTCGGCGAGCAGCGGCAGGTTGTGGCCGGTGCCGCAGCCGGCGTCGACGACGGTGTCGCCGGGGCGCAGGGCGAGCTGCTCCAGCGCCAGGTGTTTGTAGGCCATGGTGCGCTGGCCGATGAGGTAGAGGCGGTTGGAGGTGACGTCGTACCGCTTGGCCCGCTTGCGGTAGACCTCCACCATGCGCTGGGACTCGGTCGTCATGGGCGTTCCTCGGGGAGGCGGGCCCCCGCGGCCGGGCCGGGGGACGGGGCGGTCGGGGGCATGGCGGAGGCGGGTGTGGCGGTCCGCGGGCCGCGCAGTACCGAGGCCAGCACCCGGGGCCGCAGCACGACCTGGGGCGGGGCCAGCAGATGCGTCATGTCGAACAGGGCGGTGGCCACGGTCCGGTCGGTGGTCGCCACCTTCAGGAGCCGGTCGGTGTAGCGCTTGCCGAGCCGGGCGGCCAGCGGCAGGGGGCCGTCGGCGGCGCCCGGGTACGCCAGGTCGGCGTTGCCCGAGAGCATCCAGGCGGCGTCCACGCAGCGGGCCACGCCCTTGCGGAGCGGTCCGGTGAGGCCGGCCGGGACGCGGCCGGTGCCGCGGGTCCCGGCGCGTTCCAGGGCCCGGCGCAGCACGAGGGCGCTCATGCCGGCGACGGATATCCCCTGCCCGTAGGCGGGGTTGAAGGCGCCGACGGCGTCGCCGAGGACGAGGAACCGGTCGGGCCAGCGCGTCAGCCGCTCGTAGTGGCGCCGCCGGTTCTCGGTGCGGCCCGACCCGTACACCTCGCCCAAGGGTTTGGCGTCGCGGATCGCGTCGTGGAGGACCGTGCTGCGCAGGCGTTTGGCGAAGTCGACGAAGCCGGCGTGGTCGAGGGGCGGGCGTTCGCCGCCGAGGCCGGCCACGGAGACCATCCAGCGGCCGTTCTCGATGGGGTTGAGGATGCCGGAGCGCGGTTCCTCGGGGGTGGACTGGAGCAGGACGCACTTCCAGTCGGCGGTGTGTCCGGGCGGGGGTTCGAAGACGCAGGTGGCGTAGGCGCAGCCGGCGTCGACGACGGTCTCCTCGGGCGCCTGGTGGCCGAGGCTCTGGAGCCAGGCGGGGGCGCGGGAGCCGCGTCCGGTGGCGTCCACGACGAGGTCGGCCTCGTGTTCGTAGGGCTCGCCCCAGCCGGTGCGGGCCGAGGGGTCGCGGTCGCGCAGCAGGACGCCACGGACCGAGTCGCCGGGTCCGGCGACGAGTCCCACGGCCTCGGTCTCCTCGCGGAACTCCACCGTGGGCAGCTCCCGCAGCCGGCGGCGGACGGCCCAGTCGAGCAGGTCGCGGGAGCCGGACAGGACGGTGTGCGGGCTGTCGAAGCGGTCCACCCAGCCGCCCGCCACCAGGAGCAGCATGTCCTGCGGCATCCGCACCTCGACCATGCCGAGGTCGCGCAGATCGCCGAGCAGGCCGGGCAGGAGCAGTTCGAGGGAGCGCTGTCCGGCGCCGAGCAGGTTGTGGGTGTGGCGGGCCTGGGGCACGCCGCGCCGCCAGCGGGGTTCGTCGGGGTAGCGGTCGCGCTCGACGAGGGTGACGCGGTCGACGTGCGGGGCGAGCGCGGCGGCGGCGCAGAGCCCGGCGAGGCTGCCGCCGAGCACCACGGCGTGGCTGCCGCCCGGCGGGCGGGCACCGGGGTCGGTCATGTCCTGCCCCTTCCTGTCACTCATGGGCGGCGGCCGGGCCCCGGCGGGCCAGCCACTCGTGGGCGGCCGCGTACCAGCTCGGGGCGGTGCGGTGGACGTTGAGGGAGTGGGCGGCGTCGGGGACGACGTACGCCTCCAGGTCGGTGGTGCCGGTGTAGAACTTGCGCTCGTGGGAGACGACGGACGCGGCGTCCTCGGTGGAGACCTCGCCGCCGCCGAAGAGCCGGTCCTCCCGGCCGACCACGAGCAGCACCGGCGCGCGGACCCCGGCGGCCGCCTCCGGCTGATAGATGGCGTCGAGGGTGAAGCCCTCCCCCGCGGTGACGGTGGACTTGGTGTCCTCGTGCCAGGCGGACACGCCGGGGTCGACGCCGGGCGGGTGCTCGTAGAGGGCGGCGCGGCGGCCGGGCAGGGTGGTGAGGTAGTTCTCCGGCGGGCCGGTGGGCGCGAGGAGCGGGTCGGCCGCGGCCGGGTACAGCGCCGGGATCGCCTCCGGGTACAGCGGGCCGACGGCGTGCAGCAGGCCGGTGACGATCAGGGCGTCCAGGTCCTGGTGGCGGGCCGCCTCGATCAGGGCGATGCCGGAGCCGAGGGAGTGGCCGACGGCGACGACATGGCGGAAGGCGGGGATGCCGGGGGCGCCCTCGCGCAGGGCGGTGACGACCTGGTGCACGGCGTCGACGTTGGCGTCCACGGTGACCTGGTCGGCGGGCGGGTGCTCGCTGGTGCCGGTGCCGGGGCGGTCGAGGGCGAGCACGGCGTAGCCCTCGCCGACGGCGTGCCGGGTGTAGTCGAGGGCGCCGGGCGCGGTCCAGTAGCGGCGGTCGTAGGTGAGCCCCGGCAGCAGGAGCTGCACCGTGTCGGGCGGGTCACCGGCCGGGAGGAGGAGTTCCGCGCCGAGCCGCCAGGTGGTGCCGGGGGCGTGGGCGGGGGTGACGTCGAAGCTGACGGTGCTCATACGGAGTGCGCCCTTCTGCTGTGCTGGGTTGACTGCCGGGGGTCAGAGGACGGTGACGTCCGGTTCCCCCGAGGGGACGCCGTCGGCCCGCATCCGCTCGGCGATCTTCAGGGCCTCCTCGATCAGGGTCTCGACGATCTTGGACTCGGGAACGGTCTTGACGACCTCGCCCTTGACGAAGATCTGGCCCTTGCCGTTGCCGGAGGCGACGCCGAGGTCGGCCTCGCGGGCCTCGCCGGGGCCGTTGACGACACAGCCCATGACGGCGACGCGCAGCGGGACCTCCAGGCCGTCGAGCCCGGCGAGGACCCGTTCGGCGAGGGTGTAGACGTCGACCTGGGCGCGGCCGCAGGAGGGGCAGGAGACGATCTCCAGACGGCGCTGGCGCAGGTTGAGGGACTCCAGGATCTGGATGCCGACCTTGACCTCCTCGGCGGGCGGTGCGCTCAGCGAGACCCGGATGGTGTCGCCGATGCCCTCGGAGAGCAGCGCGCCGAAGGCGACGGCGGACTTGATGGTGCCCTGGAAGGCGGGTCCGGCCTCGGTGACGCCGAGGTGGAGGGGGTAGTCGCACTGAGCGGCGAGCTGGCGGTAGGCGTCGACCATGACGACGGGGTCGTTGTGCTTGACGGAGATCTTGATGTCGCGGAAGCCGTGCTCCTCGAACAGCGAGCACTCCCACAGGGCGGACTCCACCAGCGCCTCGGGGGTGGCCTTGCCGTACTTCTTCAGCAGCCGCTGGTCGAGGGAGCCGGCGTTGACGCCGATCCGGATGGGGATGCCCGCGTCGGCGGCGGCCTTGGCGATCTCCTTGACCTTGTCGTCGAAGCGTTTGATGTTGCCGGGGTTGACGCGGACGGCCGCGCAGCCGGCGTCGATCGCGGCGAAGACGTACTTGGGCTGGAAGTGGATGTCGGCGATCACCGGGATCTTCGACTTGCGGGCGATCGCCGGGAGGGCCTCGGCGTCGTCCTGGGAGGGGCAGGCGACGCGGACGATCTGGCAGCCGGAGGCGGTGAGTTCGGCGATCTGCTGGAGGGTGGCGTCCACGTCGGCGGTGAGGGTGGTGGTCATGGACTGCACGGAGACCGGGGCGTCGCCGCCGACCGCGACGGAGCCGACCCGGATCTGCCGGGACGGGCGGCGGGGGGCGAGCCGGGCGGGCACGGCGGGCATGCCGAGCGCGACGGAGGTGGTCATCACACCGCTCCCTTCAGTGGCGGGTGTCCGGCGGCGTCGGTGACCGCGCGGCGGACCTGTTCGGCGATACGGGCGCCCGACAGGCCGCACTCGTCGAGGAGTTCGGCACGCGGGGCGTGCTCCAGGAAGCCGGTGGGCACGCCGAGGGTGCGCAGTTCGCGCGGGACGGTGCGGGCGTCGCGCAGGGCGGCCGCGAGGCTCTCGCCGACGCCGCCGGTGCGCAGGCCGTCCTCGGCGGTGACCACGACGTCGAACCGGCCGGCGAGTTCCACCAGCGCGCGGGGCACGGGTTTGACCCAGCCGGGGTCGACGACCGTGCAGCCGATGCCCAGTTCGGCGAGGTCCTGGGCGGCCGCCAGACAGGCGCCGCCGAGCGCGCCGACGGCGACGAGCAGGGCGTCGTCACCGGTGCGGGCCAGCACGTCGACGGCGGTGGTGCCGTCCGGCCCCGTGATCCGGTCGAGCGCGGGCAGGTCGGGCGGCAGTGTGCCCTTGGGGTAGCGCAGCAGGGTGGGGGCGTCCTCGGTGCCGAGCGCCTCGTCGAGCTGACGGCGCAGGGTGGTCCGGTCGCGGGGGGCGGCGATCCGCAGGCCGGGGACGGCCTGGAGGGCGGCGAGGTCCCAGACCCCGTTGTGGGAGGCGCCGTCGTCGCCGGTGATCCCGGCCCGGTCGAGGACGAAGGTGACCGGCAGCCGGTGCAGGGCCACGTCCATGATGACCTGGTCGAACGCCCGGTTGAGGAAGGTCGCGTAGACGCACACCACCGGGTGCAGTCCGCCCATGGCCATCCCGGCGGCGCAGGTCACCGCGTGCTGTTCGGCGATGCCGACGTCCACCACCCGGGCGGGCAGGGCGCGTTGCAGGGGCAGCAGACCGGCGGGCTCCAGCATGGCGGCGGTCAGCGCGACGACGTCGGGGCGCCGCTCGGCCTGGGCGAGGAGTTCCTCGCCGAAGGCCGCCGTCCAGGTGGGTCCGGAGGATCCCGCGGTCCGGCCGGGTACGGGGGCGGCGCGCACGGCGTGGAAGCGGTCCCGGGTGTCCTCCTCGGCGGGCGCGTAGCCGCGGCCCTTCTCCGTGATGCAGTGCACCACCACCGAGCCGCCGAAGGCGCGGGCCCGGCGCAGGGCCGCCTCGACGGCCTCGCGGTCGTGGCCGTCGACGGGCCCGAGGTACTTCAGGCCGAGGTCCTCGTACAGCGCCTGCGGGGTGAGGAAGTCCTTGAGCCCTTTCTTCGCGCCGTGCAGGGCACGGTAGACGGTGCCGCCGACGGCGGGCACGCCCTGGAGGGTGTACTTGGCGCGCTCCAGGAACTCCTCGTAGCCGCGCGAGGTGCGCAGCGCGGCGAGGTGCTGGGCAAGACCGCCGACGGTGGGGGCGTAGGAGCGGGCGTTGTCGTTGATGACGACGACCAGCGGGCGGCCGGGCGCGGCGGCGATGTTGTTGACGGCCTCCCAGGACATGCCGCCGGTGAGCGCGCCGTCGCCGATGACGGCGACCACATGGCCCGGGTCGCCGCGGGTCTGGCGGGCGTGCGCGAGGCCGTCGGCGTAGGACAGGGCGGTGGAGGCGTGCGAGTTCTCCACCAGGTCGTGTTCGGACTCGGCGCGGCTGGGATAGCCGGACATGCCGCCGCGGGTGCGCAGGGTGGCGAAGTCGGCGGCCCGGCCGGTGAGGAGCTTGTGCACGTACGCCTGGTGGCCGGTGTCCCAGACCAGGCTGTCGCGGGGCGAGTCGAAGACACGGTGCAGGGCGATCGTCAGCTCCACGACGCCCAGGTTGGGGCCGAGATGGCCGCCGTTGCGGGTGACGCGTTCGATGAGCAGGGCCCTGATCTCGTCGGCGAGCCGGTCGAGGTCCAGGGGGTCGAGGCCGCGCAGGTCGGCCGGGGACTTGATGCGTTCCAGCAGTTCCAAGGTCGGCTCCTCGTTCCCGTCCACGGTCAGCTCCTCGTTCCCACGGGCCGCTGCTCGCGCGCCCCGGCCGTGACCTGGCGGAAGGACACCGGGGTCTCCGGGCGCAGGTCCAGGTCGGGGCCCGTCACCAGGGCGTCGACGGCGATCAGCACGTTGTAGTGGTTGGGGAAGTGGCAGGCGTCGAAGCCGAGGACGGTGCCGGCGAGCCGGCCGTCGACCCACACCTCGTCGCCCCGGTCGAGGACGCCCGCGCCCTGGATCTCGGCGAAGCCGAGGAAGCCGACCCGGTCGATGCGGGCGCCGGGCGGGCTGCCGGCCTGGTCGGTGGTGACGAGTTCGTGCACCTCGCCGGCGCGGACGCAGCGGCTGGTGAACTCCTCCAGGCGCATGCCGCGGTCCTCGCGGCGGTGGGTGAGCACCTTGACGACGGTGGCGTGCACGGCGCGTTTGGCGCCGTCCTCACGGGGGTTCACCGCAGGGCTCCTTCCGCGCGGTAGACGGCGTCGACGAGTTCGAGGGCGGCCAGTCCGCCGTCGGCGGTGTCCCGGCCGGCGCGCAGCCGGGTGTCGAAGTCGCCGAGGACGCCGACGTACTCGTGCCAGAGGGAGCCCTTGAACTCGGGGTGCCCGGCGAGCATGTCCGCGGACAGCCGGGTGCCGTCGGTGAGTTCGACGGTGACGTCCTTGACCTCGCCGTCGTAGGACCAGTCGAGTTCGACGCGGGCGCCGGCGCCGGAGGGGGCGCGCAGGGCGATGTCGGCGCGGCGGTCGGTGCCCTGGGCGTCGCGGACGACCTCGGCGCCCGTGAGGTCGACGTCGCCGAGGAACAGCCGTACCAGGTCGAAGGCGTTGGGGCCGTTGTCGGCCACGCAGCCGCCGCCGCAGCGGTCGGCGTCGAGGTACCAGCGGTCGCTGCCCGCGTGGTCCTCGATGCGTTCCAGGTAGCGCACGGTGAGCGCGCGCACGGGGGCGTCGGCCGCCGTGACCTCCTGGAGCAGGCGCAGGACGGCGGAGTTGTAGCGGCGGTGGAAGGAGGTGAAGAGGGTGACGTCCTTGTCGCGGGCGAGCGCGGCCAGGGCGCGGCCGTCCTCGACACGGGTGGCGAGGGGCTTCTCGACGCAGACCGCGACGCCCGCGGCGAGGGCGTCGGCGCACACCGTGGCGTGCGCGTCGTTGGGGACGTTGACGACGACGGCGTCCACGGCGGCGTCGGCCAGCAGGTCCGTGTGGGCGGTGTACGTCTCGGCGGTAGTGCGGAACGGCTCCAGCGCGGCGGGCCGCAGATCGCAGACGGCGGTGAGGTCCACGCCGGGCAGCCGGTCGAAGGCCGCGACGTAGAACTTGGAGATGACGCCGAGGCCGATGAGGCCGATCCGGGTCGGCCGCCCGTCGGGGCGGGTCATCGGGCGACCGCCTCGGGGAAGGCCAGGCCGCGTTCGGCGGCCAGGGCGGTGAGTTCGGCGTGGGCGTCGGCGGACAGCGGGACGCCGTGGGCGCGGCGCTGCTCGGCGGTCAGTTCCTCGGGGCGGCCCGGGTAGTCCACCGGGCGGGCCGGGTCGAGGGGCGGGCAGTCCAGGAGCGCGCCGAAGAGTCCGCCGGCGTCGGCGAGGAAGTCCGGTCCGGAGCGCAGCGCGCCGGGGGCCAGGACGAGGGCGGTCAGGCCGATGTCGTCGTCGCGTCCGGAGGGCCGTCCGTCGCCGGTGAGGGCCTCGGGGGCGGGGCCGAGGCCGGCGCCGGGCACCAGCGCGGCCAGCACCTCGACCATCAGGCCGAGCCCGTAGCCCTTGTAGGCGCCGGTGGCGGGGTCGCCGCCGAGCCAGCGCAGGAAGCCCTCGCCGGTGTCCAGGGCGTGGGGGTCGGTGACCGGGCGGCCGTCGGCGTCCTCCAGCCAGCCGGGCGGGATCGGTTCGCCGGCGCGGGCGGCGGCACGCACCTTGCCGGTCGGCACCACGGTGGTGCTCATGTCCAGCACGTACGGCGGCCGGTCGCCCGCGGGGGCGGCGACGCTGAACGGGTTGGTGCCGAGCATCGCGGCACGGCCGCCCGGCGGGCGGGCGATGCGCTGCCGGCCGCAGTTGGAGGCGAGGACGGCGACCATGCCGCGCCGGGCGATGCGCGCGGTGTGATGGCCGGCGCAGCCGAAGTGGGTGGCGTCGCGCATGGTCACCAGGGCGATCCCGGTCTCCTCGGCGCGGTCGGCGGCCAGCTCCAGCGCCTCGGTCGCCGCCCACAGGCCGAGGGAGCGGCGGCCGTCGAGGAGGACGGCGGCACCGGTGTCGGTGATCTTCTCCGGCTCCGCCCCGGCGTCGATCCGGCCGGCGTCCAGGGCCGGCAGATAGAGCCGGGTCAGATTGGCCAGGCCGTGCGAGGTGAGCCCGGTGAGGTCGCCGTGGACCAGCGCCTCGGCGGCCGTGCGGGCCCGGTGGCCGGGCACCCCGCGGTCGGCGAAGACCTCGGCGGTGAAGGCCACGAGGGCGTCGTGGGCGACGCTCACCCCGTCGTGCGGCGGGGCGTCGGTCGACTGGGTCACTGTCGTGTTCCTCCCGTGGCGGCGTGGTGCCGGGCGGCGAAGCGGACGAGGATCCCGCTCACCGCCCCGGCGAAGGCTTCGAGGTCGGACAGGTCGGCGAACTCCCCCGCCGCGTGGGCGTGGTTGCGGCCGAGGTCGCCGGGGCCTAGGACGGCGGTGTACGCGCCGGGCAGTCCGGCCGCCCACAACGCGTCGCAGGTGAAGGCCGGTTCGTCGGCCGGCCACACGGTCAGCCCGGCGCCGTGCTCCAGCAGGCCGGCGGCCCAGGGGTCGTCGGCGGGCTCGAGCGCGGGCAGACCGCGCTTGTGCCACTCGACGCGGGTGATCGCGGCGGCGTCCGCGGCGGTGCGCGCCAGGTCGCGGTGGGTGCCGTGGGCGCGGCTGAACTCCGCTATCCCGTCCGCGACTTCGCGCTCCAGGTGGCCGGCGAGGGCCCGTCCGGTGGCGGAGTCGGGGTAGGAGCAGTTGAGCAGGAGGCGGCCGGTGCCGTAGACCCGGTTGTGGAGGTGGCCGGTGTGCAGTCCCGCGACACAGACCTGGCCGCCGGCCGCCCGCTCGGGGAGCCGGACGGCGAGCCGCTGGGCGAGGTGGCCGAGCAGGACGGTGGCGTTGTGCCCGGCGGCGGGCCGGTCGTCGATGGCGTCGTCGCCGTCGACCCGGACACAGGCGGTCATCGCGGCGGTGGAGCGCGGCAGCAGCCGCATCCCGGTGGGCTCGCAGAACAGGTTGAGCCGGCCGTGGAAGCCGCGCCGGATCAGCGGTCGGGTGCCGAACACGCCCATGGCGCCGCCCTCTTCACCGGACACGGCCTGGATCAGCACCCGGGTGCCGGCGGCGAGCCCCGGTGCGGCGTCGAGGGCGGCGCGCACCCCGGCGAGCAGGGCGACGGCGGGGCCCTTGGCGTCGATCGCGCCACGCCCGGTGAACCGCTCCCCGTCGAACCCGACCGGTTCGCGGCCCGCGACGGTGTCGAGGTGCACGTTGAACATCACGGTGTCCGCGTGCGGCAGTTCGGGACCGAGGGCCAGCACCAGGGAGGGCTGTACGGCGAGGAAGCCGGGGTCGTCCGCGACGGCCCGGCGCACAGCCAGCGGCACCTGATCGTCCGTCAGCTCGCTGGGGTCGGGCGCCGCGTGGTGCACGACGTCGAAGCCGAGGCGGCGCGCGGCGTCCGCGTAGGCCCGCTGGGCCTCCCACAGCCGGGGTTCCCCGTCGTCCTCCAGGGGCCCGGCGGTGGGCAGTTCCAGCAGGCTCAGCAGCAACTCCCGTTCGACGGCGCTCAGTCGGACGGCGGTCATCGGGCCGCCTCCCGGGTGAGTCCGGCGGCGAGCGTCTCCAGGGCGCGTCCGTAGCGGACGAACTCGGCGACACCGTCCGCGCCGACGTCGGTGCGGCCCTCATGGGGGCGGACCGCCCGGTGCGGTTCGATGGACCAGACGCCGGTGTACCCGTGGTCGAGCAGCAGCCGCAGACAGTCCGCGACCCGGCAACTCCCCTCGCCCGGCAGGGTGTAGACGGGTTCGCCGTCCTCGGCGCGGGCGTCCTTGATCTGCACGTGGTCGACCCGGTCGACGAGTTCGGTGAGCAGGTCGTACGCCTCGTAGCCGTAGGCCACGCCGTTGCCGGTGTCGAAGACCAGCCGCAGCGCCGGGCTGTCGACCTCGGCGAGCAGGCGCAGCGCGCGGGCCGCGTCGGCACCGGCCCAGCCCGCGCAGTTCTCGTGCAGCAGGATCAGTCCGGCGTCCTCGGCCTGCCGGGCCAGGCGCCGCATCCGGTCGACGGTGCGACGGGCCCACTCCGGTTCGTCCAGCGGGGTGCCGGGGTCGTTGGGGTAGGACATCACGCGGAGGTACCGGGTACCGAGCGCGGCGCACCGGGGGGCCAGACGCGCCAGTTCACCGCGGTCCAGCTCGAAGTCGCCGGTGATCGGACGGGCCCAGTTGGCGATCCGGGAGTCCACGCACACGACGTCGAGCCGCGCCTCGCGCAGGGCCTCGGCGAGCCGGTCGAAGGCGGCGTCGTCCAGGTCGGCGAGGGCGGTGCCGTCGATGTCGCGCAGCTCGATCGCGGACCAGCCCAGCAGACGATGGGCGCGGATCTGCCCGGCGAGCCCGGGAGCCGCCTCGTCACCGATACCGGCGAAACGGATGCCGGGGGGCGGGGCGGGGTGGGGGGCGGAGGCGGAGTCGGAGGCGGTGTCAGCTCGCATGGCTCACCCGCCGTACCGGATGCCCCGCGGTCGCCGTCCCAGGCGGCCGGGCCGCCTCCTTGGCGTCGGCGAGCAGCTCCACCACCCGGGTGGCCAGGCGGAGTTGGGGTTCCAGGGCGGTGCCGTCGCGCAGCGCCCGGTAGGTGTCCACGAAGTACGCGGACAGCGCGTCGTCGGGGAACACCTCCCAGGTCTCGGGGCGGCCGGTGCGGCTGAAGCGCAGTTGCGCGTAGTGGTCGTCCTCGGCGCCGGGGTAGTGGGCGACCGCGCGGCCGTCGGTGAACTCCAGTTGGATGCGGCGCTCGCGGACCGGGGCGGTGAGGTCGGAGACGATCCGGCTGGTGGCCTCGCGGTGGCGCAGGACCAGCGCGGCACGGCCCATGCCGGGGACGACGGTGTCGCCGACGCGCATGTCGGCCAGTTCGGCGCCGGTGAGGACGGCGTCCCCGGCGAGCCGCAGGCAGACCCCGAGGGAGTGCGGGGGTTCGACGTCGAACGCGGTGGGATGGCCGCCGTCGGCCAGGGTGCGGCTCATCCGGGGCTTGCTCTGGGTGATGTCGATGGAGCGCAGCTCGCCGAGGTCGCCGTCCACGACGAGCCGGTCCAGGCGGGCGGTGAGCGAACTGGCCAGCCAGGGGGCGACGATCGCCAGGCGCAGCCGCTCGGCGCGGGCCAGGGCGACGATCTCGTGCACGTCCCGGCGTTCGACCGCGAGGGGCTTCTCCACGATGATCCGGCGGAATCCGGCGGCGGCCAGTTCGCGCAGCAGGCCGAGCCGGGCGACGGGCGGGGTGCACAGGTGGACGACGGTCCGCTCGGGGTCCAGCAGGGTGCGGGCCTCGGCGATCGAGGTCACGGGGCGCAGGTCGTCGGCGCGCGCGGGTGCCTCGGGGGCGAGCGGGTCGAAGGTGAGCACGGGGGCCGGGTCGAAGAGGTCGGGGTGCCGGCCGACCGCGCGCAGCCGGCGCAGGACCGCCCCGTGCAGTCCGAGGCCCGCACGTCCGAGCCCGATGATCAGTGTCCGTTCCATGCGGGGTACGGCTCCTCTCAGCGGTCCCGGTAGGCCACGCGTGCGGTGAGGTCCGTCAGCTCGGTGCGCCAGCGGGGGTCCAGGGGCGCGTCGGCGACGGCTCGGCGGGCCTGGCCGACGAGGTGCGCGATGCGCTGTTCGACCTCGTCGGCGACGCCGGTGGTGACGAGCAGCTCGCGCATCCGGGCGGCGCCGTCGGGTCCGGCGGGCGCGGCGGCGAGGTCCCTGATCCGTTCGTCGCGGCGGACGGCGAGGGTGAGCAGATAGCTCATCTTGAAGCGGTCGAAGTCCAGGCCGGCGGGCTTGCCGGTGTCCTCGGAGTCGCCGAAGGCGTCGATGAGGTCGTCGCGCAACTGGAACGCCTCGCCCAGCGGCAGGCCGTACCCCTCGAAGGCGTCGGCGAGGTCGGGCCGTCCGGCGAGGGCGGCGCCGAGCTGGAGGGGGCGGTGGATGGTGTAGCGGCCGGACTTGCAGACGGCGATCCAGCGGGAGAGTTCGGGGTCGGCGACGCCCTCGGCGGCCACGGCGATGTCGAGGTACTGGCCGACGGTGACCTCGACGCGGGTCTCGTCCCAGACGGCGCGGGCGGTGGCGGGCAGCTCGCGGGTGAGCCGGTCGGCGTAGACGTGCGCGAGGTCGGCGGCGAGGTTGGCGACGCCCTCGCCGTAGCGGCGGGGTTCGCCGCGCAGCAGCCGGGCCCGGTGGTCCTTGGCGTGCCGTTCGTGGGCGGTGACGGCGCCCCGGCGCAGCGGTGAGTCGTCGAGGACGTCGTCGCGCAACAGGGCGAAGCTGTGCAGGAGTTCGAGGGCGGCGGCCGCGTCGACGGCGCGCGGGTCGTCGGGGTCGCCGCCGGCGGCGAGGTGGCCGAGGAGGCAGAAGCGGGGGCGCAGCAGCTTGCCCTTGGCGGTGGTGATGGCGGTGACGGTGTCGACGAACGCGGCGCAGCGCGGGTCGACGGCGCTCCAGCGGGTGTTCTCCTCGGTGAGGACGGAGTGGATGCGCCGCTGGACGGCGTCCAGGGACCGGGTGAGGACGTCGTCGTCGCTCATGCCGTGCCTTTCAGTTGGGAAGGCAGCCCGAACACGATGTCCTCGGTGGCGGTCCGTTCGATCTCGACGGTGGCGTAGCCGAGGGCGGCGAGGCGGCGCAGCAGGCCCGAGACCAGGCTGCCGGGGGCGCTGGCGCCGGCGCTGACGCCGACCGAGTCCACTCCGTCGAGCCAGCTCTCGTCCAGGTCGTCCGGGCTGGGGACGAGATGGGCCGGGGTGCCGGCGTCGCGGGCGACCTCCACCATGCGGACGGAGTTGCTGGAGTTGGTGGAGCCGACGACGAGGACCAGTCCGGTGCGGGCGGCGACGGCCTTGACCGCGTTCTGGCGGTTCTGGCTGGCGTAGCAGATGTCGTCGCTGCCGGGGCCGCGCAGATCGTCGAACCGCTCCTCCATCGCCTCGATGATCTCCCTGGTCTCGTCCAGGGCGAGGGTGGTCTGGGTGAGGTAGGCGACGGGCGCGTCCCTGGGCAGGTCGAGGGCGTGCACCTCGTCCACGGTGCCGACGATCAGGGTGCGTTCGGGTGCCTCGCCGTAGGTGCCCTCGACCTCCTCGTGCTCGGCGTGGCCGATGAGGAGGATGGTGCGGCGGTCCTCGGCGAACCGGCGGGACTCCTGGTGCACCTTGGAGACGAGGGGGCAGGTGGCGTCGATGACCTGGAGTTCTCGGTCGGCGGCGCCGCGGCGGACGGCGGGCGAGACTCCGTGCGCGGAGAAGACGCAGACCGCGCCGACCGGCACCTCGTCCTCGGAGTCCACGAACCGCGCGCCGCGGTTCTCGAGGTCGCGCACCACGTGTTCGTTGTGGACGATCTGCTTGCGCACATAGACGGGAGGGCCGAAGCGTTCCAGAGCGGCCTCGACGATGTCGATGGCGCGCTGCACTCCCGCGCAGAAACTGCGGGGTTCGGCAAGAACCACGGTTTTCCCGGGAGTTGGCGTTTCGTCTTCCAGACGTTCGGAATTGTCCAGCGATTTCAAGGAGAGCACATCCTCTGTCACCCACTGACGGACACAGTCACAGGTGGTGCGGCGACGCGACGGCGCTCCGAGAAAACTGCGGTGGGGCGGGTCGGTGTGTCAAGCGCCGGGCGCCGGACGCGGTCGCCGCGGCTGCCGGCCTGCTGTCATGTGACGTCTGTGACCTGCCTGTTCGCGGCGTCTTCGGGGTCGTATGACTGATACTTGCCGGGTCCGTGGGGCCGGTGCTGACAAGGGTTTGCCATTGCCGCCGGGAAAGCGAGCGGCTTAGCTTCGCACATCCATAACTCCGCCCGGTACACGGAGGATTACCGCGTGATCTCCCCCACCCGGAGCACCGAAAGCAGCACCGGGACGGAATCCGGACACCCGGTTCCGTTCTTCACCCAGGCCGGTACGTTCGACGACTGCTGGCCGGACATCGAACGCCATCTGAACGAGATGTTCGACCGTGGAAAGTATTCGCACGGCCGGCAGGTGGCCGAACTGGAAAAGGCGCTCGCCGCGTACACCGGCGCCCGGCACGTGGTGGCGGTGAACAGCGGGACGGACGCGCTCGTGCTGCTGCTGCGGGCCGTCGGTGCCGGCCCCGGCGACGAGGTGATCGTGCCGGCCTTCAGCTTCGTCGCGTCGGCGTCTTCGGTGGCGCTGGCCCGGGCCACCCCGGTCTTCGCCGACATCGACCCGGAGACCTACGCGCTGGACCCGGCGTCCGCCGAGGCGGCCGTCACTCCGCGCACCCGGGCGGTCATGCCGGTGCATCTGTTCTGGCAGTTGGCCGACATGGGGGCGATCGGCGCCCTGGCCGAACGGCACGGTCTGAAGGTGGTGGAGGACAGCGCGGAGGCGATCGGGATGCGCCGCGGCGGTGTCCACGCCGGGCTGCTGGGCGACGGCGGCGTGCTGTCGTTCTTCCCCACCAAGACGCTGGGCGCGCTGGGCGACGCGGGTGCCGTGCTGACGGACGACCCGGAGATCGCGGAGCGGGTGGCGATCCTGCGCCACCACGGCCGGATGGGCCGCACGGTGGACCACATCGCCGGTATCTCCAATCTGTCCGGGGCGTCCGGCACCAACAGCAAGATGGACGACATCCAGGCGTCCGTGCTGCTGGGCAAACTGCCCCGGCTGGACGCGGCGATCGCCCGGCGCGCGGAGCTGGCGGCGGCGTACACCGAGCTGCTGAGCGAGGTGCCGGGGGTGCTGCGGCTGCCCACGGTGAAGGTGCGGGACGTGCCGGCCGATCCGGTGTTCTACGTGTACGTGATCGAGGTGGAGCGGCGGGACGCGCTGGTGGAGCACCTCACCCGTGCGGGCGTGGGCACCGAGGTGTACTACCCGACGCCCCTGCACCTCCAGCCGTGCTTCGCCGAACTCGGCCACCGGCGGGGCGACTTCCCGCACGCGGAGGCCGCCTGTGAGCGCACCGTCGCGCTTCCCTTCCACCCCGACCTCGGCCTCGACGACGTCCAGCGGGTGTGCGAGGCCGTCCGCCGCTTCTACACGGGGGCCGCATCATGAGGACTCTGCCGTTCTTTCCCCCCGACCTGTTCGAGGAGGACCGCGAGGCGCTGCTGTCGGCGGTGCGCGAGCTGGGCACGGGCCCGGGTCAGCGGTTCATCCTCGGGGAGCGCACCGCCGAGCTGGAGGAGGCGCTGCGCGAGGAGACCGGCGCCGCTCATGTCGTCGCGTGTGCCAGCGGCACCGGGGCGCTGGAGCTGTCGGTGCGGGCGCTGGACATCGGGCCGGGCGACGAGGTGATCGTGCCGGCGTTCTGCTGCCAGCCGGTGGCCAGCGCGGTGGCGAACGCGGGCGCCACACCGGTGTTCGCCGATGTCGACCCATGGACCATGGTGCTGGACCCCGACGCGACGAAGTCGCTGATCACCGAGCGCACCAAGGCGCTGCTGCCCGCCCATGTCTTCTCGATCATGGCGGACATGGAGCGGCTCGGGGCGATCGCCCGTGAGCACGGGGTGGCGCTGATCGAGGACGCGGCGGTGGCGCAGGGCGCGGTCCTGGACGGGCGGCCCGCAGGGCGCTGGGGTGACGTCGGGGTCTTCTCCTTCTTCCAGGTCAAGGCGTTCGGCACGGCGGGCGAGGGCGGGGTGGTCCTCACCGACGACCCCGAACTGGCGCGTGCCGCGCGGATGCTGCGCAATCACGGGCAGGACGGTGTGCACCGTTTCCTGCACCACCGGATCGGTCTGAACAACCGGTTCGACGAGGTGCTCGCCGCCTTCCAGCTCCACCGGCTGGGCGGCTTCCCGGACCGGCTGGAGCGCCGGGCGCGGATCGCCGACTACTACACCGAGCGTTTCGAGCCGCTGCGCGAGCGCGGGGTGCTCGCCCCGCCGGCCGGGCGCAACGGCCGCTGCTACTACGTGTATTCGCTGCTGGTGGACCGTCGCGAGGACCTCCGCGCCTATCTGACGGAACATCAGATAGGCAGTCACATCTACTACCCCGTGCCGCTCCCCCGGCAGCCGGCGTTCGCGCCGTGGGCCGACCCGGAGGGCGTCTGGCCGAACGCGGAGCGGGCCTCCGCGCGCAACCTGGCCATCCCGATCTGGCCCCATCTGAGCGACGCCGAGGTGGAGTTCATCGCCGACACGGTCTGCGAGTTCTACGCATGACCGGGCGGGAGCCGTCCGGGGAGACCGTCACCGAGAGCAGTCCAGGGAGTCCGTCATGACGAGCGCGCCCGCACAGCAGCATCCCGTACCGCAGACGCCCGCCCGGCGGACGCAGACCTACGTCTTCGACCCGGTCTGGGAGAAGGAGACCGAGCGGCTGCGCACCAACGAGGCGATCTGGGATCCCGGCACCCTGGAGCGGCTGGCCGCGCTGGGGGTGGGTCCGGGCTGGAACTGCCTGGAGATCGGGGCCGGTTCGGGTTCCGTGGCGCGCTGGCTCGCCGACCGGGTGGGCCCCACGGGCCGGGTGCTGGCCACCGATCTCCAGACCGACCGGCTCGGCGCGCTCGCCGGGCTGGAGCAGGTGGACGTGGTCCGGCACGATCTGCGGGAGGAGGAGCTGCCGGAGGCGGCCTTCGACCTCGTGCACTCGCGGATGGTGCTCCAGCATCTGCCCGACCGGGCGGCCGCGGTGGCCCGGATGGTGCGCGCGCTGCGGCCCGGCGGGGTGCTGTTCCTGGAGGACACCGACTCCTCCACGCTGTTCCGCTCCTTCCTGTCGGAGGACTTCCTCCAGGACGTGCGCGCGGCCGGCTACGGGCTGATGCGCGAGTCGGGCCACGATCCGCGCGGCGGGCACGTCGATCTCCGGCTGGTGCTGGAGGCGGGCCTGGAGGCGACGGCGGAGGGCCGGGCGGTGATGGTGCGCGGCGGCTCCGACCAGGCCCGGCACTACATGCTGTGGCTGGAGTTCATGCGGCCGCGGATCGTGGCCGCCGGGCTGCTGGACGACGCCCGGATCGACGCGGCGCTGGCCGAGATGGCCGATCCGGCGCACCACTGGCTGAGCCAGGTGCTGATCAGCACGGTGGGCCGGCGCCCCGGCGAGGCGGGGCCGGGCCGATGACGGCGACGGCCTCGGCGCCGCCGCGCTCCGGGGTGCGGGAGCGGGCGGGCGCGTACGCGAAGCTGGCGAAGCTGTCCTTCTTCGACTACTACCTGTGCGTCCTGGTGGTCCTGGCGCTGCTGCCGGCCGCCGCCTGGCGGGAGGCGTCCACCTGGTGGGTGCTGGTGCTGTTCGACCTCGGCTGGGTGGGGATCGTGGCGGCCACGGTCGCGCTGGACGACGTCACCGGGCTGCGGGACGGCAGCGACGCCCGCAACTACGACCCGGGCCAGACGCTGCGGGCCCGGGACCGCAAGCCGCTGCTCGACGGCCGGCTCACCCTGCGGCAGGCGCTGCGCTTCGGCTGGGGCTGTGCCGCCGGGGGCACCGCGCTGTGGGCGCTGACCGCGCTGATCGCCCCGCACCGGCCCTGGTGGGCGCTGGCGGCGGCGGCCTTCTCGGTGGTCATCAGCGTGCAGTACTCCTACGGCCTCAAGCTCAGCTACCGGGGCGGGCAGGAGGCGGTCATCTGGCTGAGCACCGGCCTGTGCGTGCTGGTCCCCTTCGCCCTGCTGAACGGGGAGATGACCGGGGCGGCCTGGCTGGAGTGCTTCCTGTTCGGGCTGTGGAGCCTGATGGTGTCGGTCTACTCCAACATCAACGACGTGGACGGCGACCGGGCGGCCGGCCGCCGCAACCTGGCCACCGGCGTGTCCCCCGGCGTCTACCGGGGTTTCATCGCCGCGCTGTCGCTTGCCGAGACCGGTGCGATCGTCCTCGCGGCGGCGGCCGGGGCGGTGCCGTGGTGGTTCTGCGCGTTCCTGCTGCCCGTCGTCGGGATGCGCGCCCGGCAGGCGCACGCCGGGCTCGTCGCGGGTGAGGTGCTGTCGGCCCGCAGGCAAGGCGTCACCATCCACCGCTGGGGCGTCGTCCTCCTGGTCGCGGCGAACCTGCTTCTCGTGCACAACGGCTGAAAGGGCACACCATGTCCCAATCGATGAACGGCGGCGCCCCGCGGCCCACCGGCCGCCGGGTGGCGGTGGTCGGCCAGGGGTACGTGGGCCTGCCGCTGGCCGTACGGGCGGTGGAGGCGGGCCACACGGTCGTGGGCTACGACGTGGACGCCGCCCGGATCTCCCGGCTGCGGGCCGGTGACTCCTATGTGGAGGACGTGGACGAGGGGCGGCTCGCCAAGGCGCTGGAGTCGGGCGCCTACCGCCCCACGACCGACGCGGGCGCGCTCGCCGGCTTCGACGTGGCGGTGGTCACCGTACCCACGCCGCTGCTCGACGACGTACCGGATCTGACCTGCATCGAGGAGGCGGCGCTGACGCTGGCCGGGCATCTGCGGCCGGGCGCGCTGGTCGTCCTGGAGTCCACCACCTATCCGGGCACCACCGAGGACGTGTTCGGGGCGCTGCTGGAGAAGGAGAGCGGGCTGCGGCCCGGCGCGGACTTCCATCTCGGCTACAGCCCCGAGCGCATCGACCCCGGCAACCAGCGCTGGACCCTGGAGACCACCCCGAAGATCGTCTCCGGGGTGGACGCCGCGTCGCTGCGGCAGGTGGCGGAGTTCTACGGGACGGTGGTGGAGCGGACCGTGCCGGTGCGCGACCCCAAGACCGCGGAGCTGGCGAAACTCCTGGAGAACACCTACCGGCACGTCAACATCGCGCTGGTCAACGAGATGGCGGTGATCGCGCGCGAACTCGGCGTGGACGCCTGGGAGGCGATCGACGCGGCCTCCTCCAAGCCGTTCGGTTTCATGCCCTTCACCCCGGGGCCCGGGGTGGGCGGCCACTGCCTGCCGGTCGACCCGCGCTATCTGTCCTGGCGGGTGGAGCGCCAGTTGGGCCGCCGGTTCCGGTTCGTCGACCTCGCCAACGACGTCAACAGCCAGATGCCTCACTACGTGGTGCAGCGGCTCGTCGAGGCGCTCAACCAGCTCCAGCGGCCGGCGAACGGCTCGCGGGTGCTGCTGCTGGGCCTGGCGTACAAGCGCAACAGCGGGGACGCCCGGGAGTCGCCCGCGCTCCGGGTCGCGGAGCTGCTGCTGCGCACCGGCGCCCAGGTGCACGCGGTGGACCCGCACGTCCGGGAGACCGCTCCGCTGGACGCACGGGTGCGCCGGGTGGAGCTGACGGAGGAGGAGGTGACCGCCGCGGACGCGGTGGTGCTGCTCACCGACCACGACGACTTCGACTACGACGTGGTGCTGCGCGGGGCGCGGCACGTGCTGGACTGCCGGCGGCGGCTGCGACCCGCCGCCAACGTCGAGATCCTCTGATGGCGGAGGCCCTCGGCGGCCGGGCCCGGCGGGTGTGGCGGGACGCGTCCCTGTCGGCGGTCGTCGCGGGGGCCGTCGCGGTGGTGGTGTCCTTCGCGGGCCCACTGACCGTCGTGGTGCAGGCCGCGCACGCCGGCTCCCTGGACGAGGCGCGGCTGTCGTCGTGGATCTGGGCGATCGCGGTGGGCAGCGGGGTGACCGGCCTGGTGCTGAGCCTGCGCTACCGGGTGCCGGTCGTGGCGGCCTGGTCGACGCCGGGGGCGGCGCTGCTGGTCACCCAGTTGCACGGGATGCCGTACGCCACGGCGGTCGGGGCGTATCTGGCGGCGGCCGCGCTCACCGTGCTGGTGGGGGTGACGGGCTGGTTCGAGGCGCTGATGCGGCGGATACCGGCCGCCGTCGTCTCCGCCGTGCTGGCCGGGATCCTGCTGCGGTTCGGCCTGGAGGCGCTCCAAGCACTGGAGGAGGCGCCCGCCGTGGCCGGGGTGATGCTCGGCGGGTACGTGGTCCTCCAGCGGGTGGCGCCCCGGTACGCGATCGCGGCGCCGCTCGCCGCGGCCGTCGCGGTGGCCGCCGGCACCGGCACGCTGTCCCTGGGCGGCGTACGGCTGTCCCTGGCCGAGCCGGTGTTCACCGCGCCCGCCTGGCCCGGCCAGGCGCTGGTCAGCCTGACGCTGCCGCTGTTCCTGGTCACCATGTCCGCGCAGAACGCGCCCGGTGTGGGGGCGCTGCGGGAGGCGGGCTACACGGTGCGCCCGGGTCCGCTGGTGCGCGACACCGGCGTGGCGTCCGCCGTCCTCGCGCCGTTCGGGGCGCACGCGCTCAATCTCGGGGCGATCACCGCGGCGATCTGCGCGGGTCCCGACGCCCACGAGGACCGCGACCGCCGCTATGTGGCCGGATTGAGCTGTGGGGCGCTGTACATCGCGGTGGGACTGTTCGGTACGACGGTCGCGGGGCTGTTCGCGGCGCTGCCGCCGGCCCTGATCGCGTCGGCCGCGGGCGTGGCCCTCCTCGGTGCGCTCGGCGGCAGTCTGTCGGGGGCGTTCACCGAGGCACGCGACCGGACCGCCGCGCTCGTCGCGTTTCTCACCACCGCCTCCGGCGTCACCCTGCTGGGACTCGGGGCGGCCTTCTGGGGACTTGTTTTCGGGATGGTCTGCCGGGCGGTCCTGCGGGAGACAAAGCAAAAAGCGAATTCGACCAAGGAACCCGTGCGTCACGAATAAGCCAAACAATTCGGCCGTTAACTGCCCCGCGAACCATGGCCGTATGCTTTGCCTTGCGGTTCACGCAAGGTAACGGACGGGGGATATCGTGCCGAGTACCAGAATTCAATCAGCCCGAAGCAAAACGTACGCGCCAGGGAAATCCCAGTGACGGCCGGGGCGCTCGGCTCCGGCAGGCTGTGCCCGCAACTCATCATCGACTCGCCGTCGCGCGCCCCGGGCCACCGCACCACGCTGGTGGGCCGCGACCTCGAGATCCTCACCCTCTCCGCCCAGCTCGGCCGGGAGGAGCACCGGCTGATCACGCTGACCGGCCCCGGCGGCGTCGGCAAGAGCCGGCTGGCCTGCGCGGCCGTGGGCGACGTGCCGATCGCCCGGGTCGCCTATCTCGACCTGCACGACACCGACGGCGGCGACGGTCTCGCCGACACGCTGGCGCCGCGGCTGCCCGACGAGCCGAGCCTGCTGGTCCTCGACGGCTTCGAGCAGGCGGCAGACGCCACCGCCAACGCCGTCGACACCCTGCTCGGCCGCTTCCCGCGGCTGCGCGTCCTCACCGCCGGCCGGCGCCCGCTGGGCCTGTACGGGGAGCGGCTCTTCCCCGTGCCGCCGCTGCCGACACCGAACCCGCCGTACCGGCAGGACGTCCTCGAACTCCAGGACAACGCCGCGGTGGAGCTGTTCGTGGACCGGGCCCGGGCGATCGACCCGTCGTTCGCGCTGACCGCGCAGAACGCGCAGGCGGTGGCCGAGATCTGCACCCGGATGGACGGTCTGCCGCTGGCGATCGAGCTGGTCGCCGAGAAGCTGCGGCTGTTCCGGGTGGACAGTCTGCTCACCCGGCTGCGCGAGGGCCGCCCGGTGCTCGGCGGCGACCACGCCGCCCGCTCGCCCCGGCACCGCAGCGTCCGCTCGATCACCGAGCACAGCTTCCGGCTGCTCGACGAGGAGCAGCGCGCCCTGCTCACCCGGCTCGCGGTCTTCACCGGCAGCATGAACCTCACCACCGTCGAGGAGTTCTGGGAGCTGCCCACCCATCGCACGGAACAGGTGGTGGAGGCGCTGGTGGGCCGCCATCTGCTGCGGGTGACCCCGGGCGGCGGGGAGCCGCGGTTCACGCTGTTCAACACGGTCCGCGAGTTCTGTCTGGAGCGGCTGACGGCGACCGGCGCGCTCCCCGAGGCCCGGCGCCGGCACGCGGAGCACTTCCTCGCCCTGGCCCTGCGGGCCGAGGAGCGGCTGACCGGACCGCAGCAGGCCCAGTGGTTCCAGCGGCTGGCCCCGCTGCACGAGGACCTGCTGGCCGCGCTGACCCATCTGGAGGCGAGCGGGCGCCGCACGGACGCGGCGCGCGCCGCCCTCGCCCTGCACCGCTTCTGGATGGTGCGCGGCCATCTCGCCCTCGGCGAGCAGTGGCTGGCCAAGGCGTCGAACGCGTTCCTGGCCGCCCCGGGTGATCAGGCGTCGGCCGCGCGGGCCGAGGCGGCGCGCGGCCAGTTCGCGGTGGTCCGGGGCGATCCGCGGCTCGCGGCGGACTGCTTCCGGCACGCGGCCCGCGGCTTCCACGACGCGGGCGACGCCGTGCACGAGCGGGCCGCGCTGGCCCGGCTCGCGGTCAGCCAGCAGCCGGCGGGCCCCTCGGCGGTCCGCAAGGCCGCGGTGCGTCTGCTGCACGCGGCGGTCGACGAGCGGGCGACCGTGGAGGCGGCGTACGCCGCGCTGGCGCTGGCCACCGGCAGCCGGCTCATCGACGCCAAGCTCGCCGCCGATCTGATGGAGGCGGCGAACGGCCTGTTCATGCGGGTCCGGGACGTCCGCGGCGAGGGGCTGGTGCTGGCCCTGCGCGGCGCGCTGGCCGACTCGCGCGGCGACCAGGCGCTCGCGGAGCGGCTGCTGTGGGAGAGCCTGCACCGGCTGCGGGCGGTCGGGGAGCACACCATGCTGCCCACCGTCCTGGAGGGGCACGCGCTGCACGTGTGGCGGCGGCTGCCGCACCAGGGGCACCGGGTGGCCCGGCTGCTGGCCGCCGCGGCCGCCCTGCGGGAGGCCACCGGCGCCCATCCGCTGCTGGTCCCCGGGGACGCGGCGGTCGCGCTGCGCGAGGTCCGCCGGCTGCTGTCCGGCCCGGAGTACGAGGCGGCCCGGCGCGAGGGCCGGGTGCTGTCCGCCGACGCGGCGGCGGGCGAGGCGCTGTCCGTCGGCCCGCCGGCGCCCGAGCCGGTCTCGGCGGTGTCCCGGCCGGTGCAGCTCACGGCGCGCCAGTACGAGGTGGCCATGCTGGTCAGCCAGGGCCTGACGAACCGTCAGATATCGCAGCAGCTACGGCTGTCGGAGTGGACCGTGGTCAATCACGTCCGCCAGGTGATGCGCCGCCTCGACGTGCCCTCCCGCATCCACGTCGCCCAGTGGGTCCTGAACCGCCAGCGCCGCAACGGCGTGGGGACGGCGGTGGAGTGACCCGCTCCGCCCGTCGCCCCGCCCCGCTCAGCGTCCGGCCGGCACCCGCCCCAGCTTCTCGGGGTTGCGCACCGCGCGCACGGCCGTGACCCGGGGCGGGGCGCCGGGCGCGGCGGGCTCGGCGACGTCCACGACGACGACCGCGAACACCCCGGCCGGGGTGGCCAGGACGGCGGCCGGGCTGCCGTCGTACTGCTCGTGCAGCCGCACCACCAGCCCCTGCGGGTAGCGGCCCGCCGTGGACGCGAAGTAGTCGGCGATCGCGGCGGCGCCGTGCAGCGGGACGCGCGGGGTCTCCGCGTGGCCGTTGCCGTCCGCCCACATCGTCACGTCCGGGGCCAGCACCGCCATCAGCGCCTCCACGTCGCCGGAGAGACAGGCGGCCAGGAAGCGTTCGGTGATCTCGCGGGCCTGCCGCCGGTCCGGCTCGAAGCGCCGCCTGCGCAGCCGCACATGGCGCCGGGCCCGGCTGCCGAGCTGCCGTACGGCCTGCTCGGTGCGGTCGACGGCCTCGGCGACCTCGGGGAAGCTGAAGCCGAACACCTCGTGCAGCACGAAGACCGCGCGCTCCAGCGGCGACAGCGTCTCCATCATCACCAGGACCGCCATGCTCAGCGACTCTCCGCGCAGCGAGGACTCCAGCGCGACGTCGGAGGAGACCAGCAGCGGTTCGGGCAGCCAGGGCCCCACGTACTCCTCGCGGCGGGCCCGGCTGCGGCGCATCTGGTCGATGGCGGTGCGGGTGACGGCCCGCACCAGATAGCCGCGCGGATCCGCCACGGCGTCCCGGTCGACGCGCCGCCAGCGCAGCCAGGTCTCCTGGACGACGTCCTCGGCGTCGGCCACCGTGCCGAGCATGCGGTACGAGATACCGAACATGAGCTGCCGGTGCTGTTCGAACGGATCCGAGATCCCGGACCGCTCGGAGACGGCTGTCGCCTCGGCCATGACTCCTCGTTCCCTCGGTTCGCCCGGTTCCCTCAGGGTCGGCGCTCGTCGCGATCGCCCGCCAACTGCCCTGCCGAGTCTACAATCATGGCCTTCAGCCGCTCGTACCGAATCTTGCCGTTCTCGTTGCGCGGCAGCTCCGGGGACACCTCCAGGAGCCGGGTCGGCAGATACCAGGGCGTCATCCCGCGTTCGACGAGGATCCCCACCAGTTCCGCCAGGGTCGGGCAGCGGTCCCCGTCGGCGACCACCACGGCGCACGAGCTCTCGTGCCCCGGCTCGTCCTCGTAGCCGACGAGCACCACCTCGCGCACCCCGGGGTGGCGCAGGATCTCCTGCTCGACCTCGGTCACCGGGATCATGAAGGTGGCGCCGACCCGCCGGCTGGCCCGGCCCGCGAACCGGATGCCGCCCCGGCCGTCCTCGCGGACCAGGTCGCCGGTGTCGAGCCAGCCGTCGTCCCGTCGCCACGTCTCATGGAAGGGCTCCCCCGAGCCGGGCCGCCAGAACCCGACGGCGACCGAGGCACCCCGCACCAGCAGCCGGTGCACCCCGTCGTCGTCGGGGCCCGGCAGCAGCCGCATCTCCAGGCCGGGCATCGGCGAGCCGTCGCTCTTGGCGGCCCAGTCGCAGGGGTCGTCCTCGCGGGTGCGGAACCCCATGCCCGCCTCGGTCATCCCCCAGCAGGCGCGCACCGGCACCTTCAGCTCGTCGTGGATCGCCCGGGCCAGGTCCGCGCGCACCGGGGCGGCGCCGGTCATCACGAACCGCAGCGAGGGCAGCGAGCGGGGGCGCCGGCACTGCTCCTCCAGGAGCTGCTGCACGAAGGAGGGGGCCAGGAAGGTCTGGGTGACCGAGGCCGCCGACAGCAGCTCCAGATACCGTTCCGGCGCCCAGACGTCCTGGTAGGCGCCGGTGCCGCCGGCCAGGATCGGACCCCAGACGCAGTACAGCAGGCCCGCGGGACCGGTGATGGGGTGCGGGGTGCTGAACACCTCGCGCACGGCCCAGCCCCGCTCGACCGTGCTCGCCCCGGCCCCGGTGCCGGCGTACAGGGTGTTCTCGGTGTGCAGCACCGCCTTGCGTTCCCCGGTGGTGCCGGAGGTGAACAGCAGCATGCAGACCCGGTCGAGGGCCGCCCCGGACGGCAGCCGCGGCGGCGCCGTGCGCTCCTCGTGCGGGGTGCGCAGGAAGTGCTCCCGGAAGTCGACCGCCCACGGCGGCACGCGCTCGCCGTGGACGACGGCGTGCCGCAGCCAGGGCAGCCGGGCGGAGATCTCCTCCAGCGCGGCCACGCAGTCGTAGCCCTCCCAGGTGTCCACGACGACGCACACCTGGGCGCGGGCCGCCCGCAGGATGCGCTCCAGCTCCAGGGCGCGCAGGGTGGGCAGCAGCGGGACGGCGATCGCCCCGGTCCAGCAGCAGGCGAGGGTGAGGGCCGCCACCTCCCACCAGTTGGGCAACTGGAACGCCACCCGGTCGCCGCGCCGCACGCCGAGCGCGGTCAGCGCGGCCGTGAACCGGCGGACGTGGAAGGCCAGTTCGGCGTAGCGGACGGTGGTGCTACGGCCGTCCTGCGCGCTGTAGACGACGATCGCCGGGTCGTCGGGGCGCTCGGCGGCGACCCGCAGCAGATCGTGCAGGACGGAGGTGTCCCGCCACCAGCCGCGCTCACGGAACCGCTCGGCGACGTCCCCCGGCACCCGCAGCCCGGCGGCGCCCTCCATGGACCAGGGGCCCTCGACGAGCGGCTGCGTCACGGCCGGTTCCCCTCCCCGGCGGACGGCGCGGCGACGATCTCGGGCGCCGGGTCGACGGCGTCCGTCACGTACGGCACGCCCCAGGCGTCCTTCTGGAGGAAGTGCAGGCTCAGGGTGCTGACCGCGGCGACCTGTTCGACGATCCGGCCGCCCTCAATGCGTACGGTGTGCTGCTCGATGCTCGATCCGCGCTCGCCGGTCGGCTCGTGGCCGAAATACGTTCCGGTGTTGTGCCAGTGCAGCGCGAACCGGAAGGCGGCGCGGGTGCCGTCGGCGCTGGAGAACTCGTCGTGCAGGACGGCCCGGATACCCGGGTGGGCGTGATGGATCTCCTGGCAGAATTTCAGCAGGAATTCCACGCCGGTCACGCCCCAGGCGGTGGGCGCGTAGAGCGTGACGTCCGGTGCGTACAACTTTTCCAGCGCGGCCCAGTCCTGCTCACCGAGGGCGGTGATGTAACGCTGGACGACTGTCTTCTCGGACATGGGAATTACTCCTCGGGAACGGTGTGCCGGGGGGCGGAAATGCGTCGATCCGGGAATCCGGTGGGGGCTAGTCGGCCGCTCGGGCCACGTCCGCCCCGGCGAGCGGTTCCACGGGCGTCTCCGGTTCCGGCCGCGGGGGTGCCGGGGGCAGGAGCAGGGCGATGGCCGCGGCGACGACGGCCACGGCGACCGTCAGGAACAGCCCGTAGCGCACGGCGTCGGTGAGGCCCTCGGCGTACGCCGCGTCCGTGAGCCGGCCCGCCTGCTGCCGTACCTCCTCCGGTACGCCCTCGGCGGCGAGCCGGTTCTGGAGCAGGGCGCCGACCGCCGCCGCGCCGACGACCGCGCCGATCTGGCGGAACGTGGTGAACATGCCGGAGGCGACACCGGTCAGCCGCGGCGGGATCTCCTGCATGGCGAGGGTGCTGGTGGGCGCGAAGACCAGGCCCATGCCGACGCCGAACACGATCTGGCCGGGGATGATCGCCCACACGCTGGAGTCCGCCTGGGCCATGACCGCGGTGAGGGCGATCCCGGCGCCGAAGACCAGCAGACCGGGGACGAGGAGCTTGCGGCCGCCCAGCCTGCCGACCGCGTTGCCGGCGAAGGGCGCCACGAACAGCGACACCAGCGGTCCCGGGACGAGCGCGAGACCGGCCTCGCCCGCGGAGAGCCCGAGGACGGACTGGAGGTAGAGGGTGAGCGGCAGCAGCACGCCGATGGAGCCGAAGAGCAGCATCGCCCCGAGGGTCGCGGACACGGTGAAGCCGCGGCTGCGGAACAGCTCGAACGGCACCAGCGGACGCCGGTCCTGACGGGCGCGCTGGTGCAGGGCGAACAGCCCGAGGAGCGCCACGCCGAGCGCCAGGACCAGGGGGATGCTGAGGAACGACTCGATCGTGCCCCAGTCGTAGCGCTCGCCCTCGATCAGCCCGTACACGATGAGGCTGAGGCCGGCCGTGGACAGGACGGCGCCGGTGAGGTCCAGCGAGGTCCGCTGTCCCGTGCGGACGTCCGGCACCACGAGGAGGGCTCCCGCCAGGGCGGCCGCGCCGATCGGGACGTTGATGAAGAAGATCCAGCGCCAGTCGAGGCCCGAGACCAGCGCGCCGCCGACGGTGGGTCCCGCGACGGTGGCGAGACCCGCGACCGCGGACCACACGCCGAAGGCCGCGCCGCGCCGCTCCGCCGGGAAGACGGCGCTGATCAGCGCCAGGGTCTGCGGCATCATGACCGCCGCGCCGAGGCCCTGGACGGCCCGGGCCGCGATCATCTGCCCCGGGGTGTCCACGAACCCGCACACCGCCGAGGCCGCGGTGAACACCGCGAGCCCGGCGGTGAAGGTCCGCTGGGCGCCGAACCGGTCGCCGAGCCGCCCGGAGAGCAGCAGCAGCGCGGCGAAGACCAGCATGTAGGCGTTGGCGAACCACAGGATGTCGTCCAGCGAGGCGCCGAGGCCCTCGGCCATCTCGGGAATGGCGATCGTGACGATCGTCGTGTCCAGCAGCGTCATGAAGAAGCTCGCGCAGAGGACCGCCAGCACCAGCCAGGGGTTGTGCCGCCGCGCCTGCGGTGATGCGTCCGCGCTCATCCCGTCGCCTCTCGTTCGTCGTAGTGAGCCCTGCAAAGCAGCGCCTCCACCAGGACCGACGCAGCGGGCCCCGGAAACGTGACATGGGTCAGGGGGGCGAACCCGGAAAACCCTGTCGGGGGGCCGTCACTCGAAGACCGGGCCGCCCGCGCGGGTGCGCTTCAGTTCGGCGAAGGACGGGACCGACGCGGCGAGGAGGATCGCGTCCCAGAGGCGGGCGGCCTCCTCGCCCCTCGGGATGGGGGTGACCACGGGGCCGTTGAAGCCGCGCGGTGACCCCGTCGCGTCCGGGACCGCGAGTACCGGGCTGCCCGTCTCCTCGCCCACCGCGGCCTGGGAGCGGGCGTGGGAGGCGCGGACCTCGGTGTCGTAGGTGTCCTTGTCGGCGTACCGGACCAGGTCGGCCGGGAGGCCCGCCGCCGTCAGGGCCGCCTCGATGGTGTCCAGGGTGGGGCTCGGGGTGCCGCCGTCCCGGTGGAAGCGGGTGCCGAGTTCCGTGTAGAGGCGGGCGACCGCGTCGCCGTCGTACCGCTGCTGCGCCGCCACGATCACCCGGACCGGGCGCAGCCCCTTGGGGCCCACCAGGTCGTGGAACTCCTCCGGGATGTGGTCGAGCCGGCCCTCGTTCAGGATGGCCAGGCTCATGACATGCCAGCGGATGGTGAGGTCGCGCGAGCGTGCCGCCTCCAGCAGCCAGCGGGAGGTCATCCAGGTCCACGCGCAGAGCGGGTCGAACCAGAAGTCGACGGGGGTCGGGGCCGCCGTCGGGGACGTCTCCGTGTCGGACATGGGTTCTCCTCCCCTCAGACCGTCGCGACGCCGAGCACCAGCGCCGCCGCTCCGGCGACGAGCAGGGTGGCCGGCAGCGGGACGCCCGCGGTGTCTTTGGCACGCAGATGGGTGAGGACGGCGCCGATGAAGTAGGCGACCATCCCGATGGCGGCGGCGACGCCCAGCGGCCGGTAGAAGATGCCGGCGACCAGACCGAGCGCGGCGGCGATCTCCAGGGCGGACAGCCGGGGGAACCAACTGTCCGGCACGCCGATCTTGTGCATGCCCTCGGTGATCTTCTCGTCCTTGACGAGCTTGGCTCTGCCGGAGGCGAGGAGCACGAGGGCGATCAGGCTCGCCACGGCGATGTAGGCGATGGACACGGGGAACTCTCCTTGAGCGGTTCGAAAGGGGTTGAGGCAAAGGATTGGTGACGTCCCGTCAGCTCCGCGGCACCGGCACCGCCTCCACCACGCTGCTCGGGGAACGGGTGGGCAGGATGCGGGTCAGGGTGAAGCCCGCCGCCGCCAGCAGCCGCTGGAACTCCTCGGCCGTGCGTTCCTGACCGCCGCTGAGCACCATCATGTTGAGGTCGATGATCTTGCTGGGCGAGAAGCCGTCGCCCTCGGGCACGACCGTGTCCACCACGAGCAGCCGCGCGTCGTCGCCCATGACGCGGCGGCAGGACTTGAGGATCTGTACGGCGGAGGCGTCGTCCCAGTCGTGCAGGACCCACTTCATCGTGTAGAGGTCGCCGCCCTCGGGGACCTTCTCGAAGAAGTCGCCGCCCACGAGTTCGCAGCGGTCCGCGAGGCCCGCCGCCTCGATCCGCGGACGTCCGTGCGCCACGACGTGCGGTAGGTCGAGCACCACCCCGTGGGCGCCGGGGTGCGCGGTGAGGATCGAGGCGAGGAAGCCGCCCTCGCCGCCGCCGACGTCCACGATCCGCCGGTGCGGGGCGAAGTCGTAGACGTCGAGCACGGCGTCGGCGACCATCGCGGTGAGCCCGGTCATCGCCTTGCCGAGATGGGCGTTCATGGCGGGCGTGTCCTCGAAGAACTGCCAGATCTTCTTCCCCACCGCCCGCTCGAAGACCGGTTCGCCCGAGCGCACGGAGTCCACCAGCAGCCCCCAGGTGGCGTGGTGGGCCTCGCCCAGCTCCATCTGGACGAAGGACGCGAGGGAGCCGGGTATGTCGGAGCGCAGGGCGTCGCCGAGCGGCGTGGTGGAGTAGCGGCCCTCGGCGTCCGAGCGCAGCACGCCCACCCCGGCGAGGGTGCGCAGCAGCCGGGCCAGGGCACGGGCGTCGGTGCCGGTCGCGGCGGCCAGTTCGGCGGCGGTGCGGGGCTCGGCCGCGAGATGGTCGGGCAGGCCCAGTGCGGTGGCGGCGTGCACCGCCCGCGCCACCCAGAAGCTGGTGACGATCTGGAACATCCCGTCGAAGTCGGGGTGGCTTCCGGTGTCCTCGGGGCGTGCGGTGGCGTCCATGGCGGTCTCCGTACGGCTCGGCGGTGGGTGGCCGGGCGCGGCGGATGTGCCGCGCCCGGCCGGCGGTCGGGTCCTGTCCGGTGGGTCAGACGACGGAGACGGCGATCTTGCCGACGGTGCCCGCGCCGAACGCGCCCACCGCCTCGGCGACCGAGTCGAGCGGGAACGTCCGCGCGATCGGCACCCGGAGCGCGCCGGAGGCGGCGGCCCCGGCGAGCCGGTCCAGGGTGGCCGGGGCCGGGTCGGCCATCACGGAGGTGACGGTGACGCCGGTCCGGCCGGCCTGCTCGGGGCCGAAGCCCAGGGTGGAGGCGAACCGGCCGCCGTCCGCGAGCAGTTCGACGAGCGGTGCGGGGTCGCCGGCCAGATGCACGACGCCCGTGACGCCCTCCGGGGCGAGCGCGCGGACCTGGGCGGCCAGGTCGCCGGTGTGGTCCACCACGTGCGCCGCGCCGAGGCCGCGTACGAACTCCGTCTCCTCGCCCGGCTTCGCGGTGGCGACGACGGTCGCCCCGGCCGCGACGGCGAGCTGGACGGCGTACGCGCCCACACCGCCCGTCGCGCCCACGACCAGGACCGTGTCCCCGGCCTTCGGCGCGATCGCCTCGACGGCGCCGACGGCGGCCGAGCCCGCCAGGCCCAGCGCCCCGGCCTGCTCCAGCTCCAGGCCAGCGGGGACGGCGGCGATGCCGTAGCCCTCGGCGACCACGACGTACTCGGCGAAGGCGCCGTCGGAGACGACGGGCTTCATGACGACGCCGAACACCCGGTCGCCGGCGGCCCGGGTGACGCCCTCGCCGACCGCCTCGACCGTGCCCGCGAAGTCCTTGCCGAGGGTGACCGGGAACTTGTGCTCCAGCATGTCCTTGAACACGCCGTAGATCACCGCGCCGTCGAAGCCGTTGAGCGACGAGGCGTGCACCTTGACCAGGACCTCGCCCGGTCCCGGCTCCGGCCTGGCCACCTCGGTCACCGCGGGGGTGGCGCCGAAGTCGTCGATGGTTACTGCGCGCATGGAGTGTTCTCGCTTTCCTGATGAACAGTCAGATCGGTTCTTGGGATGCCGGTTCCGGGCGCGGGTCTAGCGCACGGCCAGTTCGTACGACGCCTTCATGACGGTGGTGGCGACCTCCAGCTCGTCGGCGTCGCGCGGGGCGTAGAGCATGACGATGCCGCTGGGGAACTCGGGCCGCCGGGAGATCGGGTGCGGTTCGACCCAGCCCAGTTCGGTCAGCGCGTCGAGCGACTCCAGCGGCACGGTGAGGTGCATGAAACCGGAGCGGTGGATGTGCCCGAACTCGTCCACCGAGGGGTGCAGGAAGGCGTCGAAGTCCCGGTCCTGCTTGTCCAGGCGCAGCGCCAGCGACGACGGCTCGGAGACCTGGCTCTGTGTCATGAAGACGCCGGGCAGGGCCTGGGCGCGGGCGATCAGCTCGGCGCGGATCTCCGGCGGGGAGAAGTCCTCCAACTGGTCGTGCGGGATCTCCCGGCCGGTCGTGGCGGGCCGGGGTCCCTTGCGGGGCGGCAGAGCGCTCAGTTCGACGGCCATGACTCTCCTCACTCACGCACGAACAGTGCGCTGGTCACTTCTTGTTCTCGGGGAAATTTTGGGCGATCCTGCTGGGGTGGCAGAAGACGGCACCTCAAAAAGCGCTACGCACATGGATGTTCCTGACCAGGTCAGCGAGGGTCTGGCCACCTGTCGGCTGCGGGACGTGCTGGACCGGGTGGGTGACAAATGGAGCGTGCTGATCATGGCGCTGCTCGGCGGCGGACCCCGGCGCTACTCGGATCTGCGGCGCTCCATCGACGGCATCTCGCAGCGCATGCTCACCCTGACGCTGCGCAGCCTGGAGCGTGACGGCCTGGTCATCCGGACCGTCACCCCGACCACCCCGCCCCGGGTGGACTACGAGCTGACGCCGGTCGGGCACACGCTGTCCAGGGAGGTGAGTTCGCTCATCGAGTGGTCCGAGCGCCACCGGGAGTACATCGGCATGTCCCGCCGCAGTTACGACGCCCGGTAGCCGGCCGGGCGGCCGTCTCCCGCCCGCCGTAAGGCCGTTCACCGGTCCGGGGTGACCGTGCGGTGGTGGCGGATCACCTCGGCGATGATGAAGTGGAGCAGCTTCTCCGCGAACGCCGGGTCCAGCCGGGCGGATTCGGCGATCTCCCGCAGCCGCTCGATCTGCCGGGCCTCGCGGGACGGGTCGGAGGGCGGCAGCCGGTGGACCGCCTTGAGCCGGCCGACGCGCCGGGTGTACTTGAAGCGTTCGGCGATCATGTGCACCACGGCCGCGTCGATGTTGTCGATGCTCTCGCGGAGCAGGTCCAGTTCGGCGCGCACGGCCGCGGCGGCGGCGGTGGCGTCGTCGACGGCGCTCTCGTTCCCGGTCACGGTCATCGATGGTCAACTCCCCTGCACAGAGCCATTCCTGATGTGCCCTCAGCCCGCGAGGCCGTCGAGGGCGGGCCGGGCGTCCTCCAGGAAGCCGGCGACCCGGAAGGCGAGGTCGAGCGACTGGCCGCGGTTGAGCCGGGGGTCGCACGCCGACTCGTAGCGGTGGAACAGATCGGGGAAGCCCAGGTCGTGCCCGCCGCCGAGGCACTCGGTGACGTCGTCGCCGGTGAGTTCCACATGGAGGCCGCCCGGGTGGGTGCCCAGCGCGCGGTGCACCTCGAAGAAGCCGCGGACCTCGCCGAGGATGTCGTCGAAGCGGCGGGTCTTGTGGCCGGAGGGCGCCACCAGGGTGTTGCCGTGCATCGGGTCGCAGGCCCAGACGACGCGGGCGCCGGACGCGGTGACCTTCTCCACCAGCGGGGGCAGCACCTCGCGCACCCGGTCGACGCCGAGCCGGACGACGAAGGTGAGCCGCCCCGGTTCGCGGTCCGGGTCGAGCCGGTCGATCAGCCGCAGCGCGGCGTCGGCGGTGGTGGCCGGGCCCAGCTTCACGCCGATCGGGTTGGCGATCCGGGAGAAGTGTTCGACATGGGCGCCGTCGGCGTCCCGGGTGCGCTCCCCGATCCAGAGCATGTGCCCGGAGGCGGCGTAGGAGCGTCCGGTGCGGTCGTCGCGGCGGGTGAGCGGACCCTCGTAGTCGAGCAGGAGCCCCTCGTGGGAGACGAAGAACTCGGAGTCGTCGAAGTCGCGCGGGCGGGCGCCGGTGGCCCGCATGAAGTGCAGGGCGCGGTCGATGCCGGCGGCGATGGTCTCGTAGCGGGCGCGCAGCGGGGAGCCGGCGATGAAGTCGCGGTTCCACTCGTGGACCTGGCCGAGCCCGGCCCGGCCGCTCGCGGTGAACGCCCGCACGAGGTTCAGGGTGTGGGAGGAGGCGCGGTACGCCCGCAGCAGCCGCTCCGGGTCCGGGACCCGGGCCTGCGGGGTGAACGCGGGGCCGTTGACCGCGTCGCCCCGGTAGACCGGCAGGGTGACGCCGTCCCGGGTCTCGGTGGGCCGTGAGCGCGGTTTCGCGTACTGGCCGGCGAGCCGGCCGACCTTCACCACGGGCATGGCCACCGCGTAGGTGAGGACGGCGGACATCTGCATGAGGGTGGTGAGTTTGCTGTGCACCGCGTGCTCGGAGACCCCGTCGAAGGTCTCGGCGCAGTCGCCTCCCTGGAGCAGCAGCGCCTCCCCGCGGGCGACGGCGGCCAGCCGGTCCTTCAGCCGGTCGCACTCGCCGGGTAAGACGAGCGGCGGCGCGCCCGACAGTTCCTCGGTGACCCGGCGCAGGGCGGCCGGATCGGACCAGGCGGGCTGCTGGCCGGCCGGGAGCGCGCTGTCGGCGGTGGCCGCCGTGTTCGCTGTGTTCATGGCAGAACCTCAGGATTCCGGGGAGGGAAGAGGGTGGTGCGCGGGGCCGTCAGACGCGGACGCGCTGGGCCTGGAGGCGGGCCCCTTCGAGGGCCTGCTTGAGCGAGGTGGCGGCCAGGCCCTGGAACCCTGCGAGCCGGGGCACATGGCCCGACTTGGTCATCTCGGCGTGCAGGAAGGTGAGGTCGTCGGCGAGGGCGACCATGCCGAACGCGGCCTTGAGGTAGGGCTCCTGGAAGTCGTAGGCGTAGCGGGGCGTGCCGGGGCCGTAGGCGCCGCCGCGGGCCGTGATCACCACGACCTGCTTGCCGGAGAGCGGTCCGGTCCCGGTGGCCGGGTCGACCACCAGCGGCGGGATCACCAGGCGGTCGAACCACGCCTTGAAGGTGGCCGGCAGGGAGAAGTTGTGCATGGGCAGCCCGAGGACGAGCGTGTCGGCGGCCCGCACCTCCTCGACGAGGTCCCAGGTGAGCGCCCAGCTCGCCCGCTCCTCGGGGGTGAGGGCGGCGTCGCGGGCCATGTCGAGGTCGCGCACCTCGCCGCTCTCCAGCCGGTGCATGACGGCGATCTGCGCGGCGTCGACATGGGCCACGGGCCGGGCGGCCAGGTCGCGGTGGACATGGGTGCCGTCGGGGTTGGCGGCCCGCCAGGCGGCGGCGAACTCGGCGGTGATGCGCCGGGTCGCCGACTCGATGCGGGGGCTGGTGTCGAGGTGCAGCAGGGTGGGCACGGGTCACGCTCCTGGGTGGGTGGTGGGCCGGGTGGTCTGCGCGGTGCCGGTCAGGCGGGCTGTTCCCGCCGCCGTCCCCAGCGCGGATAGCTGCCCAGGAAGCGGGCGCCCGCGCCCAGTCCGGCGATCGCGGACATCGCCTCGCGGACGGGCGGGTTCTCGATGTGGCCGTCGACGTCGATGAAGTAGCGGTAGCTGCCCAGACGGTCGCCGGTGGGCCAGGAGTGCAGCCGGCTGACCTCGATGTCCCGGGAGGAGAACTCGGCGAGGATGTCGAGCAGCCGGCCGGGTCCGTCGCCCGGGTTCACCATCAGGGAGGTGCGGTCCAGCCGGGTGCGTGCCGCCGGGAACCAGGCCGGGGCGACCACCACGAACCGGGTGACCGCGCCCGCCCGCTGGCCGATGCCGGTGGCCAGGGTGGAGAGCCCGTACAGATCCGCCGCCAGCGGTGCCGCGACCGCGGCGGCCCCCGCCGCCGACGCCGTCCCGGCCACCTCGCGCGCCGCGGCCGCCGTGGAGTCGGCCGGCCGGGTCCGTGCCCCGGGCAGATGCTCCGCCAGCCAGCGCGCGCACTGGGCGAGCGCGTGCGGATGGCTCGACACCTCGGTGACGGACGAGAGGTCGGTGCCTTCCCGCGCCATCAGCGCGAACGTCACCGGCACCTCCACCTCGGCGGTGATGTGCAGCTCCGCCGATACCAGTTGGTCCATGGTGACGGGCACCACGCCCTTCACGGAGTTCTCCAGCGGGACGACGGCCGCCGCGCACTCCCCGCGGCGCACCGCGTCCAGCGCCGCGGGCACCGTGGGGAAGGGACGGCCGGGACCGGCGGGCACGACCCGGCGCAGCGCCGCCTGGGTGAACGTGCCCTCCGGGCCCAGATAGGCGTACGTCATGACGGTCCGTCAGCTCTCTATCAGCCGGTGGAAGAGCACGGTGTCGAAGATGTCCTCCATACGGACCGCCTTGCCGTCCCGGAAGGTCCAGGAGTGCACGAAGTCCAGGGTCTCGGTGTGCCCGGAGTGCGAGGTGACGTCCCGGGTGCCGAAGACCACGATCCGGTCGCCGGAGCGGACGAACTCCATGGGGTGCAGCTTCATGCCGCCCAGCACGGTGGGCACATGGGCGAGGAACCCCTTCACTCCGGCGTGGCCCACCTTGGTGCCGCCGAGGCCGTACTCGCTCATGCCCTCGGGGTGGATCCACTCCACGTCCTCGGACAGGACGGCGAGCAGCGCGTCCACGTCCCGGGTGTGGAACGCCTGGTAGGCCGCCTGGATCAGATGGAGGTTGGTCTCCTGCGCTTTCACCGGACTCGGTCTCCTCGTCGGTTCGTCACGTCGTCACTTCGTGTACTCGGGGTACATGGACTCGACCGTGCGGCGGATGCCCTCGCGCCAGCCGACCTTGCAGGGGCCGGTCAGCCGCCTGCGCAGCGCCGGGTCGAACTGGTAGGTCTCCCGGGTGACCTCGCTCGGCACGAGCTTGGCCTCGACGCCGGTCAGCTCCTCCAGATAGCGGACGCAGTCGGTCATGCCGACCGGTTCGTCGCCGCCCCAGTTGGTGAGGACGGCCGGCACCGACGCGGCCTCCCACAGCTTGGGCACCTGCTCGATCAGGTCGTCGGTGTGGAGGAGGGAGCACCAGTTCTGGCCCTCGACGGGCACCGGGATGGGCTCGCCGGCCAGCATCCGCTTGAAGTACAGCATCGGTACGCCGCCGTAACCGCCGGGCCCGTAGGCGATGTTGAGGCGGGCGATGATCGTCGGCAGGTTCAGGGTGCGGGCGAAGGCGCGGACCGTGCCCTCGGTGGCGATCTTGGCGACGGGGTAGACAGGCAGCCAGTCGGCGACGCCGTCGACCGGGTCGTCCTCGGTGTAGGCGTGGTCGAGGGTCTGGCGGGCGTACAGGGCGCCGGTGGAGACGTACAGGAACGCCTCGGCGGTACGGCAGTGGGTCATCAGCCTGCCGGTGGCGACGGTGTTGACCTCGATCGCGGTGTTGAAGTCGCCGTCCTCGCCGCGCCGTACGGCGGAGTGGATGACATGGGTGAAGTCCTCGGGCAGGCCCTTGAGGGTGTCGTCGCCGGTGTCGTCCATGTCCCAGCGGAACGTGGTGACGCCGTGCCCGGTGAGGGCCTCCTCGGAGCCGGGGGTGCCGAACCGGCCGAGCGCCCAGACCTCGTTGTCCCCCGCGAGGGCCTTGGCGACGGGTCCCGCCACCTGTCCGGTGCCCCCGGTGACGAGGATCTTCTTGCCGTGCATCATGCTCTCCTGCCGTGGTGGGGGTGGGTGTTCAGCCGGCGTCGCCGAGCGCGCGGTCGAGTTCCTTGCGCAGGACCGACTGGAAGACGGCGACGTGGTGCGGGCCCATCAGCGTGTAGTGCTCGCCGGGGACGTCGAGGTAGCGGACGTCGGGGCAGTGCTCGTCCCAGCGGCTCAGCTCGTTGTTGAGCCAGTCCTCCTTGGTGCCGCGCAGCGGGATCGCGTAGAAGACGGACATGGTGCGCACCGAGCCGCTGGGCGCGTAGGTGCGGCCCAGGTCGGTGAGGCCGTCGGCGAGGGTGGCCCAGGCCGTGAACTTCTCCAGGGTGAGGTCGAGTTCGGCGAGCCGGGCGGGCGGCGCGAGGCCGATGAAGTGCGCGAGCTGCTCCTCGCGGGTGAGGTGGCGCAGTTGTCCGGGCAGGTCGAGGGACTGCTTCTTGTCGATGAGGGCGAGGAAGAAGGCCAGGTTGGCGGCGGTCTCGACGAAGTCCAGTTCGTTCATGCGGTACTTGATGTGCGGCGGGAGGTTGAAGCTGCCGACGAAGTCGACGCGCTCGCCCTGGGCCTCCAGGACCTTGGCGATCTCGAAGGCGACGGCTCCGCCGTAGGAGTATCCGGCGACGGCGTAGGGGCCGTGCGGCTGTTTCGCGCGGATCGCGTCGACGTAGGTGGAGACCATCTCCTCGAAGCTCTCGAAGGGCTTCTCCCCCGGGTTGAAGCCGCGGGCCCGCAGGGCGTAGAACGGCCGGTCGCCGACGAAGTACTTGGCGAGGTTGACGAAGACGAGGACCTCGCCGACGCCCGGGTGCACACAGAACAGCGGGGTCTTGTCGCCCACGACCTGCATGGGGACGATCGGGTCGTAGGGGCGTTCGGCGCCGGCGTCCTCGCCGAGCCGGGCGGCGAGTTCACGGACGGTGGGGGCCGTCAGCACGGTGATGATCTGGAGGTCGTGCGCGCCGAGCCGCTGGGCGACCAGGCTGCGCAGCCGCAGGATGTCCAGCGAAGTGCCGCCCAGGTCGAAGAAGTTGGCGGTGGCGCTCAGCTTCTCCGGGTCGGTGTCGAACATCTCGGCGTAGATCCCGGCGAGGATCCGCTCAGTGTCGCCCTCGGGGGCGGTGTATCCGCCGAGGCGGCGCAGGACGAGGTCGGCGACCGCGTCGGTGGTCTCCCGGTAGGCGCCGGCCTCCAGGCGTTTGCGCATCAGGGCGCGCTGGATCTTGCCGAGGCTGGTCTTGGGGAAGGCGTCCTTGGGCAGCGGCAGGATCAGCGCGGGGCGGAAGCCCCAGTGCATGACGACCCCGGAGCGCACCGCCGACAGCACCCGGTACAGGGCGAGTTCGTCGCCGTCGGCGGTCTCCGGGTGGAAGGCCACGACGAGTTGCTCGGTGTCGCTGCCGGGGGCGCGGGTGGGGAAGGCGGCGACGTAGGAGCGGGCGACGCCGTCGAGCTGTTCCAGGACGGTCTCGATGTCATGGCTGAAGTAGTTGACGCCATTGACGATGACGCTGTCCTTGCTGCGGCCGACGAGGGTGAGGCGGCCGTCGTCGAGGCGGCCGAGGTCGCCGCTGCGGAACCAGCCGTCGGCGGTGAAGGCGTCCCGGGTGGCCTGCTCGTTGTTGTGGTAGCCCGGGGTGATCATGGGTCCGACGAGTTGGAGTTCACCGGTCTCGCCCGGGCCCAGTTCGTGGTCGTGCTCGTCGACGACCCGCAGCCGCAGGCCCTCCACCGGGGTGCCGAGGTTGGCGAACTCCTGGCCTTGGTCGAAGGCGGGGAACGTCTGCGAGTAGATGGATCCGGCGCAGGTCTCGGTCATGCCGAAGGCGGGCCACAGGGCGTCGGGGCGCAGTCCGTGGGCGGCGAAGCGGTGCAGGAAGGTCTCGCCGGTGGTGCGGACGACGGCCTCGCCGCCGCTGATGATGTGGCGCAGCCGGGACAGGTCGACCGGGCCGGTCTCCTCCAGCCGGTCGGCGGCGGCGTTCAGCAGCCCCAGCAGGAAGTTGGGGGTGAAGGTCATGGTGACGCCGTGCCGGGAGATCAGCCGCAGGAACTCCAGGGGTTCGCCGAGGACGACGGCGGCCTCGACGTGCAGTTGGGTGGCGCCCGCGTACAGGGGCAGCAGATGGCATTCGAGGAGGGCGGCCACATGGTCGAAGGAGACCCAGTTGAGGGAGACGTCGTCGGGGCCGAGCCGGTGGTGGCCGTTCTTGCCGGCCATGGAGGCGAGCAGGTTGGCGTGGGTGAGGCGGACGGCCTTGGAGTTGCCGGTGGAGCCCGAGGTCAGCACCAGCAGGGCGGTGTCGTCGGGGTCGGCCTCGTGCGGGGCGGCGGCGGGCTCGGTGGCGTACAGGCCGGACAGCGGGGTGACGTCGAGGCCGTCCACCCGCGGGAGTTCGGCGGCGAGGGTCTCGGTGGTGACGACCAGCGGCCGGTCCAGGAGGGTGTTCACATGGCCGAGCTGGGCGGCCCAGCGCTCGGGGTCGCCGCCGAGGGGTGCCATCGGGACGGGCACGAAACCGCCGAGCAGACAGGCCCAGAACGCGGGCAGGAACTCCTGCGGGCGCTCCAGGAGCAGGACGACGTTGTCACGCGGGGCGAGGCCGCGGGCGCGCAGGCCGGTGAGGACCCGGCGGGCCTCGTCGACGAGTTCGGGATAGGGCTGGAGCCATGAGCCGTCCGGTCCGGCGTCGCCCCGAGGGTAGAGGAGGCCGGATCCGGGGTGGTTCTCGGCGGCCCGCAGCAGGAGGTCCGCGATGGTCCGGGTCGATGAAATGGCCATGGTCATATCGATGCCCTTCTCTTCTCGTTCGCGAGGAGACGCGCCCCTGGGGGCGGTGGTCGGGGCGTCGCCGGATGACGCCGGCGGCCGCGGTGACCGGGCGGCCGCGCGCCTGTGGCCGGGAGGATCCGCCGGTGCGAAAGTCGGCGCACAGGGCCTTGACAACTAGCCTCTGCGGGCCGGGTATCCGGTTTCAACAGACCTGGTTTCAGGGCTTCGTCAGGTTTCACAAATCCGCGCGGGTGTGTGCGCCGCGGTGCAGATCCATGTCAGAGGAACGTCAGATGCCCAGGTGAATTCATCCGTTGCCGAGCCTGAACCCCACTCCCCTGATGGTGATGATCCAGTCACTCGCGCCCAGTTTGTTGCGCAGACTGCTGACATGTGTGTCGACGGTCCGCCGCGACCAGGAATCGCCCCATACCTGCTGCATGAGCCGATTTCGCGGAATGACACTTCCCGGGTGGGAGGCGAGCAGATGCAGGAGATCGAATTCCTTCCGGGTGACGACCACGGGCCTTCCGTAGAGGCTCACCTCGCGGGATCCTGCGTCGATCGTGAGGGGCCCGTGCGAAATGACGTCGGCGGTCCGCGGCACGGGCCGGGCCCGCCGCATCACCGCCTGCATCCGCGCCATCAGCTCCCGGAAGCCGTACGGCTTGACCATGTAGTCGTCGGCCCCGGCCTGGAGGCCGAGGACGCGGTCCAGTTCGGTGCCGCGGGCGGTGAGGGCGATGATGGGGATGTCGGAGACGGTCCTGATGGCCCGGCAGACCTCCAGCCCGTCCAGGTCGGGCAGTTCCAGGTCGATGAGGACGAGGTCGGCGTCCCCGTAGACCTGGAGGGCCGTGCCGCCCCGTTCGACCGCGGTCACCTCATGGCCGTGGCGGCGCAATCCATGGATCAAGGACTCCGCGTATTGGACATCGTTTTCCACCACGAGAACCCGCCACGACTTCCCGGCATTCGCCAGAACCGGCAGTTCCGGAGCACGCTGACTCATCGTCTCCCCCAAGACTCGTCTAGCTCTCGAAGAACCCCGCCCGGGCAGGGCCACGGCATGCGGCGAGTCTAAAAACCCGTTCTTCGGACTGTCAAAGATCCATGGCGTAAACGAGCTATGTCGAACGAGTCAAAGGGAGTTCCGTGCTCCGATTGGGGACCCTTGGAAAATAACGGACGAAGGGGAACGCCGGTCTTGTGTGGATCAAGCCATTCCCGATGCCCGCAACCAGCGATTCGTCCCCTCTCGGACTGCCCTCCGGGACGATGTGACGGATACCCGGGGGATCGCCGCACGTCTTCTACATGTACACGATCGAACGGAGTGCGCCTCACCCCCTCCACTGGCCGGAACCAGGTGGTCAACGGCGTATGCGCCCCTCCCGCTCACCCGCCCGCAATGCCCTCGTCATCCCGCGCCCGGCCGTCCGGAAGAGTCGCGTTCCGAGCGCAGGAAGGCCGAAAAGAGGCACGAACACGTATGTTCCCAGCGAACCCGGGAGTTCCCTCGTGCGCGGGAATCCCTCGGAGAGTCTGCAATTTCACGGAACCCGTCGATTCACTTGAGAGAAGAAAATTACGAGCCTTTTACCGCCGGTCGGGAACACGCCGTCAGCCGGCCCGCACCAGCCCCGCGATATGCGCCGTCACCGTCTCCAGGATGTCCGTCCAGGCTTCCTCGTCACCGAGGACGAGGTAGTTCAGGGTCAGTCCGTCGGTCATGGCGGCCAGATAGCGGGCCAGGACGGAGACGGGCACCTGGAGGCGGAGGTCCATGTCCCGCCGGAGCTGCTCGATGAGGTCGGCGTACGCCTCGGCGTAGAGCTCGTACTGACGCCGGGCCAGATGCTCGAAACCGGGCTGGCGCAGGGCGTACTGGGTGAGTTCGTACGTCAGCATGTGCTCGTCGGGATGGGCCCGGACATGGTCCCAGTAGGCCCGGAACCCGGCCGCGACGGTCTCCTCCAGGGTCGCCCCGGGAGCCGGGGCGTCCGTGGGGGCCGGGGCGTCCGTGGGGGCCGGGGCGTCCGTGGGGCGCAGGGCGTCCTTCACCACCGTCACCGAGTGGTCGGTGAGGGTGGTGATGACGGACTCGATCAACGCCTGCTTGGAGTCGAAGCAGTAGTGGAAGACGCTCAGGGACACCTCGGCCTCGGCGGCGATGGACCGGGTCGTCGTCCTCGCGACGCCGTCCCGGGCCATCGCCCTGATCGCGGCTTCGGTGAGCTGCCGGCGCCGTTCGGCCGACGGCATCCGTGCCATGGGGGTCCTCGCTGCTCCTCGCGTGCGGTCAGGCGCTGTGCACGCCCACTTCGTACAGCGAGTATCCCCACTCGGTGCCGCGGCCGAGGCCGTGCACCCGGACGTAGCGGGCCGGGGTGCCGGTGAAGCGGGCGGTGTCCAGCCCGCCGTCACCGGCCGTGGTGGACCAGGCGGTCTGCCAGGTGGTGCCGTCGGTGGACAGCTCCACGCGGTACGACCTGGCGTAGGCGCGCTCCCAGTCGAGGGTGACACGGGAGACCAGGTGGGTGGAGCCGAGGTCGACCTGCCACCACTGGTCGTCGCTCCAGTCGCTGGCCCAGCGGGTTCCGCCGTCGCCGTCGGCGGCGCGTCCCGGCTGGTAGCTGGTGAACAGGCTCCACTCCGAGGAACTCGCCGACGCCGTACGGCCCTTGGCGAGGTTCACCCCGGCCTGGTGCCGCTCGGAGGCGCCCCAGGTGCCGAGATAGGACTCGGCGCCCTTGAAGAGGTCGTCCACCACGCCCTGCCCGGCGACGAGCCGGATGTCCTCGATCCAGTCGGGGATCAGACCGGCGTGCGCGGCGCCGTCGGTGTTGACGTCCCAGGTACGTGAGCCGGTGGTCTGCCGGTCGATGACGGAGCCGCCGTCGACGCTCTTGAAGGGGTACTTCACCGGGTTCGAGGCGGTGGCGCCGCGCGGGGCCGGGTGGTCGCCGACGCCGTTGAAGTCGGTGCCGTAGCCATAGCCGACGCCGTACTTGTCGCGCAGGGCCTCGGTGCGGGCCGCCTCCTGGCCGAAGCCCTCGGAGCCGTGCATGTACTGGGCGACGAAGCCGCCGAGGGCGTAGACCCGCTCGGTCCAGTTGAGGTCCATCCAACTGTGCGAGGAGATCACCCCCGGGTAGGAGGCGGACTCGAAGAGGTCGAGGACCTGGCCGGTGGCCTTGACGCTCATATGGTCGATCTCGAGCATCATCTTGCGCTTCATCATGCCGCGGACGGCGTACTCGCCGAGGTCGGTGAGACCGCGCACGTTGCACTGCGCGCCGGCGGCGTAGTCCGGCACCTCGGTGCCCGCGGGCAGTTGGGCCTCGGCCGTGGAGGCGGCGTCGCCGATGGGGTTGTCGTGCTGCGGGCCGGTGCACTGCTCGGTCTTCCAGAAGGTGCCGGTGGACAGGAACTGGCCGACGTTGATGGCGGTGCCGAGGCCGCCGGAGTCGAAGCGGACGCCGCACAGCGCGTTGTCGAACTTGTGGCACAGGAACATGCTGCGCACGCCGAGGTCGTACAGCTCGTCGAGGCCCTTGTCGATGTCCGCCTTGCTGCACTGGGCGATGTCGAGGATCTGCTTGCAGCCGAACGGCTCGGAGGTCTCCACGCCCAGGATCACGGCGAGTTTGCCCTGTTCGATCACGGAGCGGGCCTGGGCGCTGTCGGTGACGATCCGGAACCAGCCCTTGCCGGTGCCGCCGTACTGCTTGTCGATGAACGCCTGGAGGTCGTAGGTGAGTTTGGCCTGGAGCCGGATCGAGGTCATCTCGTCGCAGCTCCGGTCCTTGAAGAAGTAGACCGAGCAGATCACGCCGTTGGTGACGAGGTCGTTGACGAGCACCCGCTGGCCGCCGCGCCAGGCGCGCTCCACCCAGGCGTAGTAGTCGGCCTGATGGGTCATCGAGTCGTAGGCCGGCCAGTCGGCGAAGGTGGGCCAGCCGACGGGGTCGTGCCGTCCGTCGCCGCCGTGGGTGATGTAGTCGAAGATCGCGAGGGTGCCGTCGGGGTAGTGCTCGGGGCAGTCCTTGAGGGCGTCGGCGATGCCGGCCTCGGAGAACACCTTGCCGCAGATCAGCCGTCCGCCGAACGCCTCGTTGGAGAACAGGTGGTTGTGGGCGTCGACGAATCCCCGCACCTCGCCTGCCGCATCGGTGCCCTTGAAGGGCTCCCCCGTCACGTTGATCTGCGAGTCGGGGGCGGGCCGGGCGGTCGGGTTCCACCAGTCGGTGGCCGCCGAGCTGGGTGTGGGGCCGAGGATCGTGGCCAGGACGAGGAGGAGCAACGCGGCGACGGTGACGTCCCTGCGTCTGCGGTTCGGGCGGCGGGTCCAGGTCACGGGCCACATCCCTCGGTGGTGGGGGGATCGCGCGGTCGTCGACGGGCTTTCGGCGAACTTCAACAGATTGTCATGACCGCGCAATATGTGTGACGAGGATCCCGACTGACGGTTGACGAGTCAAGAGTCCGGGACGCTTGACCTGATGAGCCCTGAGAGGGTTTTGAACGCGTTCAAATAGAGGGTACGCTCCTCGCATCGACGAGGGGAGCGGACGATGAGGATCGTCGTACCGGGCGGGACCGGACAGGTGGGCACGGTGCTGCGGCGCGCCCTGACCGCGGCGGGACACGAGGTCGTGGTGCTGAGCAGACGGCCCTCGGGGCCCGGCGAGCGGGCCTGGGACGGCCGCACCCTGGGCGCCTGGGCCGCGGAGATCGACGGCAGTGACGTCGTGATCAACCTGGCGGGCCGCAGCGTCAGTTGCCGCTACACCCCCGCCAACCTCAAGGCGATGATGGACTCCCGGGTGGAGTCTGCCCGGGTGGTGGGCGAGGCGATCGCCGCCGCCGCGCGGCCTCCGGCGCTCTGGCTCCAGATGAGCACGGCCACGATCTACACCCATCGCTTCGACGCCCCCAACGACGAGGCGACCGGGGAGATCGGCGGCTCCGAGCCCGGTGTCCCCGGCTACTGGAGCTACAGCGTCGACATCGCGACGGCCTGGGAGCGGGAGGTGGAGAAGGCGGACACCCCGCGCACCCGCACGGTGGCGCTGCGGTCCGCCATGGTGATGAGCCCCGACCGGGGCGGGGTGTTCGACGTGCTGTCCCGGCTGGCCCGGCTCGGGCTCGGCGGGCCGGTCGCGGGCGGCGCGCAGTACGTGTCGTGGATCCACGACCACGACTTCGTGCGCGCCGTGGAGTTCCTGATCGCCCGCGAGGACGTGTCGGGCCCGGTGAACCTGGCCGCCCCGGCCCCGGTGCCGCAGCGCGGGTTCATGCGCGCGCTGCGCTCCGCGTGGGGCGTGCCGGTGGGGCTGCCCGCCACCCGCTGGATGGCCGAGGCCGGCGCGTTCGCCCTGCGCTCGGACACCGAACTGCTCCTCAAGAGCCGCCGGGTCGTCCCCGGCCGGCTGCTCGCGGAGGGCTTCGCCTTCGAGCACCCCGAGTGGCCGGAGGCGGCCGGTGACCTCGCGGCCAGGGCACGGCGGCAGCGCAGGTCCTGACCTGCGGTTCCGGTCTCCCGGACCACTGTTAGCCTGCCGCCCATGATCAAGGGGAGCGCGGGCGGCCGCATATCCGGCCTGGAGGAGGGCAGCGGGCCGGAGCGCGTGCTGATCGCCGCCAGTTTCGTCAACCGGGTCGGCAACGGCCTGTTCAACGCCGCGTCGGCGCTCTACTTCACCCTGGTCGTGGGGCTTCCCGCCGCGCACGTCGGCGCCGCCCTCACCATCGCCGGACTGACCGGCCTGCTCGCGGGCATCCCCGGCGGACAGCTCGCCGACCGGCACGGGGCGCGGCGGATCATGACGGCTGCCCTCACCGTCCAGGCGCTGTCGATGGCGGCGCTCGTCCTCGTGGAGAGCTGGGCGGCGCTCACCGTCGTAGCGACGGTCGACCAGGTCGCCGCGGCGGCCGGCGGGGCCGCTTGGGGCGCCCTGGTGGCCCGGGTCGGCGGCGACCGCCCGGCACGGTTCCGGGCGAAGCTGCGCACCTTCGTCAACCTCGGCGTCATCCTCGGCACGGGCGGTGCCGGGGCGGCGGTGGCCCTCGGCACCCGGGCCGCCTATGTCGCGCTGATCCTCGGCAACGCGGCGAGCTTCGCCCTGTGCGCGGCGCTCCTCCTGCTGCTCCCCCGCTATCCGGTGCTCGCGGCACCGGAACGGCGGCGCCGGTGGCTCGCGTTCTCCGACCGGCCGTTCCTGATGTTCACCGCCCTGTTCGGGGCGATGGGGCTCCAGTACCCGGTGGTGTCCCTGCTGCTGCCGATCTGGATCTCCGAGCACACGGAGGCGCCGCGCTGGACCGTGGCGGCGCTGTTCGCCGTCAACTCCGCCTTCTGCATGCTCCTCCAGACCAGGATCGGCTCCCGGGTCGAGACCCTCCGCGACGGCGGCGGCGCCTTCCGCGCCGCGGGCCTGCTCTTCCTGGTGAGCTGCCCGATGATGGCGCTCGCGGCCCACACCCCGGTCTGGGCGGCGGTCGGGCTGGTCGTCGCGGCGGTCTTCGTGCACAGCCTGGGCGAGGTGTGGGAGTCCTCGGCGGGCTTCGCCCTCGGCTTCGGCCTCGCCCCCGACCACGCCCAGGGCCAGTACCAGGGCGTCCTCGGCCTCGGCTTCTCCGCGGGCCAGGCCCTGGCCCCCGTCGTCCTCACCACGGTCGTCCTCGGCCTCGGCACGGCGGGCTGGCTGCTCCTGGCGGTGTTCTTCGCGGCCCTGGGCACGGCGGGCCCGCCTCTGGCCCGCTGGGGCGAGCGGACCCGGCCGACGCCGGGCGTCACCGCGGAGGCGGAGACGACAACGACGAGTTGACGGCGGCCCGGCAACCTACGGCGGCCTTCACGGCTCCGGCGCGCCGCGGGCGGAGAGGAGGACGGCAACGTGACCGCGGCCCTGCGGCTGACGCCGGTCTTCACCGCCCGGCGCGCCGCAGCCTCACCCCTCACCCCTCACCCGCCGGGCACACGGATCCGGCCCCGCCCCGACGGCACCACGGACGCGGAGACGAGGCCACCAAGGTGACGGCGACGCCGTAGACCGGCGGCTCTCTTCGCGGCCCTCGCCGCTGCGCCCCCGGCCCGAGCCGCGCGTCACGGCGGAGGCGGAGCCGAGGACGACAGGATGACCGGGGTCGGTGCCGGGGCGAACGGGGTGCCCGGGACCGCCGCCAGGAGGCGTCGGGTGTAGGGCTCGGTGGGGTGTGCGAAGACCGTGCGGACGTCGCCGGACTCGACCACCGCCCCGTCCTTCATCACCAGGACGCGGTCGCTGATGTGGTGGACCACCCCCAGGTCGTGGGAGATGAACAGCAGTGTCACGCCCGTCTCGCGGCGCAGGTCGTCGAGGAGGTCGAGGATCTGCGCCTGGACGGAGACGTCCAGCGCGGACACCGGTTCGTCGCACACGACGACGTCCGGGGCCGGTGCCAGGGCGCGGGCGATGGCCACGCGCTGGCGCTGTCCGCCCGAGAGTTCCCGGGGGCGCCGGCGCAGCACGGAGGCGGGCAGCCCGACCTGGTCGAGCAGGGCCGCCGCCCTGGCACGCCGTTCGCGCCGCCCCCGTACCGCGGTGAGCGCGATGGCCTCCCCCAGGACGCGTTCGACGTCGTAGCGGGGGTCGAAGGAGCCGAGCGGGTCCTGCTGCACGGCCTGGACGCGCGGGCGCAGCGGCCGGCGCCGCTTCTCGGGCACGCCGGTCCACGGGGTGCCGTGGAAGCGGACGGTTCCCGCGTCCGGTTCGGTCAGGCCGAGCAGGATCCGGGCGACCGTGGTCTTGCCGGAGCCGGACTCCCCGACGATGCCGAGCGTCTCGCCGCCGTGGAGGGTCAAGGACACGTCGCGCACGGCGTCGTAGGCGGTGCCGTCGGGGGCCCGGTAGCGCTTGGTGAGGTGCTCGGCCACCAACAGGGGCGCTCCGAAGGCCCGTTCGGTGCCGGCGGCGGTCGCGGGGGCGAGCTGGAGGAGGGACGTCCGCGGGTGGTGGCAGACGCTGCCGTACGTGTCGCGCTCGGGCAGCGTGGTGCGGCAGTCGTCGTCCGCCCAGGGGCAGCGGGCGGCGTAGGCGCAGCCCTCCGCCTCCGCCGGGGTGCCGGGCGGCCGGGGCGAGGACAGCCGGGTGCCCTTGGTGTGGGTGGCGGGTACGGCGTCCAGCAGGGCGCGGGTGTAGGGGTGGCGCGGGGTGCCCAGGACCCGGGCGGTGGGGCCCTGTTCGACGACGCGTCCGCCGTACATGACGGCCACCCGGTCGGCGAGGCCGGCCACCACCGACAGGTCGTGGCTGATCAGCAGCAGGGAGGTGCCGCGGCCGCGGAGCGTGTCGAGGAGCGCGAGGACCTGGGCCTGCACGGTGACGTCGAGGGCGGTGGTCGGTTCGTCGGCGATCAGCAGGTCGGGTTCGGCGGCGACGGCCGAGGCGATGAGGGCGCGCTGCCGCAGCCCGCCGGAGAGTTCGTGCGGGTACTGCCGGGCCCGTCGGCCGGGCTCGGGGACCCCGACGTCCGCCAGGAGCGACAGGACGCGGCCCGGGACGTCGGCGCGGGGCAGCAGCCGGTGGGTGCGCAGGGGTTCGGCGATCTCGTCGCCGACGCGGCGCAGCGGGTCGAGGGAGCCCAGGGCGTCCTGGAGGACGAGCCCGATGCGCCGCCCGCGCAGCGACCGCCACGCCGGTTCCCGCAGGGTGCGCAGATCGGTGCCGTCGAAGGCGAGACGGCGGGCGCCGACCGCCGCGCCGCGTCCGGCCAGGCCCGCCAGCGCGCGGGCGGTGACGCTCTTGCCGGAGCCCGACTCGCCGACCAGGGCGAGGCATTCGCCGCGGTCGAGGGAGAGGGAGACGTCACGGACGGCGTGCAGGGGGCCGAAGGACACGTGCAGTCCCTCGACGTCGAGGAGGCTCATCGGTCGGTCCTCCGGGTGAAGCGGACCTGCGCCCGCCGTCCCACGACGTTGACGGCGAGGGCGGTGCAGGTGATGGCCGCGCCCGGGAACACCCCGATCCACCAGGCCGTGGAGAGGAAGTTGCGCCCTTCGGAGAGCATGGTCCCCCATTCGGGTGAGGGCGGCTGCGGGCCGAGGCCGAGGAAGCTGAGCCCGGAGGCCGCGATCAGGGACGCGCCGAAGCCGACGGTGGCGAGGACCAGCATCGGCCCGAGGGCGTTGGGCACGATGTGCCGCAGGATCAGCAGGGGGCGGCGCAGACCGAGCACGGTGGCGGACTCGACGTATCCGGAGGTGCGCACGACCAGGGTCTCCGCGCGCACGATGCGGGCGTAGCCGGGTGCGAAGGCGACGGCGATGGCGATCGTGACGTTGACGGAGCCCGGGCCGAGGACGGTCACGGTGAGCAGGGCCAGCAGGATCGGCGGCAGGGCGAGCAGGACGTCCGCCAGCCGCATCAGGGTGCGGTCGGCCCAGCGCCCGCCGAGGGCGGCGGCCAGGCCCAGGGCCGCTCCCCCGGCGACGGCGAGCAGCGTGGAGCCGAGGCCGAGCAGAACGGAGGTGCGGGTGCCGTAGAGGACGCGGGTGAAGAGGTCGCGGCCGAGCTGGTCGGTGCCGAACCAGTGGGCGGCGCCGGGGGCGGTGAGCGCGTGGGCGGGGTCGGTCTCGACGGGTGAGGCGGAGGTGAACAGCGCGGGGTGGGCCGCCGCGAGACCGATCAGGGTCAGGGCGGCCGCGGCGGCCAGGGGCGCCGGCCGGGGCGGGCCCGGCCACGGTCGGCCGCGCGGCGCCCGCCGGGGCGGGGCGGCGCTGGTGGTGGCGACGGTCATGGGTGCAGCGGCCTTTCTCGCCGACGCGGTGGGGGTCACCGGGTCCTGAGCCGGGGGTCGATCACGAGGTAGAGCAGGTCGATCAGGGTGGACAGCAGGACGAACACGAACGCGGACAGCAGCACCAGTCCGATGACGAGCGGGATGTCCTTGTTGGTGGCGGCCTGGAGGGTGAGGGCGCCGATGCCGGGGCGGCCGAACACCGTCTCGACGAGGACCGCCCCGCCGAGCAGCGATCCGGTGAGCCAGCCGGTGAGGGTGACCAGCGGGATCGCCGCGTGCCGCAGCGCGTGCCGCAGCCGTACGGCGGTGGCGCTGAGCCCCCGGGCGCGGGCGGTCACCGCGAACGGCTGGCCGAGCGCCGTCTCCAGCCCCTCGCGCAGGACCTGCGCCAGCACTCCGGCGAGGGACAGGGCGAGGGTCACGGCCGGAAGCACCAGCGACGCGAAGTCCTGGGCCCCCGCCACGGGGAAGATCTGAAGCCGGAAGGAGAACGCCGTCAGCAGCAGGATGCCCGTCCAGTACGACGGGGTGGACACCGCCAGCAGTTCGGCGAAGGAGGCCAGGCCGCGCAGGGCGCGGTTGCGTCCGGCCGTCGCCACGGCCAGGACGAGGGCGGCGGTGACGGCCAGCAGCAGGGCGAACAGGGCGAGTTGGACGGTGGGCCAGAGCTGTTCGCCGATCAGTCCGGCCACCGGCCGCTGGAGCTGGTAGGACTCGCCGAGGTCGCCGGTGAACAGATGGCCGAGGTAGTGCAGGTACTGCACGGCCACCGGCCGGTCCAGGCCGTAGGCGCGGGTGATCTCGGCCCGCACCTCGGGCGAGGCCGCGGTGCCGGGGCCGAGCATCACCGACACCGGGTCGCCGGGGATGAGCTGGAGCGTCAGGAACGCCAGGGTCGCGGCGCCCAGCAGCACGGCCAGCGCGGCCGCCAGGCGCCCGGCGACGGGCCTCAGGAGGGCGGTCGCCCTCACTTGCCGAGCCACGCGTCGTAGAAGCTGATCCAGGTGTTGGGGTCGGTCTTCAGACCGTGCACCGAGGTGGAGACGCCGGCGACGGCCGTACGGACGTACAGCGGGATCTCGGTGGCGAGGTCGACGACCTTCTTCTGGGTGTCCCCGTACAGCTTGCGCCGGGTGTCCTTGTCCAGCGTGGCCTGCGCGTCGTTCGTCCACTTGTCGAGGTCGGCGTCCTTGTAGAACGTCGCGTTCTGGCCGCCCTTGCGGGGGTCGCTGGCGCTGTTGAAGTACAGGCGCAGCACGTCCGGGTCGAAGCGGGCCCAACTGTAGTCGGCGATGCCCTCCTTGCCGGCGTAGACCTTCTCGATGTAGGTGCCGATGTCGAGGCGGGGGCGCTTGATCTCGATGCCGAGCTTCTTGAGGTCGGCCTGGATCGCCTGGCCGAGGGTGTCGCGCTGTTCGCGGATGTACTCCTGCGGCATCAGCGGCCATTCGATGCTGAGGCGCTTGCCGCCCTTGGTGCGGTACCCGTCGGCGTCGCGCTTCGTCCAGCCGGCCTCGTCGAGGTTCCTGTTCGCGAGGGCGGGGTCGTAACCCCAGGTGTTCTCCAGGGACTTGTCGTAGTACGGGGTGGTGGGGCTGATGGGGCTCCAGGCCCGCTTGTACACGCCGAAGTAGACGCTCTTGACGGCGGTGTCGATGTCGATGCCGCGCTGCACGGCCCGGCGGACGCGGATGTCGTCCAGCGGCTTCTGCGTGGTGTTGAGGACCAGGGCGTAATTGGCGCCGGGCGCCTGGGTGGTGAGGGTCTCGAGCTGCTGGTTCGCCTTGACGGTCTTGACGTCGGCGGGCGGGATCGGGTCGGCGATCTGCACCTGGCCGCTGGTGAGGGCGCCGACGCGGGTGGCGTCCTGGGAGAGGAAGCGGATGGTCAGCTTCTCCAGGTAGGCCGGGCCCTTGTGGGCGGCCGTGTCCGGCGCCCAGTCGTAGTCGGGGTTGCGGGTCAGGGTGACGCTCTGGCCCTTGGTGTAGCTCGTGAACTTGAAGGGTCCCGTGCCCACGTCGGCCGCTCCGCCGGCGCTGAGCTTGCCGCCGTACTTCTTGATCGCGGCCGGGGAGTAGAAGCCGAGGTAGGGGGTGCTGGCCGCCTGGAGGAAGGAGGCGACCGGCGAGGAGAACCGCACCGTGACGGTGTGGTCGTCGACGACCGTGGTGCCGGTGTAGGGGCCCAGCAGGCTGGAGGCGTACTGGGACTTGGTGGCGGGGTCGACGATCCGGTCGAAGTTGACCTTGACGGCCTGGGCGTCGAAGGGGGTGCCGTCGGTGAACTTCACGCCCTCGCGCAGATGGAAGGTGAAGGTCTTCAGATCGTCGGACACGGTCCACTTGGTGGCGAGCCACGGGTGGAACTCGCCGTCGGCGTCCTGGTGGACGAGGGAGTCGAAGACGTTGCGCTGGATGGCGCCGGTGATGTCCTGCGGGCTGGCGTGGATGTCGAAGGACACCGGTTCCGTGTCCACGGCGTAGGTGAGCGAGCCGCCGCTGACCGGCTTGCCCGCGGCGTCGCCCTTCCCCGTGCCGGAGGCACCGGAGCAGGCGGCGAGGAACAGCGAGCCGACGGCGGTGAGGACGAGTGCTCTGGAGCGGTCGAGGGGCATGAGGGAACTCCGGTGGGTCTCGGAAGGGCGCGCGGCGGACTGCCGACTGGCGGACGACGTGGGGGAATGACGACGAACGTAATCGCGGGGTCCGGTCCGCACGCCCCTACCGAACCCCTAGCCGACCCGTACGGGGTGGCGGGGCACCGAGCGGCGGTGCGCGATCCGCCAGCCCTTGGGGGTGCGGACCAGGACGTCCACGTAGTCGCCGTTGTGGACGCTGCCGTCGGGCAGCACGGCCAGATAGCGGCTGCGGGCCCGGACCGTGCCGTACGGGTCCTCCGGGTCGACGTCGAAGACCGTGTCCAGGGTGTGGTGGTCGGGCGACCGGTCCCCGAGGGCGGTGTTGAACTCCCGGATGGCTTCCAGGCCGTGGAACTCACGTCCCGGCCCGGCCAGGACGATCACACCGTCGTCGGTGAACACCTCCTCCAGCGCGGCGGTGTCGCCGTTGTCGAAGACGTGCGCGAACCGCGCGAGGAGCTGCCGCAGTTCCTCGAAGTCGGCCGGGGTGAGGACGGAGTACAGGGACAAGGGGACTCCAGGGGGCGGGAGTTACAGATGGGTGTCGACCAACTGCTGGATGATGCCGAGGCGGTCGGGCAGCACGGTGTAGCGCACGACCTGGCCGTCACGGACGGTCAGGGTGCTGATGCTGCGGCCGGTGAAGGGCCTGCCGGACGCCGGGACGCCGAAGATGTTCCCCGCGTGGACGCCCTCGATCGTCCAGAAGACGATCACCCGGTCGCCCTCGGCGACCAGGTCGGTCACGGAGACTCGGAGGTCCTTGACGTTCTCCCACACCCACTGGGCGTGCTGCCGGAAGTCCTCGCGGGTGCCGGTGCCGCCGGGGCCGACCCGGGTCTCGTCGGCGGCGTCCGTGGCGACGATCTCCTCCAGGACGTCGAGCCTGCGGTCGTTGACGAACTCCTCGAAGTAGCGCCGGGCGACGGCCTTGTTGGCCTCGATGTCGTGCTCGTTGCTGCTCATCGCGATTCCTGTTCTGTGCGGGTGCGGGTACGGGTGCGGGTGCGGGTGGACCGGGCTGCCGGCGCGGTGGGTGCGGTGGGTACGGCGGGTGCGGCTCATCTGTCGGCGGGGCCGGGCGGCGGCGGCAGGATGCCCCCGTTGGCGCTCAGTCCGCCGTCGACGGGGACGGTCACGCCGGTGACGTACGAGGCGGCCGGCGAGGTCAGGAACCAGATGACCTCGGCCTGCTCGCGGGGGGACGCCCAGCGGTGCGCCGGGATGCGGCCGGTGATCAGCGCGGAGAAGTGCGGGTCGGCGACCTGGGCGGCGGTCAGCGCGGTCTCGGTGCCGCCGGGCGCGACGGCGTTGATCCGGATGCCCTCGGCCGCGTAGTCGACCGCCGTCCCGCGCACCAGGTTGATGACGGCGGCCTTGGTGGCGTTGTACCCCCAGGTGCCCGGGTCGCCGCGCAGGCCGGAGACGGACGAGGTGGCCACGATCGCTCCCCCGCCGACCGCCCGCAGGGCGGGCACCGCCGCCCGGATGCCGAGGGCGACGGAGCGGACGTTGACGGCGAAGAGCCGGTCGAAACGCTCGACCGCGCCGGGTGACTCCAGGGGTCCGGCGCCGCCGATGCCGGCGTTCAGCACCGCGGCGTCGAGCCGTCCGAAGCGGTCCACGGCGAGCCGTACGGCGGCGGTGTTCGTGGTCTCCTCGGCGACGTCGCCGACCAGGGTGGCCACGCCGTCCAGCTCCTCCAGCGCGACGAGGCCCTCCTTGTCCACGTCCACGGCGACCACCCGGTGCCCCCGTTCCACGAACAGCCGGGCGGTGGCGGCTCCGATGCCGGAGGCGGCCCCGGTGACCAGGGCGACCCGGGGGTCGGGTGCGGTGTCGGACGTCATCGTCAACTCCCTTTCAGTGCGGTGTGCTTGCCGCGGTCGTGGTTCTCCAGCGCGTGGAGTCTGCGCCGTACCGCGGCCGCGGTCGTCGGGGTGTGCTCCTCCAGGAGCGTGAAGTGGTCGCCGGGCACGTCCTCGGTCTCGTGCGGGACGGGCCAGTAGGCGCGCCAGTCGTGCCGCCCCGTCGGGTCGACGACGGTGTGCCGCAGCGGGGTGTCGGCGCGCACGGAGAAGACGGGCGCGGCCAGTGCCTCGGGCCGCCAGGGGGCGAACAGGTTGTTGTAGCCGCCCATCGCGGTGAGGCTGGCGTCGCTCCAGACCATGTCGTAGGTCTCGATGCGGTCGACCATGCCGGTGAGCATGGCCGTCATCCACCATTCCCCCATGCCCTCGCGGACGGCGCTGTCGATGGGGTAGGTGTCGACCAGGACGAGCCCGGCGGGGCCGCGGCCCTGCGCCTCCAGGCGGGCGGCGACGGCACTGGCGAGGCAGCCGCCCATGGACCGGCCGAGGATCACGTACGGCCGGTCCTCGCCGACGGTCTCGCGGACCGTCTCGGCGTGCAGGGCGAGGAAGGTGTCGAGGCTGTCGGGCAGCGGGTCGCCGGGGGCCCAGCCGGGTGAGGGCAGCACGAACAGATCGCGTTCGCCCTGGAATTCATGGGCGAAGCGGGCGTACTCGTGCGGTCCGGAGATGGCGCTGAGCGCGGGGAAGCAGACGACGGCCGTCTCCGCCCCGCCGCGTGCCAGGTGCAGAGGCGGCTTGCGGTGCCGGTCTCGGTCGGCAGCCGCGAACCGGGTGCGCAGCGCGGAGGCGACGCCGATGAGCGCGGAGGCGTCGGTGAACTTCCCCTCGGCGGCCAGCCGCCGGTAGAGCGTGGACAGCGGGTCGTCGGCGCCCTGCCGGGGGGCGTGGACGGCGGCCGGCTCCTCCGGGGGCGCCGCGGCGAGCAGGTCGTCGAGGTGGGCGGCCAGTTCGGCCGGGGTCGGGTGGTCGAAGGTGACCGTGGCGGCGAGGCGCAGCCCGGAGACGGCGGTGAGGCGGTTGCGCAGTTCGACGGCGGCCAGGGAGTCGAGGCCCAGATCGTTGAACGGGGCCTGCGCGCCCACCGATTCGGGCCGGGCGGCCAGGACGGCGGCGGCCTCCTCCCGGACGAGGGCCACCAGGATCTCCCGCCGCTCCTCGCCGCCTTGCCCGGCGAGGCTGGCGGACAGCGCCGGCCCGTCGGCGGCCGCGCGGGCCGTACGGCGAGACGGGCGCACCAGGTCGCGCAGGAGGGCAGGGAGCGGCTGGAGGTCGCCGAGCGCCGCCAGGTCGAGGGGTGCGGGTACCGCGTGGGCGGCCGGGGCGGCGAGCGCCCGGTCGAACAGCGCGGTGCCGCGGTCGGTGGCGATGAGCCGCAGACCGGCCCGCCGGGCGCGGGCGAGGTCGGCGGCGGTGAGATGGCCGGTGATGCCGCTGGCCTGCTCCCACTGGCCCCAGGCCAGGGACTGGGCGGGCAGCCCGTGGGCGCGGCGGTGCGCGGCGAGGGCGTCGAGGAAGGTGTTGGCGGCGGCGTAGGAGCCCTGACCCGGTGAGCCGAGGACCCCGGCCACCGACGAGTACAGGACGAACGCGTCCAGCGGCAGGTGGGCGGTGAGTTCGTGCAGATGCCAGGCGCCGTCCGCCTTCGGGCGCAGCACGGTGTCCAGGCGGTCGGGGGTGAGCGCGGTGGTGATTCCGTCGTCCACGACACCGGCCGTGTGGACCACGGCGGTCAGCGGGTGCGCGTCCGGGATCGCGGCGAGCGTCTCGGCCAGCGCGTCGCGGTCGGCGGTGTCGACGGCCGCGAGGACGACGCCCTCGGCGCCCGATGCGACGAGTTCGGCCCGGAGTTCGGCGGCGCCCGGCGCCTCCGCGCCGCCGCGGGAGGCGAGCAGCAGGTGGCGTACGCCCCTTCGGGCGACCAGGTGACGGGCGATCAGGGCGCCGAGGGTGCCGGTGCCGCCGGTGATCAGGACCGTGCCGTCCGGGTTCCAGCGCTCGGCCGGTGCCTGTGCGGAGTCGGCGGGCGCCAGGCGCGGTACGTGGATGTCGGCGCCGCGCAGGGCGAGTTGGGGTTCCCCGGTGGCCACGGCTGCGGCCAGCGCGGCGGCGGCCTCGGGGCTGCCGTCGGTGTCGACGAGGACGATGCGGCCGGGGTTCTCGGTCTGTGCGGAGCGCAGCAGGCCCCAGACCGCGGCGGCGACCGGATCCGGTGCCTCGCCGGGGTGTACGACGACGGCCGCGCGGGTGACGGCGACGAGCCGCTCGGACGTCGCGCCCTCGAGCCAGTCCTGCACGGTGGTGAGGGCCTGGTCCAGCGCGGCACGGACCCGCTGCGGGGTGCTCGCGCCGTCCGGGACCTCGCCGAGACGCACCTCGGTCCAGTCGAAGGGTTCGGCTCCGCCCGCCGAACTGTCCGCCAGGGACGGCCAGGTGAGGGCGTACAGGCCGTCGGCGGCCGCGCGCACCGGACGGGTGGTGAGGGAGTCCACCGAGACCACGGGCGCGCCGGTCGGATCGGCGGCGAGCAGGCTGAAGGTGTCCGCCGCGGTCGCGGTCAGCCGGACCCGCAGCGCGGTGGCGCCGGTGGCGTGCAGGGCGACACCCCGGTAGGCGAACGGAAGACGCGTGGGTCCCTCGGACTCCCCGTGCAGGCCCGGGAGTTGGAGGGCCGCGTCGAGCAGGGCCGGGTGGATGCCGAACCCGGTGGTCTCCGCGCGCCGCTCCTCGGGGAGGACGACGTCGGCGTAGTAGGTGTCGCCGTCCCGCCATGCCTCGCGCACGCCGCGGAACGCCGGGCCGTACTCCAGGCCGGTGGCGGCCAGGGCCGTGTACACCTCGTCCACGGGGACGGGTTCGGCGTCGGCGGGCGGCCAGACGTCGATGCGGTCGGCGGCGGCTCCCGGCCCCGCTTCGAGGATGCCGGTGGCGTGCCGGACCCAGTCGGCGCCGGGCGCCTGGGAGCGGACGGTGACGGGCCGGTCCCCGGCGGCGTCGGGGGCGTCGACGGCCACCTGGATCTTCACTGCGCCCTGCCGGGGCAGGGTCAGCGGTGTCTCGACCACGAGTTCCCCGAGTCGGCCGGTGCCGGCCGACTCGGCGGCCAGGAAGGCCAGTTCGACCAGGGCGGCGCCGGGCAGCACGGGGGTGCCGAGGACGACGTGGTCGGCGAGCCAGGGGTGGGTGCGCGGCGACAGCGAGCCGCTGAGCACCAGCCCGTCGGTGCCGGGCAGCGGCACGGCGGCCGCGAGCACGGGATGGTCGACACTGCCGAGGCCGAGCGCGTCCGCGTCGGCGGCCGTACCGGGCTCCAGCCAGAACCGGCGGCGCTGGAAGGCGTACGTCGGCAGATCGACGCGCCGGGCCCCGCTGCCCGCGAAGCAGGCGGCCCAGTCCACGGCGTGACCGCGGACGTGGGCGTGCGCGAGCGCGGTGAGCGCGGTCGCCGGCTCGGAACGGTCCCGGCGCAGCGCGGGTACGGCGACGACGTCGGCCGTGGTGCCGGATGTGCCGTCGGTGTCGCCGAGGGTCTGCCGCACCAGGGCGCTCAGGGTGCCGTCGGGGCCGAGTTCGAGGTAGGTCGACACGCCCGCGGCGTCGAGCGCGCGGACCGCGTCGGCCCAGCGGACGGCGTCCCGCACGTGCCGTACCCAGAACTCGGCGGTGGTCAGGTCCCCTTCGGCGGCGATCCGCCCGGTGAGCGCGGACACCACGGGGATCCGCGGCGGCTCGTAGGCCAGGGCGGCGACGACCGTCCGGAAGTCGTCGAGCGCGGCGTCCATGTGCGCGGAGTGGAAGGCGTGGCTGACGGTCAGGTGCCGGGTGCGCCGGCCGCGCTCCGCGAAGGCGGCGGCGAGCGCGTGGACGGCCTCGGTGTCACCGGAGACGACGACCGAGCGGGGTCCGTTCACGGCGGCGACGTCCACGCCGTCGGGCAGTTCGGCCCTGACCTCCTCCTCGGTGGCCTGGACGGCGGCCATGGCGCCCCGGGACGGGAGCGCGCCGATCAGCCGGGCCCGGGCGGCGACCAGCGTGGCCGCGTCCGGCAGCGACAGCACACCGGCGACATGCGCCGCGGTGATCTCGCCCACGGAGTGCCCGGCCACGAAGTCGGGGCGGACGCCCCAGGACGCGTACAGCCGGAACAGGGCGACCTCGACGGCGAACAGGGCCGGCTGGGTGAACACGGTGTCGTCCAGACCGTCCCCGGAGGCGATCACCTCGGCGAGCGGGCGGTCCAGGAGCGGATCGAGGACGGCGGCGACCTCCTCGAAGGCGTCGGCGAACGCCGGATACGTGTCGTACAACTCGCGCCCCATCGAGGCGCGTTGGCTGCCCTGGCCGGTGAAGAGGAAGGCCAGACCGCCCCCTTGGGAGGCCGAACCGGTGATCACGGTCGGCGCGGAGGTGCCGTCGGTCAGGGCGCGCAGACCTTCCGGGTCGCCGACGACCACGGCCCGTTCCTCCAGCGCGGCCCGGGTGGTGGCGAGGGAGAAGGCCACGTCCAGGAGGTCGGGGCGGGAGTCGTGGAGGTGGGCGGTGAGCCGTTCGGCCTGGGCCCGCAGTGCTTCGGAGGTGCGGGCGGAGAGGACCCACGGCAGTACGGCGGGCGCGGTGCCCTGCTCGGGTACCGAGGGCTCGGCGGGCGGGGCTTCGAGGATGACGTGCGCGTTGGTGCCGCTCACCCCGAACGCCGACACCGCCGCACGGCGCGGCCGGTCGACCGAGGGCCAGTCGCGGGCCTCGGTGAGCAGCTCCACCGCGCCGGACGACCAGTCGACGTGCGGGGACGGCTCGTCCACGTGCAGGGTCCTGGGCAGGACCCCGTGCCGGATCGCCTGGATCATCTTGATCACCCCGGCGGCACCGGCGGCGGCCTGCGTGTGCCCGATGTTGGACTTCACCGAGCCGAGCCACAACGGCCGTTCGGCGGGGCGGTCCTTGCCGTACGTCTCGATGAGCGCGTGCGCCTCGATGGGGTCGCCGAGGGTGGTGCCGGTGCCGTGGCCCTCGACGGCGTCGACATCGGCCGGGCCCAGCCCGCCCGCCGCCAGCGCCTGCCGGATCACCCGCTGCTGCGACGGACCACTGGGCGCAGTAAGCCCGTTGGAGGCACCGTCCTGGTTGACGGCCGAACTCCGCACCACCGCAAGCACTTCGTGCCCCAGCCGCCGCGCGTCCGACAACCGCTCCACCAGCAACAGGCCCACACCCTCGGCCCATCCGGTCCCGTCCGCACCCGCCGCATACGCCTTGCACCGGCCGTCCGGTGACATCGCCCGCTGGCGGCTGAACTCCACGAAGACGGTCGGGGTGGACATCACCAGCACACCGCCGGCGACCGCGAGATCGGCCTCCCCCGCCCGCAGCGACTGCGCGGCCAGATGCAGCGCGACCAGCGACGACGAGCAGGCCGTGTCCACCGTCACCGCGGGCCCCTCGAAACCGAAGGTGTACGAGATCCGCCCGGACGCCACGCTGCCCGCCGTGCCGATACCGAGGTAGCCCTCCAGTTCGGCGGGCACGTCCTGGGTGCGGCCCGCGTAGTCGCGGCCGGAGATCCCGGCGAAGACGCCGGTGCGGCTGCCGCGCAGGCCGGTCGGGTCGATGCCCGCCCGTTCGAACAGCTCCCAGGTGGTCTCCAGGAGCAGGCGCTGCTGGGGGTCGATCGCCGGGACCTCGCGCGGAGAGACGCCGAAGAACTCCGGGTCGAAGTCGGCGACCGAGTCGAGGAATCCGCCGTGCCGGGCGTAGGAGGTGCCGGGCTGGTCCGGGTCGGCGCTGTAGAGGCGGTCGAGGTCCCAGCCGCGGTCGGCGGGAAACTCGGTGAGGGCGTCGGTGCCGTCCGTGACCAGGCGCCACAGGTCCTCGGGGGAGAACACTCCGCCGGGGAAGCGGCAGGCCATGCCGACGATCACCACCGGATCGTCGTCCGCGGCCGTGCGCGCCGCCGTGGCCGGGGTGTCCGACTGGGCGGTGTGGCCGGAGAGTTCGGTGACCAGCCAGTCGGTCAGGGCGGCGGGGGTGGGGTGGTCGTAGACGAGGGTGGCGGGGAGCTGTCGGCCCACCGCCCCGGAGACCCGGTTGCGCAACTCGACCGACATCAGGGAGTCGAAGCCGTGGGCGCGGAAGGCCCGGGTCGGGTCGATGGCGTCGGGGGTGGCGTGGCCCTGCACGGCGGCGGCCTGCGCCCTGACGACGGTGAGGAGTTCGCGGCGCAGTTCGGCCGGGCCGAGTCCGGCCCAGCGGTCGGGGCGGACGTCGGTCTCGGTGGTGTTCTCCGCCGACCGGGCCCGGACGCCGGGGAGTTCGGCGGCGAGCGGGTTGGGGTGGCGGCGGAAGAGCGCGGGCCAGTCGGCGTCGGCGACCACGAGGTGCGGTTCGTCGTGGTCGAGGATGCGGCCGAGGACGGTGAGGGCGTCCGCCGGCGGGAGGGAGACCAGTCCGTGCCGGAGCAGGGTCTCCTCGGCGCCGTCGGCGGCGATGCCGTCGCCCGCCCAGTGTCCCCAGGCGATCGAGGTCGCGGGCAGCCCGGCCGCGCGCCGCCGGTCGGCGAGCGCGTCCAGATAGGCGTTGCCGGGGGCGTAGTTGGCCTGGCCGGGGATGCCGCACAGTCCGGCGACGGACGAGAAGAGGACGAACGCCGACAGGTCGGTGTCCCGGGTGAGGTCGTGCAGATTGCGGGCGCCGGTCACCTTGGCGCGCAGGGAGCGGTCGAGGTGGTCGGGGGTCAACTCGCCGATGAGGGCGTCGTGGAGGGCGGCGGCGGTGTGCACGACGGAGGTCAGGGGCAGGTCCGGTGGGACCAGCGCGAGCACGGCGGCGAGTTGCTCGCGGTCGGCGACGTCGGCGGCGGCGATGGTGACGCGGGCGCCCGACTCCTCCAGTTCGGCGGCGAGTTCGGCGGCGCCGGGCGCGTCGAGGCCGCGTCGGCTGACCAGCAGCAGGTGTGCGGCCCCGCGGGCGGCGAGCCAGCGGGCGAGGTGGCCGCCGAGGGCGCCGGATCCGCCGGTGATCAGTGTGGTGCCGGCCGGCGTCCAGCCGTCGCCGGACGCGGGCGCGGGCGGGAAGGGACCGGCGGGCACCAGGCGGCGGGCCAGGAGCCCCGAGGACCGGACGGCGATCTCGCGTTCGTGGCCGGGGCGGCGGTCGGCGAGAAGGGCGACGGTCCGCTCCCAGGCGCGGGCGTCGGGCCGCTCGGGCAGGTCGACGAGGCCGCCGGCGCGGGCGGGGTTCTCGGCGGCGAGGATCGCCCCGAAGCCCCACACCAGGGCCTGTTCGGGGTCGGTCACCGGATCCCCGGCGCCGGTGGAGACGGCGCCCCGGGTCAGGAACCACAGCGGTGCCGCCGTACCGGTGTCGTCCAGGGCCTGCGTCAGGGCGACCTGGGCGGCGTAGGAGCGCGGCAGGGCGGTGTGGCCGTCGAGGGGGCCCTCGGCGAGGCCGAGCAGGGAGACCACGGCGGTGGCGTCGGCGGTGGCCTCGGCGGGCAGGAGTGCGGCGAGCGCGGCACGGTCGGCGTCCGCCGGGACCGGGACCGTGACCGGGCGGGCGCCCGCGGTCTCCAGCGCGGCGGCCAGTGCCGGTACGTCCGGGTGGTCGGTGTGGGTGTCGGGGACGACGAGGATCCAGTCCCCCGCCGGGCGACGGTTCGCGCGGACCGGCCGCCACACCACGCGGTGGCGCCAGCGGTCCAAGGCACCGTCGGCCAGCCGGCGTTCCCGCCAGGACGTCAACGCGGGCAGCAGCGGGGCGAGTTCGGGGGCCGACAGGCCGAGGGTCGCGGCGAGCCGCTCGGGATCCTGTCCGTCGAGGAGGCCCCAGAAGCCGTCGTCGCCGCCGGTGGGCGCGGCGAGTTCGGGCGACCGGGTGGCGTCGAGCCAGTACCGCTCGCGCTGGAAGGCGTAGGTGGGCAGGGGGGCCGGTCCCGCTCGGCGCGGGGCGGGTCCGAAGGCGGCGGACCAGTCGACGCGCACGCCCTGGGTGTGCAGGTCGGCGACCGAGCGCAGCCAGCGGTCGAGTCCGCCCTGTCCGCGGCGCAGGGAGCCGGTGACGACCGGGCGGGCCGGGGTGCGGTGGTGCTCCAGCGTCTCCTGGATCGCGCCGGTCAGCACGGGGTGGGCGCTGACCTCGATGAAGACGGTGTGCCCGGTGTCGGCGAGCCTGCGGGTGGCCTCCTCGAAGCGCACGGTGCGGCGCAGGTTGTCCGCCCAGTAGCCGGCGTCGAGTCCCGCGGTGTCCTGCCAGTCGGCGGTGACGGTGGAGAGCATCGGGATCGTGCCGGTGCGCGGGGCGAGGCCGGCGACGGTGTCGAGCAGCGGGGCGCGCAGGGCGTCGGTCTGCGGGGAGTGGGAGGCGTAGTCGATCGGGATGACGCTGGTGCGCACGCCCTCGGCCGCGTAGACGAGACGCAGTTCGTCCAGGGCGTCCAGGTCGCCGGAGACGGCCACGGCGGAGGGGCCGTTGACGACACCGATGGAGAGCCGTCCGGGCCAGCGTTCGGCGAGCCGGGCGGCGACCTCGGCCTCGGGCAGGGCGACGGCCACCATGCCGCCGCGGCCGGACAGGCTCTCCAGGGCGCGGGCGCGCAGGGCCACGATCCGGGCGGCGTCCTCCAGGCCGAGCCCGCCCGCCACGTACGCGGCGGCCACCTCTCCCTGGCTGTGCCCGACGACGGCGTCCGGGGTGACGCCGTAGGAGCGCCACAGGGCGGCCAGTCCGGCCATCACGGCGAACAAGGCGGTCTGGAGGACGTCGGTGCGGTCGGGGTCGGGGCTGCCCTCGGCGCCGCGCAGCACGTCGGTCAGGGACCAGTCGACGTAGGGGGCGAAAGCGGCCTCGCACTCCTCGATCGCGGCGGCGAACACCGGTGCGGTGTCGAGGAGTTCGGCGGCCATGCCGTGCCACTGGGAGCCCTGTCCCGGGAAGACGAAGACGGTCTTGCCGTCGGTGGCGTCCGGGCGGGCGGTGCCGCGCACCACGTCGGCGGGGTCCTCCCCGCGGGCCAGGGCGCGCAGCGCGGCGGCCGGGTCGGCGGCGACGACCACGGCCCGTTCGTCGAAGGCGGTACGGGTGGCGGTCAGCGCGTGCGCCACGTCCGCCGAGGCTGCCCGGGCGGTGGTGCCGAGGTGGTCGGCGAGCCGGGACGCCTGGGCGCGGAGGGCGTCGTGGGTGCGGGCGTAGATCACCCAGGGCAGGACGGTGGTCACCAGGGCCGCTTCGTCGGCGCTCTCCGGGGCCGGGGGCGTGACGGGCGCGGGCGGGGCTTCGAGGATGACGTGCGCGTTGGTGCCGCTCACCCCGAACGCCGACACCGCCGC